>NZ_CAUHCY010000002.1:0-307495 GCF_959605025.1 Candidatus Proelusimicrobium volucris | reverse complement strand
TGGCGGTCTATCTCTTGTTTTCGGTTGCTTGCTTCCTTACCGTACATGAGCATTATCTTCCGGCATGTATCCTCCCCTAGTACCACTCCCAATTTACTTCCGTTATCCCAGTCCACCATTATGGTTCCAATATCGTCCACAAGTTGTACGGTCCCCTGTGTCCCTATGGGCGGTGCTTGCACATCGTCCATTTTTATCAACTCCACCCTAGTCCCTTTGGGATAATTAATCCGGAGCATACCTACTGTTGCCCGAAGTGCATCTTTTTCTATTTTGTTTGCCATTCCAATATCTCCTTGTGGAAAAATACATATCCCGATATCGGGTACTCCGTAATGGCCATGGCTAAACCGGAAAGGGATTTATAGCACTTCCCTTCCCAGTACAAGCCATCTTCTTTTACTTCAATCAGCAGGTCTCTTCCCTTAAACTTTTTAATAAAAGTGGTTCCAACTGCCGGAAGTCTAGGGTCCTTGGGTTTTTTAAGTATGGTAGGATTAGCAATTACGCTCTCCAGGGTAGCCTTAATGGGCGTTACTCTTGCGGCACAAGTAACCGACTTTGGGGTGGGTTTTTTGGTACAGTTTTTTACAGTCTTTTTCTTCATGATTTCTCTCCTTAAAATGGGCTCTATTTTTGCCCGTACTACATATACGCTCTTATAGAGGGTAGAAGTCAAGTTTTTTGTATGACAAAATATGCTAGTATAACCGTATATACCTAACTGATCTATGATTAGGTGGAAAAAGCCCAAGTTTTAAACAAATTTTAGAGTTAGTTACATGAAAAAAGAAGTGGAAATATTAAAAAACATCAAACAAGAAGTCTTGCACAATCCTTACCGTCTTTTAGGTGTTACTTGTGAAGCATCTGTTCGATATATTACGCGCCAAAGCTCTCGGTTAAAAAAATATCTATTAGCTGGAGAAACCCCCATTGATAATTCGTTTCAGGCCCTAGACGATTTACAGCGAAAATCTGATGATATAGAAAACGCGGTTCACTCCATTAGCACCGATGAATCTCGTCTAGCCCATGCTCTTTTTTGGTTTTGGAACCATAATGCGATCGCTGATGAGGCCGCATTAGAACTTCTCCGAGATAACAATCCTGAAGAAGCTCTCGAAGTATGGAATAAACTTGTAATAAACTCTTCAAATGGAGAATTCAAAGAAGTAACAAGCAAAAACATATCCGCTTTTCACAATTGGAGCGTACTAAAATTTATCTTTGCTATTATTAATCCCGAAACCTCTAATTCTCACATTATAGAAGCTATTAAAGCTCGTTTGATAATGTTGGATAGCCCTTGTTGGAACGAATTCGTTTCACATGTAACGGATAAAACCTACCAAATAGAACAGGAGCAGGTAGAATTACTTTTCCTTAACACTATCCTGGACCTTGAAGATATGTCCTCTATGAGCGATATCTTTAAGCAAGAATTTGTGGCTCGAACTCCATTTTTAGATAAATATTTCTATTCTGTACAAGACAGAATCCGCTCTATCGCTAAAAGCATTGAAGACACAAAAGCAAGCAAAATGTATGAAGTTCCGGAAGCCGCCGAAAAAGTCAGTTCTTCTGTGAAAAAAGAATTAAAGAAGACAAAGAAAATACTTTCTTCCGATCAATATAATCAACTATCAGATCAAGTAGCTAAAGATCTCTTGCAAGCGGCAATTGCATATTTTAATTATTATTGTAAAGAAGAAAACAACAAAAAAAGCTCCGAAGGACTTTCATTTACTCGCGCTTGATATTTTAGATTTAGCTAAAGACTTTTACTTCAGTAAATCTATCGGAGAGAGGATTGACACTAATTATAAAAGCATACAAGAATACGAATACAAAGAAGGCATGCTCGCGCTACATGCTCTTCGAGAAGCCTGGAAAATTTGTAGAGAAATCGAACAGAGAAACAAAATTCTTTCCGGCTTGCTTTTCGGTCAGAGAGTTGAGGTCAATAGCTGGAAACTAAGGCAAATGTTGGAGAAATTCGTATCAACGAGTGCATTAGATCAACTGGCGGCCAGTCGTAACAAGGAAGCTATCGATGAAGCAGATAAACTCTTTGAAAAACTTAGTCAGTATGTTGACACTTCGTATTGGCGCAGATATCTAGACAACGAAGACTGGAAACAGCACTGTTTAGCGTCTTATGAAGATCTGCCGGAAAATTCTATAGAACGTTTACTGGCTTTATTAGGATATATCAGCCAACATCTCGGACATGTTGATTTATTTCTTCCTCAACTTAAACAAGAAATGTCCGATAAAATGATTCGAACTATTTCAAAAGCCAAGGGCAGTAAACAGTTAGAAGTATGGGATGCTTTGCTTAAGGCTCTTCGGGATTTCGCCTCTGATTTTCTCAGAGGGCTTGAATCCAAATTAATGGAGAATTTGCCGGATAACTCTCCTCTTTTAGCGATCTTAAAAAAGAGAGAAAGAAATCGTATTATCCGTACTTGGATTATTTTGGGTATAATCGCCGTCCTTCTTGGGCTTGGTGCTTGTGGAATACATTCTCATATGGTCAACGTCGAAAGAGATAAGGCGGATTATGAAATTGTTAAGAAACAAAATACATTAGACGCTTACGAAAACTTCATAGGTGCGGCACGTACGCAACAGTACAGAGATGCCGCAAGGACGCAAATTGAGTTTATTAAAAGAGAAGAAGAAAAGAAGAAACGGGCCGCAGAAGAAAAAGAACTATGGGAAAGCTTAAAGCGAGAAAAACGCTATTCCGATTATTTGGATAAATATCCTAATGGGACATTTTCCACGGAAGCGAAAGAAGCTTTAGAAAATCAAAAATGGGGAACAGAAAAAGCCGCATGGGAAACTGCCCAAAAAGGAAATTCTTCAAAAGATTACCAAAAATATATGCAACTGTATCCGAAAGGGGCGCATGTAAAACAGGCTCTACAAAAGGAATTAGAAAATAAAATAGATAAATATTATTCTCGTTCAAAGGGAAGTCTCCCTTCTCCGACGTACACCTCGTACAAAGGCTTCGGATCATCGTTTGCTATTAGAAATGATACGTCTGGTGCATTAACTGTATATTTCAAAGGGCCTTCAACAAAACAAATGCAGATTAAAAAAGGTACCCGCTCTACGATAAATTTACCTAATGGCACATATCGGGTTGTTGCAGTTACAGAAGGCGGAGATTCTTATGCCAGTTCGATGACATTTAAGAACGGATATTATGAAGCGGATTATTATATTCATTCTTACTATACATACGGCGGAAATAGCTATAACTACGGCAGAAGGAGATATTAATGAAACGTATAGAACTAGTCTTGATTTTGCTTTTAGCTGTCCCTTGCTTGCATGCTAAGAAAATTGATCCGCGAGAAGAAATCACTTTATTGAAACAGCAAGTGAAACAGATGCAGGAACTGCTCGAATCGCAACAGAAGAAACAACAGAAAAACGAACAGGAAATCGAATCTGTTAAAAATAATGTTGAAAATTTACGAGCTGTTCTTACACGGCAGGGAATAGATGCTCAAAAAAACACCAAGAAACAGCAACAAGAAGTTGCAGAACTTTCTCAAAAAATGTCTGCAACGACGGTGGAAATAGAACAAAACCACACTGAGACAACAAAAAAGATAACCCAACAAGAAAACAAGGTGGAATCATTGAGGAATACTGGGAAAAAATATGCATTCTTTGTTTGGGCGTTACTATTGGGCTTGGTGGGAACTGTTATTCTCGCTCTTTTGAAAAATAAAAAGCTCAATGTTATCATACAACAACTAAAGATGCAAATACAGAAGAATAAAGACGATATAAATCTTTTCTTCCAGGAACAGATTAGCCTCTGTCACCAGCTCTTGGATAACAATGCTAAAACCCCTTCCAACACCCAACCTGATGATTTTTCCTTAGCACTAAAGGTGGCTGATGAAATCACATTGATGGAAAGAAATGTGTCGCATATGGACTCCAGCGTTAAAGGATTCAAACAATTAAAGCGGTCCATTGAAACATTAAAAGATAAACTAAACTCCCAAGGATATGAAATACCGGAATTGCTCGGGAAAAAATTTAATTCAGGCATGAAATTGACGGTAGTTTCCTCTTTTCCGACAGATACCCTTGCTCATGGAGAAGAGGTAATTTCTAAAATTATTAAACCCCAGGTCAATTACCAGGGGAAAATGATTCAATCTGCACAAGTAGAAGTAAGTATTGGAGAGTAAAATGAGAAACAAAATCGATTATGGTATAGATTTAGGTACAACCAACTCCGCTATTTCACGCATGGAAAACGGAACCCCTAAAATTTTTAAAGCTGATGACCAAAAGGATATTACTCCATCTTGCGTTTCCTTTAACCGTTTAGGAGCAGTTTTGGTCGGGCAAACTGCAGTCAATGCAGGGTATACAGAAGCGGCTCATGCCTTACGTGCATTTAAGAAAGAAGCTCCCAATACTTTTAGAGAATTTAAACGCACCATGGGGACCTCGGTTTCCTATAAGAGTTCTCATTTGGGAAAAGAGCTATCAAGCAAAGAACTTTCCGCGGAAGTCTTAAAGAAACTTAAAACATTAGTGCTTGACGAAGATGTGTCTTCTGTTGTTATTACGATCCCTGCTAAATTCTCAAACCAACAATGTGAAGATACAATGCAGGCGGCAAAATTAGCCGGATTTAAGCAAATACGCTTGTTACAAGAACCTGTCGCCGCCGCAACCGCATACGGACTAGAAGGAAATGCCCAGGAAGGATATTGGCTCGTTTTCGACTTCGGTGGTGGAACTTTTGATGCGGCCCTTATAAAAGCCGAAGATGGAATTCTTGTAGTTAAAGACACAGAAGGAGACAACTGGCTTGGTGGAAAGAATTTAGACGAAAAAATTATTGAAGACTTTTTGCTCCCGTATCTCAATGAACATTATAGCATCCAATTCGTTTTAAACGACCCTCAAAAAAGGGAATTATTATGCAAAGTTTTAAAGAGATACGCCGAAGAAACCAAAAATCAACTCTCTTTTAAGGATGAATATTCGTTGGTAACGGATTTGGGAGATTTACAGTTTGAGGATGAAAACGGAGAAGAGCCAATGATAGATTTGAAAATTACTGCGCCTTAGTTAGAAGATTCTCTCAAACCGCTTTTCCAAAAAGCAATAGACTTAACTTTAGGCCTGCTCAAACGTAACAACTTAGTAGGAAAAGATTTGAATAAGTTGATATTAGTGGGCGGTCCGACTTTCTCCCCAATTTTAAGAAAGATGTTACGAGAACAAGTAACCGACAATGTCGACACCTCTGTAGATCCCATGACAGTTGTGGCAAAAGGGGCAGCTATATTTGCTTCTGCTATAGATGTAGAGGAAAACTTAAAAGAGGAAACCCGCAGTCAAGATAAATTACAATTGGATGTCAAATATGAAGGCACTTCTGTAGAGGATACGGAACTCGTGACGTTAAAAATTATTCCAGGGAAAGCCAATAATCTATCAGATTTGACAGCCGAAATAACACGCGGAGATGGAGCATGGAGTAGCAATCGGTTCCCTTTATCTGAAAAAACGAAACTCCAAGAGGTAAGTTTAGAGCCCAAAAAAGCCAACGTGTTCAATATAACCGTATACGATGCAAACATGAACCGTATAGATTGTGAGCCGCACTCTTTCACAATTTTGCACGGCATGGCTGGGTTGGATTCCATGCAAGTACTCCCATATCATATCGGCATCATAAAATACTTCGCTGATGAAGATAAAGAAGGTTTTTTCCCAATTAGTGGATTAAGCAAAAATACGCCTTATCCAGCCACTGGGATGTCCTCTGATTTGAAGACGGGGAAAGCAATAAAAGCCGCTTCTGATGATTCTTTACTTATCCCCATCTACCAAGGGGACTATAACGCTATGGGAAGCGATGCTAGATTAAATAATCATATCTTTGACTTAAAGATAACAGGGACGGATTTGCCCGAAAATTTACCGGAAAACAGTCCAGTAGATTTAACTATTAAAGTTAATGAATCCAGTTTGATGAAGGTTATTATCGGTTTCCCAGGAATTAACTTTAGCATGGAAAAGGATATTCAGATCAGACCTTTAGAGCCTCTTTCTATTGAAGCTCTCAAACATGATTTGGATGAGGCTCGCGGTAAAGCCGAATCATTAGAGCTAACGGATCAAGTTTCCAAATTAGATCAACTTGGGCAGGAATTAAATAATAATGGCACAAGCGCAGATACTCGCTTGAGAATACAAAACGACTGGCGTAAAGAGTTACAGAATATACAGCAAAAACAGGCTGAATCCGAGTGGCCACAACTTGAAAAAAGTGCCAAAGAAGCCTTCTTCGATTTGGAAGAAATTATAGGTGTTATACAGAAACATCCGGCTGTCGCTGAAAAGAATAACCTAGCGACAGAGCGTCTAGTAATGATGAAAGACGAGCTTAAACAGAAACTAGAAAAAGCCTTGGAGAAAAAGGATCGGACTGCTGTTAAACGGGTAAAGGATGAAATCATTACAATGCAGGTAGGACTAGCCATGGCAGTAGCCGGAGGCGAGGCATTCACAGATATCATACAATCTTGGGATAGAGACTTTAATAAAATCCATTGGACGAACCCGACAAAAGCTCGAGAATTAATAAATAAAGGGCTATTGGCAATTTCTCAAGGGAATGCCGAATCTTTACGATCCTTATGCTTTGAAATCGGTAGTTTAATGCCGCAAAAGGAACGTCCCAATTTATTGAGATAATATATGCAAAAGAAAATAGCAATTGCTCTGTTAATAACCTTCTTATTGGCATTATTACCTTGGCCATACGGAGTTTTTCAATTGATCAGGCTATGGGTTGCTACTGGCTTTGTAATTTTGGCCGTTTCTTCATTTACAAAAACTCAAATTTCATGGTTTTATATATTTTCGGCTCTATTATTTCAGCCTTTTCTAAAGGTAGATTTAGGGCGAGAACTATGGATGTTTGTGGATATTGTCATGGCTGTTGTATTTATAGTGTTATTATGTAAAGGCCATTTTAAGGGGAATACAAAGTGAAAGATAAAGAAGGTATGCTAGCAACAGGCTTTGTGTTAGATAGCCAATATAAAATTGCATTTTTCCTCGGAACGAATTGTGGATGCGAGAGATATCGCGCTATTACTCCTGAGGGAAAGACTTGTCTCTTGAAAATATTTGATGTTAGCAAATTAGATCCGGATCGCTTATACAAAGGTATTCCTTTGGAAATTTATTTGATGCGACAAATTAGCCATCCATGCCTCCTATCTTATATTGCCGATGGGAAATTTGTTTATCAGGGGAATAAGTTCCTTTATCTAGTCACTGAATTCCCAATAGGAACTTCCTTACATAAACAACTCGATACTTCTACCATATCAACTTTTTATGATATTAAGTCAATTTTAAGAGATATATTGGGCGCACTTAATTATTTACATACTTTATCTCAGCCTATTATTTATAATAATATTTCGGATTCCTCGATAATTATAAATCAGGAAAACGATGAATTTCACGCAAAACTGATCGATTTCTCGGCAGCTCGATTATTTTTACAAGATTCACCTTCAAAGATTCTCTCGTCAGATTTTCGTTATCTACCGTTCGAAACGCTCCAAGCTCGTATTATTTCCAAACATACGGATTTATTTGGGGCAGGAGTTGTCCTTTATCAAACAATATTTGGAGTGTTACCTTGGAACATGGATAATTGTTCCAGTCAAGATTTAGACTCAATTCTTGGACATCGTAAAAATAACAAATTAGACATGAGTGATATTGAAACTCTACTTGCAGATTATGAGAAAGGAATCAAAACTCTCGTTAAGAGAGGTTTATCTACCGATTCTAGTCAATATTTTAATTCTGCTAGTGAATTCTTGAATGATCTAGAAAAAGGGAAGACGGTAGTTGGAGAACCCAGCTTCACTCAACCTCCGCAAAAAGACACTTCTCCGTCTAAATTGGCAAGTGGTAAAAAGGGGTTTGCGGCGATTGCTGGGATGAAATCTCTTAAGCAACTAGTACAGAGAGATGTACTTGATATCTTAAAAAATCCGGAAGAATATAAAAAACACCATCTTGGGCTACCAAATGGGATGATTTTATATGGCCCCCCAGGTTGTGGAAAAACTTTCTTTGCTGAACGCTTTGCGGAAGAGGCAGGTTATAATTTCATAAAGATACTCGCCTCAGACCTGGCAAGCATTTATGTGCATGGCACACAACAGAAAATAGGCCAATTATTTAAAGAAGCTCGGGAAAAAGCTCCCGCTATTTTATTCTTTGATGAATTGGATGCCATGGTTCCTAACAGAGACAACGATTTCCAACAGCACCAGAGAGGAGAAGTTAATGAGTTTTTATCGCAATTAGATAATATTGGTGATAAAGGGGTATTTGTGATTGGCTCTACAAATAAGCCGGATTTAATCGATAAGGCTGTTTTAAGGGCCGGAAGGCTAGAAAAGCACATCTATGTACCCCCGCCCGATTTTGAAGCCCGTAAAGAGATGTTTCGCCTTTATTTGGGCAATCGTCCTATCGATTTGGGGATGGATTACGATAAATTGGCCCAACTAACCGAACATTATGTATCAGCCGATATCAAATTCCTCGTTGATGAGGCTTCTCGTACTGTAATCTCTAAAAAATTAAAGAGAATTACAATGGATTTATTGGAGGACGTTATCAAAAACACAAAACCGAGTATTACCCCTGAGATGGAAGAAAATTATGAATCCTTTAAAGAGGGGAATAGTTCGTCGAAACATATAGGATTTTTAAATAATTAATAAAAACAGGAGGAAATAAAATGGCAGTATTATTGGTATTGGCAGTAGTTGCTGTTATAGTTGTGGTATGTGTAGCTCAGTCCGGAAACAATGGCACAAGTGGACATCCGTCATCCGGAAGCGTACTAGGTACTCAAGGAATACAAAATGGTATTGGTACACAAAGTGGGACAGTAAATAAGAGAAAATTCCTGATGATGAGTTAAGCATTTTGGTAAACCTCGATGCCATATTCGCTGCTGATTTCTTTCGCGGTTTTGCCCTGCTCTTTTAACTCCAATATCTGTCGCTTAAACTCTTTTGTGTACTGTTTTCATTTCATAACCATTTTTCAGGTTCTCCTATACAACCTATTATACTTTTACCCTAATTCACTGTCCCACTTTGTGTACCAATACCAATGTGTATGGAGAAGACAGATTTATTACTATGCTTATAAAGATGATTTCTCTTTTAAATCGTGAGAATCCTGATGTTTTACAAAAACTAGCTGACTTCAAATTTAATTTTAGGCCCACATCGTCTATCACTAAACAACGTAGGCCAAGCATTTCACGAGAGCCACACTCACTCATTACAGCTTCTAATCCTATTGATGGGGTGTTTATCGAAACCAACCTCTCCTCGCAGGATATTATGCGTTTCTTAAAAGCATTATCAGAGCAATATCAAGTTAACCAAGAAGAATTTAGCATAAATGTCAAAGCGGATGACGATAGCGAGGCGGAAGAAGAACAAGATAACGAGGAATAACTTCAGATATCATCTTAACCGTTAGATAGCCGCTCCTAGCAATTGGGGCGGTTTTTTAGTTCCAAACTCTGTCCATTAACCATATAGCTTATTTACTGTGCCCAAAAAGCGCACAGGGCACAATAAAAGCACAAGAAATGGCAAACCAGTAACTGAAAAAACCACGCAGTTATAGTGTCCAAATTGTGACCAGTATATTCATAGTTTTCAAGAATTTTTTTAGTAGTTTTTATACTTCTTCGATGAGAGATAATAATTATAGTATGACAAAAATTTTCGGAAATTTAGGTTGTGCGGATATAGTTTGCGGAAAAAGTGTATATAATTTAGATTTTGTCGACGAGAAACACAAAGGAAACTAGCACTTACTGTACACCATAGAGGGTCCACTAAGAATATACAAGATTTGCGTAATCTTGCTCATTTTGCTCAAAAAGTGTCGACGAGGGAGTATAAGAAAAAACCCGCTCTCGACGGAGAACGGGTATATTTTGAAAAGTGCGCCCAACAGGAATCGAACTTATATTCCTTTTATGTTGTTGTACTTGACTTCTAGGCCATAGTAAGCCGTAATGTGTATAGGAGGGGATATGACTGACTATACACATTGTACTGTTCAGCAGTTGCGTGCCAAATGGACCGAAGTAATCAACCGGCCGATACCGCCAATTCGTCGCAGCATAATCATTAAATATCTAATTTGGTATGAACAAGCCAAGCGTGAGAAAATTTCTTTCCTTGGCTTTTTTAATGAGGTTAAACAGGCTTCTGTGTCGGTCAATAAACACACTGTTATCTTGGAAGCCGGATCTAAAATCACGCGTTCTTATAAGGGAGTTGTCCATACAGTAGAAGTTATCTCTAATGGCTATTTATACAACGACAAACAATACAAAAGCCTATCGGGTATTGCCAAAACCATTACAGGTAAAAGCTGGAACGGCAAAGTATTTTTTGGGGTGAAAGATGAAAAGTAAAATACGGTGTGCCATCTATACACGTAAGTCCAGTGAGGACGGTCTAGAACTTGAATTTAACAGTTTGCAGGCCCAGCGGGAAGCGTGTGAAGCCTATATAAAAAGCCAAAAGCACGAGAATTGGCATCTTTTATCCACAAAGTATGATGATGGCAGATACTCTGGCGGGACATTAAACAGACCAGCTTTGCAGCAATTATTATCGGATATCAAGGCTGGGCTTATAGATATAATTGTGGTGTATAAAATAGACCGATTAACCCGCAGTTTAATGGACTTTAGCAAAATTGTAGAGGTATTAGATAAGCATAACGCGTCTTTTGTATCTATCACGCAGCATTTTAATACCACCACCAGTATGGGGCGGTTAACACTCAATATGTTATTATCATTTGCCCAATTTGAGCGGGAAGTAACCGGGGAGCGTATAAGGGATAAAATCGCCGCTAGCAAGAAAAAAGGTATGTGGATGGGCGGCAAACCGCCACTTGGGTATTACCGCAAAGATAAAAAGATATATCCGGATGAAGAAAAAGTAAAACTTGTTAATAGTATATTCAAAAAGTATATTGAACTCAAAAGTACCACACTTGTAAAAGAGTGGTTAAATAAACAAGGCCACCCTATATCTGTTGGGAACTTAAACTGTATCTTGCGTAATAAAGCCTATATCGGCTTTGTCGGGCATAAAGGTACTTGGTATCTGGGGGAACATCAAGGCATAATTCCAATAGGACTATTTGACCAAGCCCAAGCGGTTAAGAGCAGTAACCGTATCAACCGGCAGCATTATAACCCCAGTAAAAGCCTTTTGGCGGGGAAGTTATACGATGATAAAGGCAACGTAATGAGCCCCAGTTGGAGTACGGGGAGCCAGGGGAAGAAATACCGCTATTATGTCAGCCAAGCAGTTATTAAGAAGGATCCTAGTAAAATAGGGCAAATAAGTAAGATATCCTTACCCAAACTGGAAGAATTTATAGATAACTGGTTCGCCCAGTTTATACGGGATAAGGCCAAAATATATCCATATATTAAAGGTTTTGATATTGCGAAACAGAAGGGAATTATAAATAAACTTACTTCCTACACAATCACCCGCAACACAGAACAAGCCCTTATCAAGCGGGTGGATATATCTCTCAAACACATCAAAATCACTATATATGAAGAACAAGTAACGGAACTGTTAAATGCCCTCTATGAAAACAGAGATATGAACCTGCAGCAATCCGAACGAGAATATCCCTATACGGAAGACTATCATATCGGCATTATAGACAACGGAGCCAAAGTATTGGTAGGGCAAAAGATTAAACCTAACCCTCGTAAAGATACTAATCTGATTCATATTTTGGCACAAGCATATAAGTGGCATCAAGATATATTAGAGGGTAAAATGCTAAAAGAAATAGCCCAACAGGAACAAAAGACTGAGCAATATGTACGGCGAATCCTTGAACTGAGTTTTTTATCGCCAAAAATCGTACGGGCCATCTTCAATGGCACCCAGCCGGCTGATTGTACTCTTAAAAGGTTGTTATCTATCCATACGTCCAACTGGCGCGAACAAGAGGAAGAATTCTGCCGTTAAACAACTTCCCCGACGGAAAGACAGCATAAAAATATAAAAAAGCGAAAAAAACACAAAAAATGGCGCACAAGAGGCTGCTGTAAGTTGAGTAAAAGAAAATCCCCGTCGGGAGTTAATCCTAACGGGGATTTATGCTAATAATTCAAAACTAAAATACGGAGAGGGAGGGATTCGAACCCTCGATACCCTTTTGGGGTATACAGTCTTTCCAGGACTGCTCCTTCAACCGCTCGGACACCTCTCCAAAATTACTGCGTATTTATATTATAGCAAATTGGGAAAGAACAATCACATCAATCGTACCGATCAACGGCCTTTCATGCTTGTTTGCCAAGCTTCGCCAAAATACACATCACTTTCTGTTTACGCCATTTGGAATCTACCCACACGATTTCTTCGGCCACTATATCAAAACCTTGTTTCTTTAGCAATATCCTCAACGATTTAGGCGTAAAATAATTAATATGTTCATGCATCTGAAAACTACGATCTTTTAATATCTCTACTCCCTTGACTATCAGATCCTTAAATTTGAAATATCTATTGAAAACAAATTGAAGCTTTTCCTTTATCCCGCAGTAAAAAGGCGAATCAAAGGGCAATTCAAAATAAAAATAGCTGTTCTTGTTTCCTATCTTTTTTATCATTTTTATTGCTTCCGAAGGATAACTTATATGTTCCAAGGTATGGCAGCACATTATTAAATCGAAAGAGAGTCCAAAAACATCTTCCAATTTATTTAGGGAAATGACACCATTTTTCGCTTCTACGCCGGAAATATCGTAGACATATTTATCGCGGCAACTGCAAATATTCGGGATATATTGGCCTTTGTCACCGCCAAAATCCAAAATGTTTTTTATCGTGTCGGTTTGGATATGTTTATTCAAAAAATTCAGCAAATTGTTTCTTCTGCTTTCTGCTTCTTCATAGTAATCGGCCAGCAAAGAATTGATTTCCCGGCTGTACCACGGTTCATATTTTTGCCGTTCTTTTTGATAGGCTTCGTCTCTATAACCCTTGTAAAGCTTGCGAAACTCCTCGGCACCAGGCCTTAATTCAAAAAAAGAGAACCCGCATTCTTTACAATATATAAGGGAGGTGCTCTCCAGCCTAGAGGAATACATCCTGTACGCCAGAAAAGGGGCCAATTTCGCGGGTTTTATCTTAACATTCTCGCTGGAACATATTAAACATTTCGCCATTTATCTGCTGTTTCTATTGTAAGAAGCCCCTATGTATTTACATTTTGTACTTAAAGATTTTTATATTCGGTTTGCGCCCAAACAGGCTTAGTATCAGCATCGGTATCGCCATAACGACAAAAACTGCCAGAAAAACACACAAAGTCATAAAACCGCTAAGCAGCGCTGCGGCCGCGCCCAACACCCCCATTAGGCCTCTGCGCAAAGGATCAAAATCTCTTTTTACGCTTTCCGCGCGAGGCTCCCCAGGGGACGATATTTTGCGGCCCTGCTCGTCAAATACTTCTGGCTCTATAACTTCCAAATCTTCATATTTCTTGTTTTTGTTTTCCATACTTTATATTTTTGCAAAAAAAGCATAAATTGCCAAGCACAAACGTAAGATTATCGCAAAAGCAACCGCAAATACTTTTATAACTCTTAAAATTGTAAAATATAATAATAAAGGCGTAGAGTCACATTACGCAAATTAAAAAAAGAGGAATTATTATGTTGCCTAAAGCTTATGACCCTAAAGAAGTAGAAGAAAGAATATCCCAATTATGGAAAGATAAACAGGTTTTTAAAGCCGAAATAGACGAAACAAAAAAACCATACGTAATAGTAATCCCGCCGCCAAACATAACCGGCGCCTTACATATGGGCCATGGGCTTAACAATACTTTGCAGGATACTTTAATACGCTTCCACAGAATGAACGGCGAATGCGCCAACTGGGTGCCCGGCACCGACCATGGCGGCATAGCGACGCAAAACGTAATAGAAAAGAAACTTTCAAAAGAGCAGAAGCTTTCCCGTCACGATCTGGGCAGAGAAAAATTCGTTCAAACCGTATGGGATTGGTATAAAGAATGCGGCAACGCAATATACAATCAATTTGAGAAAATGGGCTGGGCGCTGGATCAAAGCAATATCCGCTTCACCATGGACGAGGCCAGAGCCAAATCCGTATACGCAAGCTTCAGCAATCTTTGGAACAAAAAATACATTTACCGCGGCAAGCGCATGATAAACTGGTGCGTAAGATGCTCTACCGCGCTTTCCGACATAGAAGTGGAACACGAACAGCATGCCGGCAAACTTTGGCACTTGCGCTATAAAATGGAGGACGGCTCCGACGGCGTAGTCATAGCCACCACCAGGCCCGAAACCATTTTCGCCGATTCTGCGATAGCGGTAAACCCCAAAGACGAAAGATACAAAAATATTATCGGCAAAAAAGTGCGCATACCTTTAATAGACCGCTTAATCCCGGTAATAGCCGACGAAGCGGTGGAAATGGAATTCGGCACCGGTGCCCTAAAAATAACGCCCGCGCATGACCCGGTGGACTATGAAGTCGGACAAAGACACAATTTGGAAACTTTTATCGTAATTAACGATAAAGGCAAGATGATAAACCTGCCCGAAAAATACCTCGGTATGGATAGAGACCTCTGCCGCAAAGAAACCGTCAAAGATTTGGAAGCGGCGGGCCTTTTAATCAAAGAAGAAAAATACAATAACGCCGTCAGTACCTGCTACCGCTGCCACAGCGCCATAGAGCCTTATTTAAGCGAACAGTGGTTCGTCAAAATGGACGAACTGGCCAAAAACGCCTTAAAAGCGATAGAGGAAGACAAAGTAAAATTCCACCCCGCCAACTGGAAAGGCCCCTTGACAAATTGGCTTAAGAATATACAAGATTGGTGTATATCCAGGCAAATTTGGTGGGGACACAGAATACCCGTGTGGTACTGCCGACATTGCAGCGAAAAGGGCCTTACTTTCACCACGGACAAACAAGGCAAAGAGCAGCTTTCCAAAGTTTCTTTTGAAGACGGCGCAAAGCCGATAGTTTCCTTCGAAAAGCCCGAATGTCCACACTGCCACGGCCATGACACCATTCAAGACCCCGACGTTTTGGATACTTGGTTTTCCTCCGCTTTGTGGCCGATGTCGGTTTTCGGCTGGCCGGAACAGACCAAAGAGCTTAAATATTACTACCCTACCAGCATATTGGTTACGGGCTACGAAATCATTTACCTTTGGGTGGCCAGAATGATAATGATGGGCCTTGAGTTTCAGGGCGAAGTACCTTTCAAAGACGTTTTATTAAACGGTATAGTCAGAGATAAAACGGGCAAAAAAATGTCCAAATCCCTGGGCAATGTGGTCGATCCGCTGGACCTTACGCAAAAATACGGCGCCGACGCGGTAAGATTTTCGCTTTTGTCCCAATCGGTGCTGGGCAAAGATATCCCCTATGGCGAGGAAAGCATTATCGGTGCCAGAAACTTCTGCAATAAAATTTATAACGCTTCCCGTTTCATACAGATGAACAGCGAAGGCATAGAAGGCCCGCTTGAACTGCCTGCCAAACCCAAAGAGCTATGCGACAGGTGGATAATATCGCGCTACAATAACGCGATAAAGCAAGCCTCGGACGAAATCAAAAAATACAATATGGCCGCGGCCGCAGATACTTTATATCACTTCCTCTGGGGCGACTTCTGCGATTGGTATATAGAACTCGCAAAACAACGCTTCGACGGGGAGGATAGGAAAGAAGTCATCTCTATCCTTATCAATATTCTTTACAACACGCTTAAGGCCTTGCATCCTTTTATGCCGTTTATCACGGAAGAAATAGCGATGAGCTTAAAGAAATACATAAAAGATCATAAGGAGTTTTTAATTGAGGAAGAATATCCCGTCTATAACCCCACCTTATCGGACGAAGAGGCTCAAACGCAGATGGCTCTGATTCAGGGCGTAACAACGCAGATAAGGACTATAAGAGCGCAGTTTAACGTTCCGCCGGGCCTTAAGATTAAAGTGCTTTTGAATACGTCCGACAAAAACGACTTGGCCATAATAGATAAATATCACAATTACATAACCAGTATGGCGAAAGTTGAAAACCTTGAAACGGGTTCCGATATCGCCAAACCCAAACAGAGCGCCACCGGCGTTTACGGCACTGCGACGGTATACATCCCGCTTGAAGGGCTTATAGACTTCGATAAGGAAAAAGCCCGTCTGGATAAGGAACTTGCGGTAATAGAAAACGGAATAAACAACCGCAAGAGAATGCTGGGCAACGAGAACTTCGTCAAGAACGCGCCTAAAGAGCAGGTGGAAAAAGCCAAAAACGAACTTGAGCAAATGCTTTTAAGAGCGCAGCAAATCAAAACGGCGAAAGAAGACTTGAACTGATAACAATCCCCGCCAAAAAGCGGGGATTTTATAATTTTATGAAGATACTTATATCGACACATAACCGCCATAAACTCGCGGAACTTTTGGAAATATTGCCCCCAAGTACGGCAAAAGGCGAAAAGATAGAATACCTTTCTTTCGCGGATTTCCCCGCCATAGCCGAACCTGAGGAAACAGGCCTCACTCTGCAGGAAAACGCCGCCATTAAAGCGCGCTGCGGGCTTGAGAATACGGGCCTTATCAGCATAGCCGACGATACCGGCCTTATGGTGGACGCTTTGAACGGCGCACCGGGCGTGTTAAGCGCACGCTACGCCGATCCCAATAAAGCCGACTATGAAGCCAATAACAGAAAACTCTTAAAGGAGCTTTTGCCTTATAAAGGCAAAGAACGCGCAGCTCATTTTTCTACCGTAGCGGCTTTGGCCGCACCAGGCAAGGATATAATTTTTACGCAAGGCAAAGTGGAAGGCTTTATCATAGAAGATTATAAAGGTTCCAATGGCTTCGGATACGACCCTTTATTCTTTGTTGCCGAGGCATTTAAAACAATGGCGGAAATGAGCAGGGAAGAAAAAAATAAAATCAGCCACCGCTTCCGCGCTTTTAAGCAAATGGCGGAAATAATAAAAAAATTTTAAAAGCCGTTTTGCCAAAAGAGGGCTTTCCGCCCATAAGCTAAATTGGAAATAACTCCAAACATATTGGAGCCAAATATTTAGCCCTCCAATCGCTAAGTAAGAGGCTGCCGGTAATGCCCCATCGCCTTAGCCTTACGCGACATAAGACAAGCAGCAAACATAAAACATTTTCAAACGAGAGAGCGCATAAAAAACCCCGATTTAAAAATCGGGGTTTTTGTCAAATTCCAAAAACAATTATTGCGCTATCAAATAGTCCAAATCATTGTCGCCTTTTATCTTCTGGCGCGCTTGATCAAACAGCCCGCTTTCTTTGGCATGAGTCATAAAATTGCTCCACTCGTCATCGGTAAAGCCGTATTTCTGTTTGATGTAATTGGAGGATACTTCTTCATAATCCGTCGCTTCTGGATTGCGCTTTCTGTAATCGTCCTCTATAAGAGTATACTCCTCCGCTATTTCCAGCATTACTTCTTCGTCGCTTTTTTCTTCTATCGGTTTTTCTTCTTCCGATACTTGCTCCGCAGCGGGTTTGCTCTGGGGAGTAGCCGCCGAAGGCGTATTACCGCCTTTATTTAAAATCATAAATATCGACAATATAACCGTAAAAAGCACCAGCGAAGTCAATGCCGTATTTATCCAAGACGACATGTCTTTTTCCGCCAGCAAATCTTTTATCGAATACAAAACTAAAACCAATATTATTATTACGGCTATAAATACACCCATTTTATGTTCTCCTGTCAATTATTATCGGCGCCTTTGCTCCCGTTTTGAGCCCTTTTCTCGGCGTCTTTTATTAAATCTTCCGCTATTTGCATGATTTTAGGGTTCTTACTATATTCAAGCAAAATTTTTCGCATTTGTGGATTATTTAATATTTTATCCATCATTTCCTGCGGGGACAACTGTGTATTAGATATATCCTCCCCCATCGCCCTGCGCATATCCCGCACAAAACGCTGCAGTTCGGGATCGTTCTCGTAACCGTTATTGAACCGCAGTTCCAACTCCTCGTTATTCTTAAATTGATCCGGCGATATTTCTCTGGGCGAAGCGCTTTGCGCGTTTATATATGCTTCCTGCTCCTTTGCCAATGCCGGCAAATCGATCTGTCCGCCAAAAAACGGCTTCTGCATTTGTTTTTCCGGGACATAGGCCTCATCTTCTTCCAAGGCTATTACCATTCTGTCGGGCAGAGGCTCCTGCGTATCGCTTTGGGCGGCTTTCTCCGCCTCGTTTATAAACGGATAATAGAAATCTTCTTCCAGCTGTATATCTTCGCTTTCCTCCGAGTAGGCAGGCTTTAGCCACACGCTCTCTATACGGCGTGCGGCAAGCACCGCTACTATAACGGCAAGTGAAAAAGCTATTATCGCGACATATATCTTTGATTTAAAAGTCATTTGTCCATAACATCCAACAATTCGACATCAAACACCAACAGCGAACCGGGCTGTATCGGGCCGGCCTGAGCATTGCCGTAGGCGGTATCGGGCGGGCAGTACAAGGTGGCCTTGCCGCCTTCTTTCATTTCCTGCAAGGCGCTGGTCCAACAGGCGATAACGCCGTTAAGCGGGAACTCTGCCGGTTTGCCTCTTTTTATAGAGCTGTCAAATTCAGTCCCGTCCAACAACTTGCCCTCGTAATGAACTTTCACCAAGCTTGAAGCCTTAGGGCTTTTGCCTTTACCCTTTTTTGTCACGCGCATTACTACGCCATTGGCCAAGACCGTATTCTTTTTGTCTTTTTTGGCTTCTTTTAAAAACTCGTCCTGTTCCAATTTGCGTTTATTCATAACCGCGGTCGTATCTTCGCGGTAGCGCTTTTCAACCAGAGGCTTATAATCTTCCAAATTCGTCTGCGAATTGCGGTTTAAAAGAGCGTCCCTCATTCCCTGTGAAACGGCTTTAAAGTCTTCTTCGCTGCTAAGCATAAGATTATTCTTTAAATTCTCGCCCAGCAAATAGCCGAGGGAATACAGTACTTTCTCGCTAGAAGCGTCGGCGGTTTTATTTGCGGCTTGATTATTTTCCTGAGCAGTTTGCTCCTGAGTAAAGGCCAAACAGGCGCATATCATCAATACAGGCAAAAGCAACAATTTTTTCATTCAAAGACTCCTATTTCTTCTCTATATATTCGACAAATTTCTCCTTAATTACGGGCGCGCATTTCTTCCCGGCCGCCACTAAACTGCGTCTTTTTGCGTCCTCGCCGCGCGCCGACCCTACACGTTCACTCTCGCTGAAGGTGGCGAATATTCCGCCCGTTTCCACGTCTTTTAAAGACACCGTGGCGGTAGCCGTACTCCAATAAAGGCCTTGCAAAGTATCGGATTCGTAATTGTCTATTTTTATATCCATAGTCAATTCAATATCGTAAGTTTTTAAATCTTCGCCGACGCCAAAACCCAATTCGTTTAAAGCGTCTATTATATACGTCTTTACCGTTATATCGTCCGAGCCAGAAAGAGCGGCGTTTATTTTGACGTCATATAAAGTTTTATTGTATATGCTTTTATAGGAATACAGGGCGTCTTCGTCATAAGCGGATCCGTCAAAAGATATCTTGCGGTATTCGCGGTCAAGCTCTTCCCTTTTGTCTAGCAGAGGCGGCATGGTAAATGCGTGTTTAAGTTTTACGTATTTATCGCTTTCGCCCGCTATTTTGGATACCACTCCGTTAAGCTGTCCTTCTATCGGAGCGTAATAAGGTCTTATCGTTTCCAACGCCGGTTCTCTTTCCAGGACGGCTATGGCATAATATCTTTTGTTTTCCCTGTTCTTCCACCATTGTACAGCCTTTATCTGGGATATGATATTATCCCGCCGTATTTGAGAAGCCTCATCCTGCGGCAAATCGTCAAACAATTTGGCAAGTTCCGCCACCGCCGAGTCTTTGGCATCATTCTTGGTTTGGCCGAAGGCCACCTTAGTTATGTATTTATCGGCAGGATATTTAGACATTTTTTCATTCAATATATTTCTATTGGCGGTACACGCGCCGACAGTCAAAACCGCAAGCAAAAGATAAAGGATTTTCTTCATTTTCAGCTCCTCATCGGGAAGTCCTTGTGTGCAAATACGTTCTCTTCCCTTTTATAATTTGTACATTTTCAAAGAGGTATTCGTCAATAGTATGCCCCTGCGCGCTTATAAATTTAATCTTGATATTATGTATGCCGGGCGCCAAAAACAGATTCGCCATTCTTATCTGGGCGGGCAGCGTAAACCAGGAGCGGGTATCGGCTACTTCCGTCGCGTTGGACAGAATGCTCATAATGGAGCCTACTATAAAGCCCATATCCTCGCCCCAATTTTTCTCCGCTATATGCCGGGCCTGCACGCTTAAAATATATTTGGTTACCGCTCTTATGACGGTACGGGTATAAATACCCTTCATACTTTGGCTAAGGTCGGCCTTCGCCTGCCAGGCGACGTCGCTGACCAGCTGTGTGCGAACGGGCGTGCCGCCGTCTGCCGACACTTCCGAATATTTTATTTTGTAAGGCATATCCTGAAATTCGGGGAAGCTTACCGTTATCGACCGCCCGAAAGCACCGGCATACACCGCATTAATAAGACCTTGGCTGGTGGAAGCCAAATCACTGTTGTCCTCCACCGCGAACCAAATATCGTTCCAAGCCAGCATAACGCTCTTGGATATTTTTATCGGAGCTTTGCCGTTATAGTGGAGAATTACCGCCTCGCCCTTTTCTTGATAATCGGACGGCAAATCAATTTGCGGCATACTGGCCGATGAACCCGCTTGCCTTTCATAGGCGTTTTTGGCGTTTTGGCGCGATATTCTGGCGTCGGAAACCTTTCCGTTGTCCTCGTATATCATACTGGCGAGATACTGCGCGAAAGCGTCATCATTATACAGGTCCTTGGGGTGGTCCTCGCGATTTCTGTCCAGCATAAAAACTATTCTGTTGGCTTCCACCAAAGCGGAGTTTTCCTCGCCTTCATAAAGATAATTGACGGCGCTGTTAAGATGAAGCATAGCTCGTTCAAACAACGGGGGAACATAAGCGACGGTATTATCGTTTATCATCAAGGTTCCTAAAGAGGCGCTTATACTCTTGGCGTATAAAGATTCCGTTATCTCGCCCGCCGCCGATAAAGAAGAAAGCGCGCCCGCGCTGTCGCGGCGCGCCATTTGTTGGGAGCTTAAATCAAGATAATACAAAACAGCGTTCTTATCGCCGTAAGATTTAGATTTGTTTTCTTCTATCAAGGTTTGCGCTTTGTCAAAACGGCCCTCGTCCATTTTGGAAAAGACGTCTTTTTTATAGCGTAAAGAAGGCCCGGCGCACGCCGTTAATACGCTTAACGCAATTATTAAAAGGGCAAACCGGGCTTTCATATCTTTTATAATTTAAGAGATTTCTTCGCTACATATTTTTTAATTTGTTTTTGGCCGTTCCACAGTATTTTATTCGTTTCTATATTGATTAGCTTTAAATTTACCTGATAAAACACTACCGACTTGCGGCCCTCTTGATCTACGATAGAGCTCAATACGCCGCTTAACATATAATCCGCGCCGACTTCCTGCCCAAAGGCCTTTCTGGTGGCTTCGGAGGCATATTCGTCCTGTTCAAGGCGCTCCTGGCGGATTTCGCCCCGCTCCGAGGAACTGGCCACAAATTCTATTTTGCCGCTGTTGATTAAAGCTCTTTGCAGTTCTTCCACAAAAGCGCCGGTATTGATATGCTCCATAGTGTCATTGACGACTGTACCGACTATTACTACGGGTTCTTTTCCGCCCGTTTCCTTTACGGCTTTGGCGTACCACGCACCGTTAAGGCATTCCTGTATCATAGTTTCCGCCACCAAGCGAGAATCAGTATCGTTCCATTTGCCGCTTAAATCTTTTGTTACGTCTACGTCCATACGCTCAACCTTGGTACCGCAGGCAAACAAAAGCGGAAGCAAGAGCATTGCAATTAAAATCTTTTTCATTTTCTCTCCCTCAAAAATTGGTATATAGTTTATTTTCCCACTTAAAACGGGCATTGTCAAGAAGCGAACGCATATAAACTCCGCTTTACCCGCACAGAGAAGAAATTATTCCTCCGCCCAAATGCACAGATATAAAACGGTTTTGCCCCGCCAAAAGGAAATTCCCAATAAAAAACCGCCGCTTAAAGCGGCGGTTAATCAAATCTGGTGGACCTGAACGGGATCGAACCGATGACCTCCTGCATGCCATGCAGGCGCTCTCCCAGCTGAGCTACAGGCCCGTACCTATATATTAACAAATATTGTTCAAAATTGCAACCTTGTCAACTTTTTATCCGACAGATATTTATTTTCCTTGCTTTAGGCGGGTGGAAAGTATCGTCGGCAGACCGCGGCTTTCTATCTTAGACTGTACGGCCTCTATATCGTAAGGCAGGCGGATAAGACGGAAAGTTTGTTCCTTAGTATTCAATATCCCGAAAGAAGCCTTAGCATTAGTGTCGCGCGGCTGGCCTATGGAGCCGGGGTTTATCATATAGCGTATACCGGGGAGCATTTTTATCGTAACGTCCGAACCCAAGAACAAATCTATCTGCGGCATATGATTGCTCTTATAGCTCATAATGAACGGTACGTGGCTGTGCCCCACAAAACACAACTGCCCTTTCCACTTGTCCAAATTCAGCACGAACTGCTCCGCGCTGAGCAGATAATCCCTAAACGGGTCCAAAAAAGAGCCGTGCACCATGCAAAAATCCTTGCCGTGGTATTCCCGCCCGAAACTTTTTATAAAATCCTGCGATTTTTTGCTTAATTGCTTTGCGGTATACAGCATCGATTCCTTGGCATAATCGCTGAACCAGTTGAAAAAATCTTCCCGAAACAAACTCATATCGTGATTGCCCATCACGCCCACGAAATTCTTGAGTTTCATCATTCTTTGGCAGCATTCTTCCGGGTCGGGCCCGTATCCGATAAGATCGCCGCAAAAAGCATAGCCGTCTACGCCGATCTCGTCCACCTTCTTGAGCACGACGTCCAAGGCCTCGTAATTGGAGTGTATATCCGAAAGTACGGCGTATTTCATTCTATCCCCATTAGACTTTAATTTTGTCCTTCAGTCAATAGCCCGGCCACAGCGGCGGTTCTACTCCGACGCCGCCGCCACCAAATGTCTGGTTTTTGAGTCTTGATCCTTCAAATTGAGCGAAAGCACTTTCGATACACCGCTCTCTTCCATAGTCACGCCGTACAACATTTGCGCCGCTTCCATAGTGCGCTTGTTGTGGGTTACCACAATAAACTGAGTCTTGCTTGAAAACTCTTTTATAAGATTGGTAAATCTTTCCACGTTAGCCTCGTCCAAAGGCGCGTCGGCCTCGTCCAAAATGCAGAAAGGCGAAGGGTTATGCGTAAAGAACGCAAACAGCAAAGAAACTGCCGTCAAAGCCTTCTCCCCGCCCGACAAAGCCGATATGTTCAAAAGTTTTTTGCCCGGCGGCTGAACGGTTATCTCCACGCCCGTTTCCAGAAGGTTTTCCGGGTCGGTTAAAGTAAGTTCCGCCTCCCCGCCTACAAACAAAGTTTGGTAAACGCTCTTAAAATGCGTGCGCACCTGATCAAAGGTATATTTGAAATTCTCTTTCGTGGTAGCGTTTATTTTGTTTATCGCCGCTTTCAAATCCCGTTTGGCATTGCCTAAGTCTTCTATCTGTTTTTTAAGGAAGTCGTTGCGTTGGGTTAAAGCATCGTATTCTTCGGGCGCAGTCATATTTACGGCGCCCATATTTTCTATGCGTTTTCTCATCATCTTCACGCGCTCGTAATCCACTTTGACTTCCCCCCACTTCATCTGCGCTTCCTGCGGGGTTATATTCCAAGATTCCAAAAGATTGTTTATTATCGCCGTTTTCTGGCGTCTGTGGTTGCCAAGCGCGTTTTCCAAATCGTGTGCTTTTAACGTAAGTTCGTTTATGCGCGCTTTGCGTTTGTTAAGAGCGGTGCTCTTCTCGTCAAATTCCGTTTTTATCAAATTCAAATCGCCGCGCATTTTGTTTTCCGCCACTTCAAGCGCGGCCAAAGCGTCGCGCTGAGCCGCGAGTTTGGCTTGAGAGGACAATTTCTCGCCTTCCAAAACTTTTATTCTCTCCGTCGCTTTTGCTACATTCTCGCTGCGCTTATTCTGCGCTTGCCTTAAACTCTGTTCCTCGGAGGTGGCAGTTCTAAGGTCCAGATCAAGATTATTCTTCTTTATTTTGGCCTCGTACAGTTTAGCGTTGGCCTGTTCTATTTCCGCCTTTAGGGTTTGTTCCTCTTTTTCCAACGATTCGCGCTTTTCGCGAAGGGTTTGGATATTGCCCTTGGCCTCTTCGTATTTGCCGGTAAGCTCGGTAAGCTGCACTTTAAGTTCCCCGGTTCTTGCCCTGCGCTGCGCAACCCTTGAAGATATTTCCTCTTTGCTCTTGCCTATCTGCTGGCAGGACTGCTCCGCTTCCGTCAAGCTCCTTTTATGCAAGTTGATGTCGTTGTTTAAGGAATTTAGACTTATGCTTTCTTCCTGATACTTGGCGCGCAAAGCCCGCAAAGTTTGTTCCGTTTCCGCGGCTTGCTCATTTACCTTTTGCAAAGAATCGGAAAATTCCTTCTCTTCCGCGTCAATCTGCTTTAATTCTTTTTTGACGGTTTCTTCCTCGCCCCAGTAAGCCTCCGGCGATTTTACGCCCGCCGCCCCGCCGGAAACCCAAAACCCGTCGCCGACTTCGCTCTCCACAGCGCTGTAAGAAGCCGTTACGTATTTTATCAAGCCCTCAAGTTCCGCCGGGTATTGCAAAAGCCCGCCTACCGCCGAGCCCGAAAGAACGGAAGTTCCTTCCCTGCTTTGCGGCACGCGTGAGAGTATTATAAATCTGCACCGCGCTTTGCCGTTTTGTTTAAGCAAAGAGACCGCCTGTTTTACGGAGTCAAAATCCTCCGCCAAAACCGAATCCATAAATTTGCCAAAACTCTCTTCTACCGCCAAGGAATCTTCTTCCTTAAATTTAAGTTGTTTTCTTAAAGTTCCTTTTATGCCCGCTATGCCGCTTTCCTCAACAAGTTTCGTACCTACCCAATAAGGATCGTTCTTGCCTTGCGTTTGTATCATTTGCATTTTGGCGTTTAGCGAGGCGCGTTTGCCTTTCAAATTGTTCAATTTGTCGTTAAGCGATTGGCGTTTTGAGTTAAGTTCGCTCAAGGCATTTTCCGCTTTAAGCTGGCCTTCCTTAACTTGCGATACCAAATTCTGCTTCTGAGAAAGCGAGTCCGCAAACTTCTCTATCTCTTCTTTCAAAACTTGCGCCCGCTGAAGCTGGGTCTGCAAATTTCTTTCCAAATTGATAAGATTCTCGTCTTCGTGCGCGCAGGAAGATTCCTCCAAAGCTATTTTGCCGGAAAGTTCCAACTGCTTTTGCGATACTTCCGAAGCCGCCGCGACAGCCCTCTCCACGTCGTTCTGCGCCGTCTTTAGGGCCTGCTCATTAGCGCTGACTTGGGCATATTTCTCGTTATATTTATCTTGCAGAGGTTTGTATTCCTCCTCCGCTTGCCGTATTTTTTCCTTCAAGGCTTGCAAGGCGGGGCCCAGTTCTCCCAATCTGGCCGAGGCCACGGCTTCTTCAGATTTGGACGTCTGCACCTGCAAAGCAAGTTCACCCGCTAAATTCTGGCAGTTCTGTATCGCGCCTTCCAATAGGCCTATCTGATATTTGGCGGAAGATATATTCTCCCCGAATTGCGAAAGTTCCTTCTGTTTGTGGGTAAGATTAAGATCCAAAGCCGCAACCTGCCCTTCCAAGGCAGATACGGTATTATTGGAATCTTCTATCTCTTTCAAAATCGGTTCCAGCTCTTTGGCCGCCGTTTGGATTTGTTCTTCGTGGCTTTTTATATTCTCCAAGGAGAGTGCAATCTCGCTTTCTTTAAGTTCTTCGCGGTACTTTTGATATAACCTGGCCTTGCGGGCTTCGCTGTCAAGCTTTTTTATCTGTTCCGCTATCAAAGCCAGCGTGTCGCTTAGGCGGGCTATATCCATATCCACGCGCTCTAGTTTGCGAACGGCCTCTTCCCGCTTGGCTTTATACTTTGATACGCCTGCGACTTCCTCAAACATTTCGCGCCGCTGTTCTGGGGTGGATTCCAAAAGCTGATTTACGGAGCCCTGGTCTATTATGGCATAGCCCTCGCCGCCGATACCGGTATCCAAAAACATTTCCCTGATGTCTTTAAGGCGGCACTGCACTCTGTTTAGGAAATATTCGCTCTCGCCGGAGCGGTATATTTTACGAGATACCGTAACCTCGTTAAAAGCCACCGGCAACTTTCTTGATGAATTGTCAAACACCATATTGACCTGCGCCATATTAAGCGGGGGCCTTTTCCTTGTGCCGTTGAAAATTATGTCCACCATCGAACTCGAACGCAAAGACTTCCAAGACATCTCGCCTATCGCCCAGCGCACAGAATCTATAACATTTGATTTGCCGCAACCGTTGGGCCCCACTATACACGATACGCCCGGCTCGAAATTCAGTCTAACCTTATCCGCAAAAGATTTAAAACCTATAATTTCCAATGCTTTTAGATACATAACAATTCCGCAAGAATAAATAAGGGCTCGTTAAGCGGCCCTTTTTTATATGATACTATATTTTACTTATTTATATGTTTTTGGCATAATTGAAATATATTTCACAGCAAGGAGGCTTTTTGATGAAGAAACTATTGCTTTTTGCCTTTATGCTCGGATTTGTAAGCCCGTGCGTTTTGGCCAAAGCGGTAACCAACCCGTTGTTTATGCCCTCGGAGGGGCAGATCCTTTCCGACACTGTGGCGACTTTTCAGGATACTACCGACGGCGACAGCAATAAGATTTATACCTTACGCGAGGCGCTCTCTTTCGGTATTACCGACAGGCTGCAGCTCGGCGGTTATATCGGTTACAGCAAACTCGACAATACCGACACCAAAGATTTTACCAATCCCGGAGTTTTCGCAATATTGAGGATTTGGAACATCGGCCTTGATATCGACTTGGGCGGGCGTATAGAGTTTGACGCCTTTGACGATTTTACCGAAGGAGGCGTAGCCGACGGGACCGATAAATACGGCTTCTTTGCCAGAGCGGGCGCCGATTTGGGAATATTTTACCTCGGCGCGATCGGCGGTCTGGATTACTGGGACGGCTTAAACGCCAGACTTATGAGCAAGCACAACGACAGCGAAATCTATAACGGTAATTTAAAGGCTTTCGCCATTTTTGACGTTATGGACATCATCGGCTTCGGCGGAGAGGCGGGCTATAAAGTCTACGACCTCGGCGGCGACAGCTACTACAAAGGCTATTTCCTTACCGCGCGCTTGGACATCAACCCCCTCCCTTCAAGGCTGGGCGTAACCGCTTTCGCCACCTTTGAAGACGTAGAACACCAAGATGAAAATTATACTCTCGGTTTGAACCTGAAACTTGCGATATAGCTTTCCAATAAAACAAAAATCCCCGCCCTTTTAAAAGGACGGGGATCTTTTTGCTCCAAAACCTATTTTATCTTGGAGAACATATCATACATTATTATCGCGCCGGCCGCCGCCGCGTTCAAACTGCTTACGCCGCCTTGCTGCGGTATGCTGATAACCTCGTCGCAATGTTCTTTGGTCTTAAGCCTGAGGCCTGTTCCCTCCGAGCCGATAACCAATACCGCGGGGTAGGCGTAATCCATCTCTTTTATGCTCTTGCCCGCCATATCGGCGCCGTAAATCCAAAAACCTTCGTCTTTTAAGTCCAACAACGCGGTGGTAAGATTGGTGACTTCCACAATCCTCAAAGTTTCCAAAGCGCCGCAAGCCACCTTATGCACCGTACCCGTTATGCCGACGCTTCTGCGCTGGGGCAATATAACAGTGCTAAAACCCAGACAGGCCGCGCTTCTTAACATAGAACCCAAATTTTGCGGGTCGGTTACCTCGTCGATGGCCAGCCACAAGTCCTTCTTGTTGCCCGTACTTTCATATAAAGCATTGGTCAGGCGCATAAGCTTTAAAGGTTCCGCCCGCGCTATCACGCCTTGATGGTTTGCGCCGCCGGCCAAGTTGTTCATAAGGCGTTCTTCCATACTCTTTATCTTTACATTGTTGGTCTTGGCAAGGCGGATAACGTCTTCCACCGCTTTGCTCTGTTTTTTATTCTCCACTATGTAAAGCTGGAGTATTTGGCGCTTTCTGCCTTTAAGCGCTTCCCTTATGGGGTGTATGCCGAAGATCAGCTGTTCTTTGTCTATTCTTTCCATTATATTCCGCACGCTCCGCCGATTTTGCTTGAACCGAAGCTCGTCCCTACGGCCAAAGCCGCGCGGACTTCCTCGCCGTTCGGGTCGACTCTTTTAAGTTTCGATACCGCGTCTTTTACCGGTACGCTTATTATTTCCGTTCCTCTTAAAGCCACCATATAGCCCGTCTTGCCCTGCAAAATAAGCTCCACCGCTTCGGCACCGAAACGGGTGGAAAGCCAGCGGTCAAAAGCCGTAGGCGTGCCGCCGCGCTGCAAGTGCCCGAGCACGACAACCCTGCATTCCACTTTAAGGCGTTCTTCTATCATCGCCGCTATTTTACTGCTTATGCCGCCGAGCCTTATAGGATCGGTAGAACCCGCTATCTTTGCCTTTACCGCCATTTCGCCTTGCTCGTTTACCGCACCTTCCGCCGCAACGATTATGCTGAAGGTTTTGCCTTTGCGCTGTCTGTCCTCTATGGCGTCTATAATAGCGTCGTCGGAGTAAGGTATCTCCGGAATTAGGCAGATGTCACCGCCGCCCGCTATGCAGGAGCGCAAAGCTATCCAGCCCGCGTAGCGCCCCATGGTTTCCAATATCATAACGCGGTGATGCGATTCCGCGGTGGTGTGTATTCTGTCTACGGCATCGGTCGCGACGCTTAGTGCCGAATCAAAACCGAAAGTAAAATCGGTGGCGGAAAGGTCATTGTCGATAGTCTTGGGAACGCCAACTATCGGGACGCCCATCTCTATAAACTTCTGCGACATGGAAAGAGTTCCATCGCCGCCTATCGTAACCAAAGCGTCTATTTTGTTAGTCTTTATCGTATGCAGAACCAGGGAAGATACGTCCTTGGGCTCCTCGGGCGAGCCCATCGGCGCCAATGTGTAATTGAAAGGATTGGCCAAATTGCTCGTGCCCAGTATAGTGCCGCCGCGCGTAAGTATACCCGATACGGTTTTGCTGTCCAATTCCATAAACTGGTTCTTTACCAAACCGTCAAAACCGTTTTTAAAACCCAATACTTCTATACCGCAGTTAAGGGCGTGCTTGGCGACGCCTCTCACTACGGCATTAAGACCGGGGCAATCGCCGCCGGCAGTTAAAACGCCGATTCTTCTTACTTTCATATTATATACCGCTCCTTAAAATTTTAAAATCGCACCGCCAAATAAGTCAGCAAAGCCAGAACGAAAAACTGGCCGTCTATAAAAGTCTCGCTGGCCGTTGTACGAGGCGTCTTCCTGCTGTAAAAGTATACCGCTATTACTATTGTATAAATTTGCCCCAAAAGCAGCATAAAAACTATGCCGCTCTTCCAACCCATTATCAAAAGCTGGATAAGAACCGCCGTCAAAGCCGCTATTATCAGGCCGATTGCCGTCTTGGTGGCGTTAATGCCGAAGGCTTTATAAAAACTTTCCTTGCCGAGCATCATGTCTTTGTTCTCCGCACCGATGCTTAGTATCACCGAACGGATAAACACCAGCAAAAGACCGTAGCTGAACGCCAGCCATGCGGATTTGCTCATCAAAAGACCTTGGCTCGCCGCCGGTACGTATACGCATACGAAACACCACCCCAAGGCCGTAACTATATCCTTTGTGCCGGGCAAACGGGAAAGGAAACTTATCCTATTTCTAAACGGATAAGCCGCCGCGCCCAAAATCAAGAACACCAAAGTAGGAAGCCATACCCCGGTGCCGTAATTAAACGATACCGCAAAAGCCGTAAGCCCGCCCAATACTATCGGCGCGAGAAAACGTTTCTTTATCTTTGAAGGTATATCCTGCGGAGTTTTATTGGCGAAAGTCAAAGTAAAGATAAAAAATGCCGAAAGCAAATACAACTTTAAATCGTTTCGCGCGCCGGAAAGCTTCATGCAAACATAAGTCAGACACGCCGCCGCCAAAGCAGTAAAAATGGAGCTCTTGACTATAAAATCCCATATCCTGCCAAGCGTCCCCGAAAAAGAGGAGGCTTCCTTCCTATAATTTTTGACTCTGCTCGCCACATTGTCTATTACCCAGTTTGGCGTAGACGCTCCCGCCGTAATAAAAATATTGCTTGGAGAAAGGACATCTTCCCTGCGGATTTCGTCCTCGCTCTCCACATGTATAACTTTGGGGCAAAGTTCCCCGCACAGCTTGGCCAATCTGGCGGTATTGGCGCTGTGCCTGCCGCCCACAACTATTACCAAATCGGCGTTCTTGGCAAGTTCCAATGTTTCCTTTTGACGCTGTTTCGTCGGCTGGCATATAGTATTGTTGATTTGGCATATGTCGGCCTTGGCTTTAACGGCTTCGGCCGCTTTAAAAAAAGTTTCTTCCTTCTGAGTGGTCTGCGATACTATGTTTACCTTATCGAAATGCGGCAGGTTTTTAGCTTCCTCGGCGTTGGCTATCACGTAGCCTTTGCCGCGCGTATAGCCCAAAAGCCCTATCACCTCAGCGTGTCCGCCGTCGCCCACTATTACGGTATAGTAGCCCTGCTTGGCGTATTCGTCTATAACATTATGCACCTTCTTGACCAGCGGGCAGGTGGAATCGACCACCTCCATTCCCTGGGACTGAACCTCCGCCTGAAATTCAGGCGTAATGCCGTGCGCGCGTATAACCAGAACGCCGTTTTTGTCCTTGGCTTGCGAAAGCTCGTCTATCGAAGTTATACCCTTCTCCGCGAGCATATCCGTAACCTGCTTATTGTGTATAAGCGGCCCGATAGTATATATAGGCTTCTTGCCCGCCGCTTCCAAATGCAAGACGCAGTCTATCGCTTTTTTTACTCCGGGGCAAAAGCCCGCGCCGGGGGCGACTACCACGCCGTGGTTTTTATCTTTCATATATATATATTCTACTAAAATATTCTACCGCTTTAGAGCTTGCAGCCGATCCTTATCAGCTTTGTTTACCCTGAACGATTCCCGTATTTTGCTTATCGCTTTGTTATGGGTAAAAACATCAAGAGTTCTCTTCTTTAAAAATTCTTCCGTCTTGGCGGGGAATTTTACATAGCATACGCTTATCGCCCACGCAACGCCCATTTGCCGGTAATAACCTTCCGCTTTGATTTTGGACAGGGCAAGCAAAGTTCCGTCTATATATTTATCGTCAACAAAAAAGCACATTAAAAGGCAAGCGGCCGCGCGGGCGTAAAATTCCCTTTTGTCTTCTATGTAATCTTGCAGGAAAACCCATACCCTTTCTTGATGTTTCCTTATCAGTTTAAGACTGCATAAAGGGCTGTCGCACACCGCCCAGTTGTTTATTTTTGGAATGTAAAGCTTTAAATATTTAAGAAGGACGTCGATATCCTTTATATGCCCTAGCAGAAAGCCCTTGAGCATAATATGCTCGGTATAGACCTCCGGCGCTTTAAGAAAGTAATCTTCCCAGTCGCCTTTGGCTATTTGCGCGGCCAATCTTCGCAAAATCGGTAACCTTACCCCAAGCAATTTGCCGCCTTCGCAAGGTATCAAAGAGGCGGAAAAATCCCTAAATTCAGGCTCGGCATTTTCTTTCAGAAAAGCGTTTATTTCTTTAATATGCATACCATAATTATATAAATTTGATATTATTCTTTAATGATCAAAAAGGTTATGTTTACATCTTCCCCCATCGGCGAACTTTGCCTGGCCGAAAAGGACGGCAAAATATGCGATATAGCCCCCAAAGAGCGCCGCGCCCGCAAAGATTTTATCCTTGAGAAAACGCCCCTGCTCTTAGAGGCTGAAAAACAGCTTTCGCAATATTTTAAAGGCGAGCGCAAAAAATTCGATTTGCCTTTGCTGCTTGAAGGAACGCCGTTCCAAATAAAGATATGGCAAAACCTTATCAAAATACCTTACGGACAAACCGTCTCTTACGCTGAACTGGCAGAAAATGCGGGCAGTAAAAAAGCGGCCAGAGCCGCGGGAAACGCAAACAATAAAAACCCCATTTTAATAGTAGTACCGTGCCACAGGGTAATCGGCGCGGACGGGAAACTGTCGGGCTTTGCCTGCGGAACAGACAAGAAAAAATTCCTGCTCGCTTTGGAGCTATACTTCAAAGACTAAACCGGCATAAAGCCGCGCGCGGCTTCTTTGCCCAAAAGTATGTCGGCGCAGACTTTTTGGAAGGGCGCCGTCTGAGTACCCGCCATAAGGAAAGAATTTATCTTTAAGCCATCGTCAACAAAAGGGCTCCCGAAAGAAACAAGCGCGCTCTTGCCCGCTTTGGCCGTCGCTTTGTTAATAATCTCTTTCTGCTCCGCCGAAAAATTTATCTTCCCGCTGAATGCGGCGTAATTGGCCATAGTGCTTATTATAAGGACGTCGCTTTTATCGCCCGCTTTATACGGCTTTAGCTTTATGCCCTCGGCTTTAAGTTTATTGTAAAAATCTTTGGCCTGCATTTCGCCGCCCGGGAAGACGTCAATCTCCAAATAAGTTACGCTTTTACCGTGTTTGAGCTTTATATCCTCACCCTTAAGGCAAATACCCGCGCGGGCGGTATCAAAAGAAAGCTTATCAGCCTGTTCCGCGCAGTCTTTACAGACGAAATCCTCCGCCGATTTAAGTTTGGCTATCATCATTTCCTGCTCGCTTAAAGCGCTTATGGCATGGTCTATTAAAGAACGGTCTTTTTTAACTTCCTTTTCCAGTTTTGCCATAACCTCAAAAGGATTTTCCGGGCATAATAATATATCCGCGCCCGCCTTAAAAGCGTCGACGGGCTCCAGCCCACCCGTAGCTTTCATTATAAGAGCGTCGGTAACTATCAAACCTTTGTAATGAAGTTCCCTGCGCAAAAAACCTTGTATAGTTTTCTCGGAAAAAGAGGCCGGTTTTTCTTTATCAAAAGCGGGAACCAATAAATGCGAAGGCATTATCGCATCGGCCTTGGTCAAAAGTTTCTTATAAGGGATCAAATCTTCTTCCTGCAGTTTGGACAAACTCTTGTTTACCGTAGGTAATGAAAGATGACTGTCAAGCAAAGTTGAACCGTGCCCCGGGAAATGCTTAAGACAATTCAAACAGCCCCCGTCTGCCAAACCAAGCATAAAGGCCTTGGCCATATCGGTAACCAAAGAAGCGTCTTTGCCGAAGGAACGTGTATTTACTATCGGATTTGCGGGAGTATCGGCCAAATCCACATTAGGCGCGAGCACCCAATCCACCCCCAATTCTCTTGCCTGGCGCGCCGTTATCAAACCTTTTTTGTAGGATAGGTCCTCTTTACGAGCCGCGCCTATCGATATATTGGAAGGCAGAAGCTGCGCGTCTTTATGCCAGCGGCCCAAGCCGTATTCGTAATCGGCACTGATTATCAGCCCGCTAGGCGCGGCCGCGCGCAAGGCGGCTATAAGTTCCTTAACCTCTTTGGTAGTGCCAAAGTATATGCAAAAACCGCCTACCCCAGCCTTGGCAAGCTCCAAGGCTTCTTTTACGTCGCTCTTGCCGAACCAGAAACCGGCATGTATTAATCGATTGGTATTCATTGTCTTATCACGCACCCTATGACCGAACTTTCCGCCGCACCCGTCGCCCTTGGACATGTACCCGCCCGCCCGTTTAAAGTAAGCCATGCCAAGTAGGCGAACGCCGCCGCTTCTTTGGCCATCGGGTGAAGCCCCATTTCGGCCGTATCGGCAATTTTAATATTAGGCAGCAGTTTACCCAAATTACAAACCAACGTCTTATTGTAAACGCCGCCGCCGCATAAATAAAGACGATTTATCTCATATTTATTAAGTATAAACTTTTTTAGACTTTTTGCAATTATTAAAGCCGTCAAATAATTCAAGGTGGAAATATCGGGTAAAGCCAAATCTTTAAAATGCGCTTTGATAAACCCTTCCGCCATTGAGCTCCTTTCAAGCGATAAAGGCGGCCTATTACCTACGAAAAGTTTTGAAAGCTGCTCCGCCTTTTTAATATCTGGCGCATAGGCCGCGGCGATTTTGCCGTCTTTATCGTAAGTTTTGGCACCGCCGCTTAGCAGATTTACCGCCGCGTCGCTTAAGCTGTTGCCGGGACCAATGTCAAATCCGAAGGTATCTTTGCCCAAACACACCGTAACATTGGATATCCCGCCGATATTTAAAAGCATAGCCTTTTTGCCGCCGCAGAGGTATCTGTCAAACATCGGTACAAACGGCGCGCCAGATCCGCCAGCCGCAATATCCGCGGGCCTAAAATTATACACTACCGGTATCCCTTTAAAGCGGCGCGCCAAAAACGCGCCTTCCCCTATTTGTAAAGTATTGGGCACCCTGCTTGAAGGATTGTGATACACCGTTTGACCGTGCGAGCCTATTACTTTTATGTCCTTTCTGTTTATCTTATATTCTTTTATAAATTTTTCGGCCTTATCGGCATAGAGGCGGCCAAGCTCAAAATTAAGTTCGGAAAGTTCCGGCGCTTTCATATCTTTAGCGCCAAGTATTTTATTTTGGAGTTTTCCGTCGTAAGGATAATTTTTGAAGCAAACTACTTTCTTTAAAGCTATATCGAAAAGACACAAAGTCACGCCGTCGGCGGAAGTGCCGCTCATCAGGCCCAGCGCAAGTATGCTTTTTTTATTCATTTATAATCTTGTCCAAAAAACCGCCGCTTTCCTTTAACAAAGCCTGCGCTTTGCCAAAGCCGACTTTAAGTTTGGCCATTACTATGGCCGCCTTTACATTGTAGCGTGTTTTTTGGGCAAGAGCAACAGCCTCTTCCTTTTCTATGCCGGCGGCCTTAGCTATCAGCCGCGCAGCTCTGTCTTTAAGTTTCACGTTAGAGGCCTTTACGTCTACCATCAAATTCTTGTACACCTTCCCGCTTAAAGCCATCGCCATTGTCGTAATCATATTAAGGGCGCATTTTGTCGCCGTTGCCGCCTTAAGGCGAGTGGAGCCGGAAATAACTTCCGCGCCCGTAGGCAAATAAACAAAAATATCCGCGTTGGAAGTATCTGCCGTATCGCTGCAGGAAACAAAAACCGTCTTGTTGCCCCTTTCCTTTGCCGCACGCAAAGCGCCCAACGCGTAAGGCGTTCTGCCGCTGGCCGCTATCGCTATAAGAATATCGCCGCTTTTAGCCTTCTTTTTAAAGTCGCGCGCGCCGAGATTAAAATCATCCTCGGCGCCCTCAACCGCTTTAAATACGGCGCTTTTTCCGCCAGCCATAAGGGTATCGAATACGTCATAGCCGACGCTGAAAGTCGGCGGACATTCGGCCGCTTCAAGCACACCAAGCCGCCCGCTTGTGCCAGCACCGGCAAAAATTATTTTATTGCCGTTAAGATAAGTTTCGGCAGTAAGCTCGGCCGCCGCCGTTATCGCTTTCTTGGCTTTGGCAACGGATTTTACGGCGTTTAGATTTTCCCGCTGCATTTTGTCAAACATCTTTGCGGGAGCGCAAAAGCTGAAGTCGGCGGAATTTTTGTTTAATACCTCCGTCTGAGGCAATTTCTCGCCAAGTGCGCCTTCAAAGCGGCGGGCGTTTTTTGTTTTCATAAATTGATCAGTCGAGGGATTTTAATACGTCGCCCATCGTCATTGCGGGCAGCTCGTCCTTTTTGGCCGCGGGCGTATCGTAATAAGTTTCTTCCTCAAAGGAAATAGCGTCGGGCAGAACCTCGGGCAGCTGCGGCGTTCTGAGCCACTGCAAGACTTCCTGCGTAAGGTATCTGTCGAGCATATCCACCCCTTTAAGGTTATAGGCCGTCATAAAAGTTACCTTCCCCTTGCCCGAAGCCAAATACGCCGCGTTCCTGATAAAGCTGGCTTCCATAAGCTGTTTCCTGTCGGTGGAAGACACCCCGATAAATACCGGCCCCTTAAAATTCTTGATACCAACCATCGTAAGAACGTCCCTGTTTTTTAAGGAAGGCGTGAGCAAAACCACTCCGCCCAACTTCGGGTGGAACGGCAAAGACTTCGCCGCCACATTTGCGCCCAAGCCCGCGCCCAAAACGAATATATCGCCTTCGCCCGCGCCCTTGCCGCGCAAATAGTCTATCGCGGCGTCAACGTCGCGCGTCATTTTGTTAAATTCATTGTCGACGCCCGTCTTTTCAAATTTATCGTAAGTATTGATATTGGTGCTCTGGCCGTGCCCCCTAAGGTCCAAGGCCAAATACCCGAAACCCGCTTTATCCAAAGCGCGGCTGAAAGAGGGATATTCTTCTTTCTTACTGCCCAAATCGTGCAGCAAAATTACGTATTTGCCGTTTTGCGAAGGATTATAAAGCGCGGCTATGTTCCACTTGTCGGCGGTGCGCAAAGTAACTTTATCCTGCGCGAAAAGCGCGCAGGATAATACCAACAAAAGCGGAAAAACTATTATCGCCTTTAACTTCATTAGACTATTTCCTCTGGCTTGAACCAAAGATTGATTTCGCGCTGAGCGTCTTCCTTGCTGCCGGAGGCATGCACACAATTTTGCATTACGCCATCTTTAAAACAGCCGAAAGCGCCCCTTATGCTCCAAGGCTCGGCCTTGGCCGGGTCCGTCGCACCCAAAGCACCGCGGACTTTGGCTATGGCATCTTCCCCTTCAAAGACGAAAGCGTAAATGCGGTGATCGGCTATCCCGTTAAAATCGCCACGCATGAACGATATTACGCCGGGCAAAAACGGCTGGCCCGCCAAATTGGAATAATGCTCGCGAGCAAGCTCTTCCGTCATTATTCTTACTTTCGCGCCTTTAATATCCAAGCCCAGATGTTCCAGGCGGTCTATGATGATGCCGGTAAGTTTCTTGCTTATGGCATCGGGTTTCATTAAAACTAAAGTTCTTTCTTTCATATAAGTAATTATAACAAAATAAAAGGGCCCGTTTTCGGCATAAAAATTTACGACGCTGTTGCCCTAAATGCTATAATTAAACATACGAGGTACTTTATATGAGCGATAAAAAAATAAGATTCGGCGTTATCGGCGCCGGCAAAATCGGCACTTTCCACGTAAGAACTTTATCTAAAATGAAAAACATCGAGCTGGTGGGCGTATGCGACAATGACCCCATGCGCGCGCAGAAGCTGGCCTGGGAATATAACTCCACCGCCTATACAAAATACGAAGATTTAATCCCCCAGGTGGAAGCCGTAATAGTGGCCGCACCTACGGAACTGCATCATAAAATAGGTATGTACTGCCTTGACCATAAGGTGAACACCTTAATGGAAAAACCGATAGCTTCCACAATGGATCAGGCAAGAGAACTGATAGCCAAAGCACACGAAAAGGATGTAATCCTCCAAATAGGACACGTGGAAAGATTTAACCCCGCCGTACTTGAAGCCTTCAAATACATAAAAGACCCCAAATTTATCGCCATAAAAAGACTAGGGCCCTATGACCCGAGAATGGCCAATATCGGCGTAGTGCTCGATTTGATGATACACGATATAGACTTGCTTTTGACTATGCTTAAATCGGACGTCGTATCAATAGACGCTATCGGCCTAAGCGCATTCTCCGCTCATGAAGACATCGCCAATGTACGCCTTAAATTCGCGAACGGCTGCACCGCAGACGTCACCGCAAGCAGGGCCAGCTTTGAACGCTCCCGTTATATGAATTTGTATCAGGAAGACGCTTATATCTCCGTGGATTTTATGAACGCCAGAGTTAAAATTTACAGGAAGAAAGTACCCGTAATAAAATCCCTAAACGATATAGACGTAATCTACCCGACGGTAGACAAACAAATGCCCATTACATCGGAAATTTTGCACTTCGTCGATTGCATACAAAATGACAAAACACCCGGCCCCAGCGGCGAAAAGGGCAGCAAAGCACTTTTGATAGCTTTAAAAATCATAGACGAAATCAAACGCTATAACGTGCCCCAAGGTTCAAAAGAAGAAAAGCACGGCCCCATGCACCTTATGCATGAGATAGGTACGGCCGCGAAAATAGCCCTCGACGAAAGTTTGGGCAATCTTAAAAGAGGGAGCGGTAAATAATTATGCCCCATATTATTCCTAACAGTAAAAATATTTTGGTCGTTGCGGGCGATATTTCGGGCGATGTACATGCCTCCAATCTGATAAAGGAACTTAAAGCTTGCGCGCCCGATATTACCGTAACTTCCATCGGCGGGGAAAGAATGAAAGCCGCAAGCGACAAATTTCTCTATAACCTTGTCGCGCGCGGAGCAAGCGGGTTTGTGGAACCCTTCAAAAAACTGCCTATGTGGGTAAGATTGATGAATATGATAAAAAATTACATCAACGAGAAGAACCCCGCCTGCATAATTACCGTGGATTTCTACGGATTCAATCATCAAGTTTTGGGCATAGCCAAACACAGAAATATCCCCGCTTATTACTATGTTTGCCCGCAAGTTTGGGCTAGCCGCGAATACCGCGCAAGAAGCATAGTAAGGCTGGCAAAAAAGATGTTCGTCATCTTCCCTTTCGAAAAGAAAATTTATACCGATTTGGGCGGCGACGCCGTATTCTTGGGTAATCCGCTTTTGGATAAAATACCCGCCCCGAAGGAAAACCCCTTCAAGGGTGACAATACCAAAGAATGGAAAATCGGCCTTTTGCCAGGCAGCAGGCCCAGAGAAATAGAAAAGCACACAAAACTTTTCTATCAGGCGTTTAAGGAAGTAAGAAGATCCTTCCCCAACGCCAAGGCCTATTTGTTTGCAGTGCCGGAAGTAAGCGACGAAAAAATTTACGAGCTTATCGGCCCGCGCCGCGACGGCCTGGAAATAGTCCGCGAAAACGACTACGCCGCCAGAAGCGAAATGGACTTTGTTATCACCTGCTCCGGCACCGCCACCTTGGAAAACGCGCTTTTGGGTTTGCCAATGCTGGTGGTATACAAGACGGGCTGGGTAACTTATCAGATAGCGAAAATGATTATCAAGGTGCCTTATATTTCCCTGGTAAACATTTTAAGCAAAAAAGGTGTGGTAAAAGAGTTTATACAAAAAGACGCCAACCCCAAAGCCATAGCGCAGGAAATATGCTCCATAATAGGTAGCGAGAAGAATTACAATTCCATGCGCGCGCAGCTGCTTAAATTAAGAAGCCAGCTTGGCGAGCCGGGCGTAGCGAAAAGGGCGGCGCAAATGATAATTGACGAAGTGTTCCCGAAAGAGTGACTATGGACGATCATTATTTAGACGAAATTTTGGCGGGTTTTAAGGAATATAATCCCAATCACGATACCGCGATGATTGAGAAAGCCTATTTCTTTGCAAAGAAAGCGCACGAAAACCAGAAAAGGCTTACGGGAGAGCCGTTCTTCACGCATTGCTGCGAGGTGGCGAAGATACTACTGGAACACAAACTCGACGCCGACACCATTTCCGCCGCATTGCTGCACGACACCGTAGAGGATACCGACACAACCGTAAAGGATATAGAAACTAATTTCAATAAAGAAATAGCCAATATGGTTGCGGGCCTGACCAAAATCGACCGTTTGGAAAGCACTTCCACCGACGAGGAAACCGTAGAAAACTGGCGCAAAATGTTGATAGCGGTATCAAACGATATGCGCATTATCCTCATAAAATTGGCCGACAGAACCCATAATATGAAAACGCTTGACGCGCTCGCGCCAAAACGTCAAAAAGAGAAGGCTTTGGAAACTTTAAACCTTTACGCTCCGCTAGCCCAAAGGCTTGGAATGTTCAGCATAAAAAACGAACTTGAGGACCTTTCTTTCAAATATCTTTTCCCGGAAGAATATAAACAAATCGTCGCGGGCGTAAACCGCAAAAAAGCCAATTTGGACAAAAGACTGGCCTCCTTTAAAAACGCATTGGGCGCGGTGCTGGATAAAGACCAAATACCGCACAGATTGCTTTCCCGCGTGAAAAATTATTATTCCATCTTTAGGAAAATGAAGAAGCAGGATTCCACCTTCGAGCAAATCCAAGACCTTTTGGGCGTACGCATTATCACTGATACCGTACTTGATTGTTATAGGGCTTTGGGCGCGCTTCACGCCAATTTCAAACCGTTGTCGGGCAGCTTCACCGATTATATCGCCATGCCTAAAATGAATATGTATCAAAGCATACACACGACCGTATTCTTTGAGGGCAGCTTGGTGGAAGTACAAATCAGGACCGAAGATATGCACCGCACCTGCGAATACGGCATCGCCGCGCATTGGCGCTATAAACTGGGCAGCAAGGCCGACCCGAATTTGGACGAGAAACTCAACTGGATACGCCAATGGATAGAATGGCAGCGCGATTTGACAGCACCAAGAGAGTTTTTGGAAAGCTTCCAAACGGATATTAACTTAAATCAGATTTTCGTCTTTACCCCCAAGGGCGACGTTAAGGTTTTGCCGGAACACGCCACCCCGCTGGATTTCGCCTATTTGGTTCACACCGAAATAGGAGATCATTACAGCGGCGCTTTGGTAAATAATAAAATGGTAAAGATGAACAGCCCTCTTAAAAGCGGCGACATTGTGGAAATACAAACCAGAAAGAATGTGGAGCCAAAACCTCAATGGCTTGATGCGGCCAAAACCGCCAGGGCCCGCTCCAAAATAAAGACTTTCCTAAGAAGCAGAGGCATAGAACTGTGATTTGCTGGAAATGTAAAGCCGATATAGGCGATTTTGACAATTACTGCAAATACTGCGGAGCGGGGCAGGGCAAGCATGTGTCTTTCTACTACAAGATATGGGGCATGTGGCTGCTTTATTTGTTTATAGGGCCGTTTGCGATATATTTTGTCGTGCGCTCGCCTTTGATAAACAAGTGGACAAAGTGGATATTCTCGCTGATAATGATGTTGTTGTTCTGCTGGTTCTCCTATAAATTTGTGCTAGCCTTAAAAAATATTGCCGACATTTATCTTTCCCTGCTGGATATGCCGCTTTATTAAAATTTTATCAGATAAAAAAGCCCCTCGTGAAAGAGGGGCTTTTTATAAAACATATCCCAAAATATTTACTGGTTTATCAACTTCATAAATATCTTGTTCAAAAGCGCGGGGTTCGCTTTTCCCTTGGACATCTTCATCACCGCGCCCACCAATGCGCCTATCGCCTTGCCGTTGCCCGCTTTTACGTCGGCCGCGGCTTTAGGGTTAGCCGCAAGGGCCTCTTTAGCCCAGGCTTCCAATGCGGCCTCGTCGCTGATTTGCGAAGCGCCGGAGCTTTCCACCAAGCCTTTTACGCTTTTGCCGCTTTCAAACGCTTTGACAAATATATCCTTAGCCATCTTGGAAGAAATCTTACCGCTTTGTATATAGTTTATCAAGGCGGCCAAGTCTTCGGCCTTTACGGGGCTTTCCTCTATCGCTTTGCCCGCCGCGTTTAGTTTGCCCAACAAATCGGTGCCTATCCAGTTGACGGCGTTCTTGGGCTGTGCGCCCGCCTTTACCACTTTCTCGAAATAATCGCATAAGGCGCGGCTGCCTATTAAAAGTTTGCTGTCATAGGCGTTAAGGCCGAGTTCCTTTTCGTAATATTCGCGCTTTTCCCAAGGCAGAACCGGCATTGAGGCCTTAACCTCTTTCAGCATTTCTTCCGTAACCTCCAAAGGCGGGAGGTCAGGCTCTGGGAAATATCTGTATTCCTGCGCCGTTTCTTTGCTGCGCATAGTCTTGGTTACGCCTTCTTCCTCGTTCCAAAGCATAGTCTGCTGGGTTATCACGCCGCCGTTGTCCAAAAGTTCGCTTTGACGTTTTATCTCGTAAGTTAAAGCGTCTTTTACGGCTTTGAAAGAATTAAGATTTTTTATCTCTATCCTGGTGCCGAATTTTTCCGTACCCTTCGGTCTCAAAGACAAATTGACATCCACGCGCAGTTCGCCTTTCTCCATATCGCAGTTGGAAACATCAAGCCACTGCATTATCTTCTTTAAAGAAGTAAGATAATTGTACGCTTCCTGCGGACTGCGGATATCAGGCTCGGAGACTATCTCCAGCAAAGGCACGCCCGCGCGGTTCAAATCTATTAAAGAAGCGTCGCTCTCGTGCGAGGATTTGCCCGCGTCCTCTTCCAAATGCGCGCGGGTGATATTGATTTTCTTGCTTTGACCGTCTTCCGTTTCTATTTCTACGTATCCGTGTTCTATTATCGGTTTGTCGTCCTGCGATATTTGATAGCCTTTGGGCAAATCGGGATAAAAATAATTCTTGCGGGCGAAAACGGAAACTTCGTTTATTTTTGCGTTAATGCCCAAAGCCGCCCTCAAGGCCAATTTGACTGCTTGCTTATTTATCACCGGCAGTACGCCCGGCTGGCCGCTGCACAGCGGGCAAAGCGCAGTATTGGGCGCCATATCGCTTTTGGCGCCGCTGGGGCAGGAGCAAAACATCTTGCTTTCTGTCGCTAGCTGGACATGTATTTCCAGCCCTATTACAGGTTCAAATTCGTGTTTCATATATTTAATATAATATCAAATATGGAGAATTATAAGAAAGGAGCCGCGCTCTCCGTCGCCGCTACGGTTACGGGGAAATTGTTTTCCTTTTTAAGCAGTCTTTTATTGGCTTTCTACTTTGGCGCGACGGGTAAAACGGACGTTTACTTTTACCTAATTCTCATTTGTGCCGTGCTGACGGGTTGGCTGTCTTCTTTAAACGTTTCGCTGGTGCTGCCCGAATTTATGCACCAGAGAGAGAAATCCCCTAACGCCGCAATAAATTTAGCCAACTTCTTTTTGTATATCTATATAGCCGCGGCCCTGATATTCTGCGCCGCCGCTTATATTTGGCCAAGCGAAATACTCGGCGCCGTTTCAGCCTTTTCGCCTGCGGAAGTAAACCGCTCCGCCAATTTGCTGTTTTTAAGCGCGGTTTATTTTTTTTCGTTTTTTATAATGTCTTACCTGATAGCACTTTGCGAAAGTTACAGAATGTTTGGGATTTACTTCCTCGCCCCGCTTAACACTTTGCTGCCGCTGTTGTTTTTACTCTCATCAAAAAAACTTGAGGCTATGTTTCTAGGCTACATAACCGCCTACTGGATTCAAGGCCTGTTATCCCTTTATCTGCTGAGAAAAAAACAGGCTTGGCATTTTAGGCCCGCTAAACCCGAATTTAACAAAAAATTTATACAGAACTTTCTCTACTCCCAGCCCGGTGCCATGGTTTGGGCCGCCGTGCTTTACGCGCCGCTGTTTATGATTTCCTCCACTCAGGCGGGTATGGTAAGCGCGGTAAATTATTCCAGAATGCTTTCCGACAGCCCTACCGATATTTTAACCTCTAAAGTAAACAGCGTAGCGAAAGTAAAATTTACCGCCGAGGCCGCAAAAAAACAATTTGCCAAAATGGCCGATACCGTAATCAAAACCGATAAGGCCGTTTCCGTATTGCTTATACCCTTCTGCGTGTTTACCTGTCTGTTCTCCCAAGAAATAATAACAATGTTCTTTAAAAGAGGCAACTTTACCGCGCAAGACGTGGAAAATACCGCCAAATTCCTGGCGATGTTCATTATGGCCGTACCGTTTATCGGGTTTAATAATAATGTTTCCAATGTGTTTTCCGCACTTAGAATAATAAAAGAGATCACCCCCAGATATTTGATACTCGGCCTAATTTGCACCGCGGCGTTTATATTGGGCGTAAAATATTACGGAGCTTACGCTTATCCAGTAATATTCCTGGCGATGTACGCCGTTATGACTTTTATGAATATCATTACCGTAAGAACTTTCGCACCGTTTATCCCCTACGGGAAAAATATGCTTTGGGTATTAAAGACGATTTTAATTTCTTTTATCTGCGCGGCTATTGTTAAATACGCGTTCGCTTTTTATCAAGGAAATGTCTTTATGGAAATATTGATAAAAGGAAGCGCCTTCGTTTCCCTTAACGGCCTTGCGCTTCTCTTCAGCGGCGATTTGGCCTATCTTACAAAAACGGCGGGCATAAAATGGAAATTACGGTAATTACTGCCTCTTACAACTGCCAGGGCACGATAGAGGAGACTATAAAATCCGTACTGGCGCAAACCTGCGGAAAATGGAAGCTTATAGTCTTTGACGACGGCTCCTCAGATTTAAGTGCGCAAATAATCCGCAAATACGCACAGCAAGACGAGCGGATAAAATTACTTTCCCACCCGAACGGCCGAAATCTGGGGCTTCAAGAAACGCTAAAAAAAGCTATTTCCTGCGCCAAAACGGATTATGTGGCTTTCTTGGAATGCGACGATATTTGGCATAAAGATTATCTTAAGGAGAAAGTTAATTACATACGCAATAACCCCGATGCGGAAATTATTTACAATAAAGTTAAATGCTTCGGAGATAAAAACCGCGTCAAGAAATTAACGCTTTTTAACAAAGTGACGGAACTATATATAAAAATTTTAAATCCGTTTTCAAGTAAATATAATTTGACTTTTCCTTTATTCTCTTTCAACCCGATACCGACTTTTTCCTGCGTAATGCTAAAAACCGCTTTGGCCGAAGAATACGGTTTTGATTCCCCTTATCCTCCGCAGGCCGATTATTGGCTTTGGGCAAAGCTTTCTTTTAAGCATAAATTCCATTTTATAAACAAAGAACTTACCCTATGGAATTTAACGCAAAACAGCTACACAATGCGAAGCTTGGGCAATACGGCTGGAGAAAAAAGACTTCGTAAAGAGATTAAAAATTTATACAAAAAAAACAACCCGGCTTTCTACTTGTTTAAAGCCGGGCTGTCCAAACTGCTGGCATTTGCTTTTAAGCTGATTTCTTTTATATTTAAACCCCTCGCGAAGCTGATTCTTGGAATAAAAAAACAGGCTTAAAAGCTTACCGCACTTGCCGTATACTTGCTATTTCCCGAACATATGGACTTTCCCGTCTTCGGATACAGCCATACCGGCTTTCGTACCCGTAAAATGTACAATATCGGGTCTATTAGCCGTACCGAAATCCAAATAAACAAGTTTTTCAGTTTCGGACGGGTTTGATATTACGTGGGAACCTTTTACATCTGCCGGGAAAAAGATCGCGTCGCCCTGTTTCAGGTGGATTTCCCCGTCTTCGGTTTTTACGGAAGCTTCCCCGCTGATAATATAAAATACTTCTTCGTTAGCCTCGTGCCAATGATATCCGTAAGCCGTATTGCCTGGCGCTACTTCCACAAAATTAGCGGAACATTTGTTTACGCCCTCAGCGGGGATTACAGGCTTTACCGTAAAATTGTTTTTTCCTTCCCCCTGCTGGATACCTTCTGTTTCCTTATAGTTTTTAACGATGATTTCCTTCATAACTCCTCCTTTATTTTCTTGTTATAATATGCTATATTTTCAACAGTACAAATGTAAAGTAGGCACTTTTTTGTAATGTAGTATTAAAAAAGTAACTATATCAATACAAAGGGGATTTCATGAATAATAAAAAAACTCTTCCGCTATGCCCTGTAGCTATAGTTTTGCAGCTGATAGGAAACAAATGGAAAATACTTATCATAAGGGATTTGCTATGCGGGGTAAGACGCTTTGGACAGCTGCAGAAAAGCATAGGATGCTCCCAAAAAGTGCTTACCGACAATCTGCGTCAATTGGAAGAAAACAAACTGCTAAAAAGGAAAGTATACCCGGAAGTCCCCCCCAGGGTGGAATATTCCCTTTCCCCTCTAGGCCAAACGCTTGATCCGCTTTTAAAAGAGATGGCCAAATGGGGCGAATATTATAGAACCCTTATCTGAGCCTTCCACGCCGAAACGGAGTATAAACTCCTCACTATTTGCAAAGTCCCTTCTGATTATGTATAATAATATTGCGGGGTAGAGAAGCCCGGTATCTCGCAAGGCCCATAACCTTGAGATCGCAGGTTCAAATCCTGCCCCCGCAATGTTTTTATAACGGTCCCGCCGAAAGGCGGTTTTTTTATACCCAATAACACTATGAAAGGCAGCTCCAAACCAACAATATACTTTATAGACGGCCTGAACTTTATAAGAACTTTCTTGGCCGGGAACGGTTATGTAAGCGAAGATAATTTGACTTCGGAGCTTATATCTTGGCTGGACGAGCTGGGCTCGCAAAAGTTGTACGGCTCGGAATTCCGATTGATACTCGACGGCACATTCCGCAAAGTAGGCCCTACCGTAACGCCTTGCGTACACGCAACTTTTACGGAAGAAATGACCGCGGACGAGGTAATATTGGAACAGGCGCAGTACTGCAAAGAATACGGCAAAAGAACGGTGGTGGTGACATCGGACAGAGAGCTGGCGCAAAAGGTCCGTTCCATCGGGATAAAGAGCGTTTCCTGCGACAAATTTTTTAATGCCTTTTACGATTAAATTTGCTAGAATATATTTACAATTTACTAAGGGCTGGTGGCGGAATTGGTAGACGCGACAGACTTAAAATCTGTTGATCGCAAGATCGTGGGGGTTCGAGTCCCCCCCTGCCCACACTTTTAAAGCCGCCGCATAAGGGCGGCCTATTTTATATAATACGCCTTATAAGCGAGGTTTTATGTTGGAAGACATCAAAAGAACTATGGGAGAAGTTTTCGGCTGGGTTACGACCGTTCACCCGCGCGGAAAAAGAACCTCCCTTATAATATTCGCTCTTGCCCTAACAGCCTTCATAGTTTACCTTTTTACATGTTCCGTTTTATCCTTGGCGGTAGCCGTATTGTACACCGCGCTAGGGATATTCGTGGCATTCTTTTTTAGAGATCCATACCGACCTACGGTGTTTAAAGAAGACGAAATCGCCTGCCCCGCCGACGGCAGAATTTTATCAATTAAAACCGAAGGCGACGACAATGTATTGGTAATACGCATATTCCTTTCCATTTTCAACGTCCACATACAAAGGGCAACGATAGACGGTGAGGTGCAAGAGGTTAAATACACCAAAGGCAAATTCGCTTTCGCCAATAACCCCGAGGCGAACAACAATGAAAGAAACCTCATCAAATTCGTCAACGGCGATAAATTCGCCTATATGGAACAAATCACCGGCGCCATAGCCAGAAGAATAGAGTGCTGGGTTAAGCCGGGCGAAAAGGTGAAAGCCGGGCAATATGCGGGGATGATATACTTCGGCTCGCAAGTGGCCGTATATCTGCCTAAAGACAAGGTTAAAATCACCGTTAAAGAAGGCCAAAATGTACAAGGCGCGCTTACCGTACTCGGCCTTTGGAGATAATTTATGAATTTAGAAAAAATAAAACACGCCGGCATTATTACCATTCCCTCCTTGTTCACAATGGGCAATATAGGGTGCGGATTCTTTTCCATAATGGCTTCCATAAACGGCCATTACTCAAAGGCGGGTTGGCTTATTTTTATAGCTATGCTGCTTGATACCTTCGACGGCAGAGTCGCCAGAATGTTAAATGCGGAATCTTCTTTCGGCGTGGAAATGGATTCCCTGGCGGATTTAATATCCTTCTGCACCGCGCCGGCTTTCCTCATTTACTACATCGCCTTGCAGAATATTACCGTCTTTGGGGCGCAAATAGCTTTCATTTTCGTACTTTTCGGCGCTATAAGACTGGCGAGATTTAATGCCATGGCCCATGCGGGAAAATCCTCAAAACAGTATTTTACCGGTTTGCCCGTACCCGCGGCCGCCGCGGTTTTGGTATCCTTCGCGCTTTCTTACAATATATTCGCGCTGGACGCCAACGGCAAAGTTATGCCCTTTATGCAAACTTATCTTCCTTATATCTATAATCTGATAGCTTTTATTACGATAGGCTTGGCTTTGCTTATGGTTTCAAATATCCCTTATGCCGCTTTTAAAGGCAAGAAAGAAAACTCGCAGGATACCCCTCATAAGAAAATATCCGTCACCAAACTGGCTATTATCGCCATAGTGATAGCTTTCCTGTTCAAATATCCGCAAGACGTGGTATTTATCGTATTCGGGCTTTACGCTTTAATGGGCGTAATAATGATGATATTTAAAGCCTTCAAAAACATAAGCGTAAAGAAAGAGGAGTAGTTCCCCGCCCCTTTTACCAAATAGAAACCGCCGCTTAAAAAGCGGCGGTTTTCTGTTTTTATTATCAAAATTTTATTTAAGAGTTTTCCCGTTCATATCCATATAGTAAAGTTTCGCGGCCATTTTATCCATAAGCTGATCGCCTTCCATAGACATTATCGTCCTTAAATATTCCCTAGCCTTGGCGCTGTCGCCTCCGCGCTTTCGTAAAGACAAATATTTGATAAACAGCGCCAATTTATCGCGGCTGTTTTTCTTAAGTATGGAGTCTGCCATTTTCTCAGCCTGCTTATTCTGTTCCAAAGTTCCGAAAGAAAGCCATAAGGCTTTGGTTAAATAAATATCATAGCGCGAAGGATCTTTATCCAAAGCCGCGTCTATATAAAGCCAAGCGTTTTCTTCGTCGTCGCCGTTTCTGTAAATTTTAGCCAGCAGAAATAAAGTATCTGCCGTCTCCTCTGCCGATAATGCTTTTAAAGCCAAATCCAAAGCCTCATCTTGATTGTCGGCAAGGTATTGCGACATCGCATAATAATAGAAGAACGGGCCCGATATTTCTTCGCCGCCGGCCTGTCGGTAATATTCAAAAAACACATTCGCGCGTGAGAAAAGGCCTTCCTCATAATAAGCTCTTGCCATACCTAAAAGAGCGTCCTTGTTTTCTTTGTTTATTTCCAACACTTTTCTGAATATGTCTTTGGCATTGTCGGTCAGCCCGCCGATAAGATATATCCCGCCCAATGCAAGATTTACGTCTTCGTCTTTGGGCAGGAATTCCGCCGCCTCGTTATAAGTCAGCAATGCTTTATCGTATTGGCCGCGCTCTTTGTAAGAATCGCCCAAAAGCAAATACATCGTTTTTAGGCGTTTCTTGGAGGCGGAGGGATATTTAAGCAAGAACTCTTTGCCCAATTCCTCCACGCGCTTATATTGAGCATCGTCATAAGCCTCCTGCGCTTGGCTTAGCATCTGGTTTTGGGCTTTGCGCGCGCTTATGCCGAACAAGGCTCGGCTTTGTTCAAAAGGCCATAATAAAAACAAGGCGGCGAGCGCGATAAACAATACCCTATTTAAAAACATAATCCACCGAATATAAAAGTAAATTATCTTTCATTTGATCTAAAGATCCATAGGCGGACTTGGCCCCGATTTCAAGCGCTTTTAAAGATTCACCAGGGTTAAAGGAATGTATATCGCCTACGCGCGACTCTATAAGGAAATTGGCGCTCTTTTCGGAGCTTTCCGTAAGGAAAGCGCCCCTTAAATCGCCCGTCCTGACTATATAGCCCAAAATGGTCGTCGGTACGCTTTTGGAATAATCCGGCAGCGAAAATATTGCAAGTACCCAATCGGCCCCCATATCTTTAACCAAATCAACCGGCATATAATCCACTACACCGCCATCCACCAAATAACGCTGACGGTATTCCACCGGGGCGAAAATGCCGGGCAAATTCATACTCGCGCGTACGCCCAAAGCCACAGGCCCGCTGTTAAAAATTACCTTCTCGCCCGTCTTTATATCTGCCGAGACACAGGCAAAGGGGATATTAAGATCTTCGTAATATATGGATCCTATTTCCGATTCTATAAATTCTTGGAACCGCTCCGAAGAGAATAACCTATTGCCAAAAACGTATTTTATAACGCCGAGTATGGTAAGATCTTTTGATATATAGGAAAGTTTAGGGTTTTCCGCCAAGTCCAATAGTCTCGCCTGGCTTACTCCCGCCGCAAACATCGAGCCCACAATGCACCCCATCGAAGTACCCGACATATAATCTATCGGCAAGGCGCTGGCCTTGATAACCTCCAATGCGCCTATGTGAGAAAATCCTCGCACGCCGCCTGCAGAAAGCGTCACCCCAATCTTAGGGCGTTTATCTTTGGGTAAAGAAACAAATTCCTGCCATAAAAATTCGCGCAGTATCTCATTTTCCCGTTTGTCGTCTATTACCCCGCACTGCGCGTATGATACCGCCAAAAAACTTAATGCGAAAAGAATTATTCTTATTCCGTAAAACTTCATCAAATCTATTCTCTTATGTCCTGCCCCACCGCCAGTTCCAGCTTGGCTATGGCAAGCATATGTTCTTTTATTCCTTCAAGATAATCCACGCCCGCTTCGTAATAGTAATTAAACACTTTTATGGCTTCTTCCTTGCTTAAAGTATTGTAATTTAGACTGCCAAGCTCTTTGTTAATGGCGTCCCACGTGTTGATGCGTACGGCGGTTTCTTCCTGCCAGAACATTAAATTATTATACGCTTCCAAAACTTCGGAACGAATGGAATCTTCTATCGCCGCGCGCTTGAGATTGCTTTGCCGCTGTTCCGCGCGTTTCTGCTTGAGCTGAGTGCCGTAATCGTACCCAAACGGCAGCTTCAATGCCAAAGTGGCTTGAATATTCTCGTCGTTGATATTATCCTCGCCTTGGCGATCGTAGCCTATCCCGAGCAATATATTGGGATAACGCCTGGCCAAAGATAATTTTACCGAGATATTATCCATCTCCAACTTATATAGGGCGCTTTTAAGCTCGGGGCGGAATTCCATAGCCCACAAGGTCGCTTTCGCCAAGTCCACGTTTATAGGATTAAAATCAAACTCCCCGCTTATTACCACTTTGCTGTTAAGCTCTTTATTTAATACATTTATCAATTTTAGATTGGCAGAAGACAATTCCTCTTTTAAAGCGTTTACTTTGCTTTTCATTTTCGCGCGCTCGGCTTGTATCAATACTCTTTCCCACTGTTTGTAACTTTTACCTTTCAAATACGATTCCACCCGTTCTACCATATCCTCAAGCAAGGCTTCCTTGCGTTGGAGGAAAAGCTGCTCAAAAAACGCTTCCTTAACTTGATAAATTACCGAGTATTTTACCGCCTCGTAGCGGCTCATCGCTTCCTTAAGGCCGGCTTTCGCCATTCCTACCGTGCTTGAAATTCGCCCGCCCGTATATAAATACTGCGTCGCGGAAACACCCAAACCATAAAAAAGAGTATCGGTGTCGTGATCTTTGGCCGGGGCGATATATCTAAGCCCCAAACTATCGGGCAGCACTATCGGCGAATCTAAATTATAACCCGTCGCCGCGGCGTTAAAGCTTATCTCCGGCAGATATAAGAACTTCGCTTCCTTTAAACGCTGCTCGGATATTACCACGTCTTGCTCGGTAAGCAAAAGTTCGTAATTGTTTTCCAAAGCCAAACGTATGGCGTTTTCCAAGGAAATAGGATCTTTCTCGTCAACCGAATATTTTATACGGTATTTCTGCGCGCCGGCAAAGCACGCAAAAGTCATTATCACGGCCAAAAGAGCCGCAGCCTTATTTCTCATTTTTAGATTCCCCTTCTTTCCGTTCCAAGCTGTCGAGCATAGCGTTAAATTCTTTTTCCAAACTTCTAAGGCCGTCGCCGTCACGCAGTTTCACCCGCACCTTATAGTTGCCTTTGGCCACTTCTTTGCATACGCTTTCAAACCTGTATATCGGCCCCGCTATTCTATTGGATAAAATAGCCGCAAGTATCGCTATCACCGCAAAAAATATCGCAAGTTTCATTAAGGATATCGGTATAAGTACGGAACTTTGCTCCATAAGCTCCAGCAACAATACGGGATGAGCCTTAAAAAAGGCCTGTATCATACTTACAAATTCATAAGTGCACATAACTACGCACAAAAGAGCAAGAAGCAATGACAAAAACACAAACTTCAACTGCATGTGCTTTTTGATAAAAATTATACTGCGTTTATACGGTTTCTTTATTCTTTCCATATTCCTATATGCTGCAGCTATATTTAAACTGCGCTATACGCTCCGCCTTATGATTGAAATTGCGAACCGCAAAATCCAGAGAAAAGTTCTCCGTTATGTATAACCTCAATCCGCCGTTTAAACGGGACTCTTTTATACCGTGTATATTATCCCACTCAAACATTAAATTGACTATGTCCTTTATATTGTAAGCCGCCGATACGTAACCTGCCAATTTGTCGAACTCAAAGCCGTCTACGGTTACGTTCAAGCCGGGGTTAAACAGCAGTCCCGGTATCAGTATTTCTTTGCTAAATGCCAAATACAGGCCTTTGGCCGGCTGTTCATATTCGTCCAAATCGTGGTTATACTTAAAACCCTGATTGTCAAAACCTATGGCCAAAGCGGGCAAATGCTCCCCGCCGTCGTATAAACGATATTTCAACTGAAGCGCGGGCACGAGCAGTTTTATATCCTCGTCGCTTTCCCCGACCAAATGCTCCGCCGTTAAGGAAGCGCCTATGCTTAAGCGGTTTATAACGGTAAAATCAAAATAGGCAAGTACGCCGCCGCCTGTAAAGATACGGGTTCTTACGCTTAAATCCCTAAGCGGAAGGACTTCGGCCGTGGGCGTATCTATCAAATAGGTATCGCTCTGCATAGCCCGCAGCGGCAAAAAGCAAAGTATCAAAGCCGAAACCGCAAAAAATATTCTCTTGAACATATCTTAATCTAAAAATATTCTGGGATCCCGCACGCCTTTAGGTTCCAATATCAGCCTTATATTATCCAAGAGGTATACCTCTTTGGTAGCCATAAAATCGTTGCGGTCATAGGGGAACTCCAACATTACTTTGCCTTTGCTGAGTTCGTCTAAATTATACACCACGCCCTTGCGCCACATATCCGTGCGGCTTTCGTCGTTCTTAGTTCTGGGGTTCCAATGGTTTACCAAAACAACCATTCCTTTCTTTAACTCGTAATCGTCGGCCGGCCTAGTCTTGATAATAATATTCTTTGTCTTTATGCGCTCGCCTTTTTTGGGGCCGTTCTTAAATTCGGCTTCATACCAGCCCTCATTGTCCGGGCCGGAAATCTTCTTTGCCAAAGCATAATAAGAGTAGAACTTATCTTCATACATAAAAGGCGCGAATACAGAATATCTAAGCTGGCTCTCATAGGCGGCCTTCTTGGAACGATTATATGGTTCTTCCTCATAGTTCGCGTCTTTCTTATTGCCGCTGCAGGCGCCGAAAAGAACCGCGCCGCATAATACAATCAAAAACAGTAGTGACTTCTTCATTTTATTCCTCCGTATATATTATCGCCTTTAAGATCTTGACACACTATCAGCGGAAAATCTTTTACTTCCAACCTAAAAACAGCCTCCGCTCCCAATTCCTTATACAATACAGCTTCACTTCTCAAAACGCTTTGGGCGCACAATGCGCCCAATCCCGCATAGGCAAGAAAATATATCGCCTTGCCTTTCATCGCGCGGTTTACCGCAGCGCTGCGTTCGCCTTTGCCTATAATACCAATTATACTTGTTTTTTTGACTATTGTAGGCGTATATTTATCCATACGAGCGCTTGTGGTAGGCCCGCAGCTGCCAATAGCCTTATTAGGGCGCGCGGGCGTAGGACCCATATAATATATTACGCTGCCTTTCAAAAAGTCCGGAATATCCCCTACGCCCAAAAGCAAAGCGTGAGCCTTATCCCTAAGAGAATAAATCGTTCCGTTTAACAAAACCTCTTCGCCGGCTTTCAAACTTTTCAGAGCCGCAATATCCGCAGGGAGAAAAATCCTCTTCATATCACGCCCCCCTTTATGCGGTGGCTGTGGCAGCAAATGTTTAGCGCTACGGGCAAACTTGCCATATGGCACGGCGCACTTTCCACATAAACGGCCAAAGCCGTAACTTTACCCCCAAGACCTTGCGCGCCTATCCCCAAGGAATTTACCTCTCTTAAAATATCTTCTTCAAGCAGGGCGTAACTCTTCTTTGAGTTGGCGCGGCTTCTAGTTAATGCCTTCTTGGCTAAAAAAGCGCATTGTTCAAAATCGCCCCCTATGCCTACCCCCAAAATATACGGCGGACACGCCTTGCCGCCGGCATCTTTCACGCTTTGCTTGATAAAAGAGATTATTTCTTCTTTCCCGTCTGCTGGTGTAAACATTTTTAACCGGCTTGCGTTTTCCGCGCCGCCGCCTTTTAACAAAACTTTTAGTTTAATTCTGTCGCCTTTGACTATGCTTAAATGCAAAATAGCCGGAGTATTGTCCCCGCTGTTCTTCCTGTCAAACAACGGGTTTGATACTATCGATTTGCGTAAATAGCCCTCTTTATATCCTTTCCTGACGCCCTCGTTTACGGCCTCGTTTATATTGCCTTCAATATGAACTTTCTCCCCTATTTCGGCAAAAATGACCGCGCTGCCCGTATCTTGGCACAAGGGATATTCTCCTTTTGAAGCTATTTTGGCGTTCTTTAAGATCAGCCTTATCAAATTGGCGGCACGGCCCTTCTCCTTATTGAGAGCGGCCCTCAATAATTTTATTTCGTTCTTGGGCAAATTATAAGCCGCCTCAATGCAAAGAGAGGCGACCATATCTCTTATCTCCGCGCTTTTTATTATTCTCATATTTCTTTAAGCGTTTCCCTCAACGCTTTTTTGATTATCGTCAGAGGCATTTTTTTAATATACCCTTTCCGCCATAAAGCATCGCTAAGGGCGCGCGCCGCTTTTATGTCGGTCTTGGCTTTTTTATAGGCTTCCTGCGGTGTTATCTCCAGCCCGGCTAGGCCTTCCTTTCGCGCCTGCTCCACAACGGCTTTTACCTGCATAGGATATAATTCCCCGTCATACATATCGGGCAATATTCTCTTGGGGTTAATCCCTTTGAGTTCCGCACATTTCGCTATCGCTTTTGCCGCGGCAAGCGCCATAGTATCGGTTATGCCGCGTGCCCTGCACAAAAGCACCGCTTTCAATATCCCCGGGAAACAAAGCGAATTGTTTACCTGATTTGGAAAATCACCCCGCCCGCTTGCCGCTATAAAAGCGCCCGCTTTCAAAGATTCCTCCGGCGATATCTCCGGCACGGGATTGGCACAGGCAAATACTATCGCCTTGGGTGCCATAAGTTTTATCCACTCGCTTTTTATCGTATCCGGCCCGGGCTTTGACAGCGCGATAACGACATCGGCATTTTTAAAAGCCGAATGCTCGTCTTTAATATTTGCGCCGTTCGTCCTTAAACATAAAGACCATTGTTTGTAGAAATCCGGATCGTTTTTCAGGTCCGTTCTTTTTTTAGTTAAGGCCCCGCTCTTATCAAATATTATGATATTGCCGCCGTCCGCGCCCATAGCCATAAGGAATTCCGCCACCGTACTGTTGGCGGCACCCGCCCCGTAAAGAACTATCTTGATATTATTTATTTTTTTGCGGGCAAGTTTTAAAGCGTTTATCAACGCGGCGCAAGTAACGCACGCCGTACCTTGCGCGTCATCATGCCATACGGGGATCGGGCAAGTCCTCCTTAACTCGTCAAGCACCTTATAGCAATTGGGCTGGCTTATGTCTTCCAAATTTATAGCACCGAAACTCGGCGCTATCATATTGGCGAAATCTACTATTTTGCCAAATACGGGCTTTCCTTTGCCGTCACGGCTGTTTATGCATATCGCGTCCGCGTCTATGCCGCCAAGATACTTCATAAGCATAGCCTTGCCTTCCATCACGCCAAGTCCGCCAGCCGCACCGCAATCGCCGTCACCCAAAACACGAGTGCCGTCACTTAACACCAAAGCTCTATTGCCGCGCGAACTTAAATCGTAAGATTTTGGCTCGTGATCTCTTATCGCCGTAGACACAGCCGATACACCCGGTGTATACCACACATTCATCCAACCCGAACTCATCGGGCCGGATTTAGGCAGAACCGTCAACTTGCCGCCGTAAAAGCTATGGGCCGCCAAAGCCAGCTTCTTAAAGAAAAGAGTTTTTGCCTTAAGCCGTTTATCGGCGTCTAAATCCTTAGGCAAAAACTCTTCTAAATTGCTCAAATCAAATTTAAATTCCATTTTTATTTTGTCTTGCTTTAGACTTTCCCTAAAAAGATTACTTTCTCTTTGTATTATTTCCGCCTCGCAAATTGTCGAATATCCTTCCGAAAAAGCCTTTCTCTTTTATCTCTTCTTTCTTTTCTTGAATGTCAGCTTTGGCCGCAGCCTCTTTACGGGCTTGTTCTTGAGCTTGGCTTCTGCCTTGAGGCTGAGGGATTATAGCCGCCTGTTGTTGACTGGTAACAGCAAGGATGCGCTCCCTTTCCGCGGGAAGATTATTTAATTTCTCTGAAAGGGATCTCAATCCGCTTTTGCTCTCCAAATCTCCTTCTTCTATAAGGACAGACTTGCCTAAATACGCCCTCGCTACGGCCGGAGATACCGTTATAACAATGCTGTTTTTATTGTTTGCCGCGGCGGCAAACTCTGAAATTCTTGTGCCTTTAAACAATTCTCCCAAACTTATTGAGTTTCTAGATCCTTCATAATAATCTTCTATACCTATTTGGCTTAACCCTTTGTCAGAAAGCGACATATAAGTAGGCGTTACCCTATACAAATTACCGTCATTGCCTTTCGTTAAGCCCAAGTCCACAACTATATTTTTCCCTTCAATGGCCGCTTCTATGGGCTGAGCACCCTCTAAAGGAGTAGAACAAAATGGTTCTATCTTATCAGGATTAGAAGCTGAAGACGGAGATAATATTCCCTTTCTTGAGTTAAAGGAAGCTATTTCCTCGGTAAAAGGCAACTGCGTATTTGCAGACCTATCCGAATTGGGGCCGTCTACACAGGTGTCGTGCAATACATAATCGTATTTTTGCTGGTCAAAAACCGTATCCTGCCCCAATGGAGGATTGTCCTGCCCAGGTTTCTTGCCGCCCTCTTGAGTTTGACCGCCATTTTGGGCGCCATCTTTTTCGCCCGCTTCGTCACCAGGCACGGTTTCCTCGTCCCCGCCGGCAACGGCTGAGCCCTCATTTCCTCCCGATTGGCCGTTATCATTTGGCAATCCTTCTAAATTCCCGCTCTGCGATGGCACACTTTCCTTATCATTGCCGCTTTGGTTTCCCCCCCCTTGTCCTTTAGATTCGTTTTCCTCTCTTTCGCGCCGTTCCTCTTTCATTATATCGGCCGCCGTAGAGATGCTGCCTTGCGTACGGGATAGCAAAGCTTCAAAACTATCGCCAAAGCCTCCGCCTAAATCTTCAAGACTGCCGACAGAGTTTCTACTATACGCGCTATAACTCCCACTGCCGTAATTCCCACCGCTGCGGCTTGAGCTGCGGCTCGCTATCCCGCTATATTTACTGTTGTTTTTCTTGGTACTAGCGGCGGCAAACATCATAGAGTCATTTAAGTCCGGCATACGATCATCGTAGCCGATATCCGCCGCTGCGGCTTGATCAAAAGCGCCGTAACTGCCGCCCTGATAACTTTCAGTATCTTCAGTTCCCGCGGAAGAAACTTCGCCGAGGGCTTTCGCCCTAGCCGCTTTGGGTACGGTTCTGTCGACTTTATTCATCACATTGCTATATACTTGCTGAGCCTTACTGCGGGTTTCATAAGATTCCACCGCCGAAGTTTCGTACAATCCTTTTACCGGGGCATTTTCGTGCACCGTCTGCTTCACGGTAGAGGGAACCCCGCTGAAATACTCTTTATCATATGCAACGGCATTGATATTGGCTCCGCCTTTGGAGTTTCCCGAGTCATAAGATGCCCTTTGCTCGGCGCCACCCTTTTCGGAATTTCCCGCGCTAAACAAAGCGGCCATGGCATAGTATAATTCCTCGTCGCCGTATTCATCGGTTTGCGCCGTTTTGTAAGAGGGTGTTTTTTCGTCGTTTCGGCCAAATAATGCTCGGCCATACATATTCTTAAATTTTTTTGCGTATCTGGTAAAGACATTGGCCTCTTCAGGCTCTGCTATATCTAGTATAGGAAGGCTTTCTTCCCCGTCATATAAACTGGGATTAAATTCGGTGGCGTCTTCAAACGGCTGTCTCTTTACAGGTTTGGCTTGCTCCTCATCAAAGACGGCAGGAAGAAGCAAAAATACCACAAACCCGCAAAGAATAATTTTTAATATTAAACCCTTTGACATAAATTTACCCTCTTTATAATTATATTAAACTCTCCTTGCTTAATATAATCACTATTTTCCCTTTTCCTTTTCGCTGGCTTCTTTCATAGCCTTTATAAACTCCTGCTTTAGCACTTCATCGGCCATTACTCTTTGCGTGACTACGTCTTTCAAAGCGGATATCACATATTCAACATCTTCCGGAGTACCGGAAGAGAGTCTGTCCGTTTCTATAACGGACACATTTTTTACCCCGGCTTTATTTAAAGTATCTTTGATTTTTTCGTCATTAACTATTACTATGTTGTTGCTACCGCTTTCATTAACGTTATTTAAAAAGACGTCCGCCGGCATTTCTCTAAACGAAGAAAGTTTATCATCGCCCAATATAAAGTCCGGCGCCATATTCGGAGCATATACGTACAGGAACGAGGCAGGCGAGGCTACCGCGACATTCCCCTCATTTTTCACCATTTTCCCCAAATAGAATACCACTTTGGGCATTTTCTTTTTTATTCCCTCATTTTTGCCAAACATTTGCAAATACTTGTTATTTTCGTTACGCATATCGTCCAAGGCATAATAACGCGCTTCCAATTCGGAGGTATCCAACTTTTCGCCGTTGGGATCGCTCATCGCGTAGAACATATTGGAAAGGCCCGTTCTGTTTAAAAAGACTTCCGAAAAGCTGGTAAGCGCAGGCTGGCCGGAAGAATCGATATCCATATACGGCACTCTAGGATATCCGATATACATTGTAGGATCGGGAGTATTGTTAATAAAAACCTCATCAGGTATCATTGAAGGAGAAAACACCCTAAGAAGGCCATCCTCAGATCTTAAGGAGTCCAATTGTTGGGACCATTTAGACATGATCTCTTTTATTTGTTCTTCACTAGTACCGCGCGCTATATAGGGCATTTGAATTTCGGTAAAATGGAATTTGCCCTCAACTCCGTATTTACTTAAAAAATCTTCCAAAGATTTCGTCTTGGCATTAGTCCTAGCCAATCTAAGGGAAACCCTAGGGGCATTTAAATATTCAGTGCCGGGGATTTCGTTGGGTGATTCTCTTAACTGAGAGCTTATCAGCAAACTTACCGGCGCACGGTTAGAATTGGCTATAAGCTCTTGGGAAAGACTTTGCCCGTCGGTACTTTCTTGCTCATTCTCTTCTTCAGCCGCAGTTTCTTCTTTATCTCCAAAATGCTCTTTTAACCTATCAGATACGTTATCGTATATGGAGTCTATATTGTCAAATGACGAATATCCGCTCCGCTTTGAGGCGGATCCGGAAGAGCTGGCTCCGCCGGAGGAAGAGGGAGCGGAATCTTTTCTGGAAATTATCCTAGCGCCGCGGTAATAATCGCCGCCGGCCCTTTTGCTTGAAGCGTACAAATTGTTGTCCATTCTTGTATCCAGGGTTTCCGGTGACATATATTGAACCGACAAACTGCCATCGGGATTACGCACATAAGCTGCCCTAAGCCCTTCTTTGGCAGCCTTCTCTTTATGGAATTTGCTTAAAGCTCTCTCTATCTCACGTTTATCTTTTGCAGACGGATAGGCCCCGTTTTTATAAAACTTGCCGTTTATCGAATAGCCGTCTTTTGAAGGTTTAAGAACAAGGCCCTTGGCGGTAGTTACGGTGCCGTTTTCCAAAGAGACACTTTCCCCTTTGGCATAAGCCGCCCGAATAGAACCAACCGCCTCGGCAGAAAGCGCGGAGGTATCCCCGCCCGCAGAGGTGTCTGCTCCGCCTTCAGAGTTGGAGAAAAGGCCGCCGAAAGCATCTTTCATATACCTCAAATCGTCTTCGGAGTAAGAGTCGCTTTTGGCAAAAGACTTCCCAGCGGGAACACCTTTTTTCTTAAAGCCGTAAAACTCCGCAAGCTTCTTTACGTATTTGGTTAAAGGATTTTCGGAACTGACTACCGGCAAAAGACCTTCCCCGTCTATTGAAACTCCGCTTCCGCTTTTACCCGGCACTTCTTCCTGAAAAACAAACGGAACCGCCAAAAATATCGCCACGGCGGCAAAAATCCATATAATTATATTCCCTGTTTTTTTATGCGCCATAGCCGCCTCCTCTTCCAGTCCTTCAATTAAATGCTGTCGTCAAAATTTATCATCTTTAGAAAACCGGCAAAGATATCGTCGTAATTTTCGTTCTTAAGGTCTAAAATATCCCGTTTATATTCAATATCAAGTTTGTATCTGTAAGAACTCCAAGCCTCTCTTACAAGTTCCTTTACCTCTGAATTATCCGTCCCTTCGGCTATATCCTTAGCGTCTTCGCCATACTGGTTGGACAAACGGGGGTTTGCACCTTTCTTTAACAGATAAGCAACCATATCCGCATTGCCGTTCTTTATCGCGTACATAAGCTGGGTATAATCTTTATAATCTCTATAATGACCGTCACTGCCTTTTTTCATCGGCCAGCTTTCATAGCCTACACCCTTGACGTCTATAAGATATTTTAAAGAACCTAAGTGGTTATATTTTGCCGCTATCAAGCTGAGAGAATGCAAGTATTCGTCACCCTCGACATTGGATATATAATTGGGCCCGCATACTTTCGTCAAATCGCAGCAGCCTATAACGGCTTTGCTGTAATTGCCAAATCTTTTAATTACGTCACCCAATTCATATTCCACGCCGTTTATTTTGCAGTACATATGCAAATCGGCATGCGCCGGCAAAGCGCCAAGAGCCAATATCGAAAATGCCAAAACAAACAAAAACTTTTTCTTCATATCCGCTTACTCCGTAAATTTAATGTCAAAGCTATAAAAAACACTGCTTCTATTATTAAAATTTATTAAATAACCTTCTATAAAACAAGGGTTTTTAGGCCCAAAAATACCTGGGTCTTAAGGCCCAAATCACTTTTTTAAGGAGCGCGCTATATCTTGTTTCTTTGCCTCGTGATCGGCTTTTTTGCCTTCTTCTATATCCTTAATGGCGTTTGATGTTTGATCGTAAAAATTCTTTAAATTGCCCGGCGTTACTATATATTTGTCAAATATGGCGACTTTATAACCGTCTTTCCTCAAATTCTCCGCCAACGGACGCTCAGGCACAACCACCAACACCCTGTTTTTGTCTATACGGTTCAAATCTACTTCGCCGCCTTCGTCAACTTTTCGGACTTTATTATTAAGCAAATTGGAAGTCACTTTGTAATAATAACTGTCTTCAGGCATAACTTGTATGGTGAAAGGCCCTTTTTGCCCGTTTATCATAACCAAAGGAGTAACGGCGCCGTTTGTCGTGCTTTCTATATCGCCGCGGACCTTGTTGTAATAGATATCGTTCTCTTCCCATTCCTTAAAGCTGACAGCGTCGCTGCCCAATAAGACATCTCTGTTCGCTTCAAAAAATTCTTTACCGGGGCCGTTGTCTATATTGTTAGGCAATATCCACGGGTCGCTTACTCTCCCCCGGGAAGATTTACCGATAAAAGAGGAATCCCCCAAAAGCTCGCGCGTCATCGCTTTGCGAGTCTCGGAATTTTCCGGGATAATTCCCAAAGAGTTTTCATATCCGGCTTCTATATTCAACAAAAGGACATTCCCATCATCCTGCGGCGTTTGCGAGTCAAAATCGGATTCAAAACCCGATGTGTCTGCGAAACCGAATTCGTCCGTTTCTCCGCCGCCGCTCATGTCAATTGTTATACCCTCGTCTTCTTTTTGTATCGCTACGCCTACGGCATTTTCGCTCACGAAAGGCTTGGTATTCTGAAGTTTGTACACCTTGGAAGGCCTGTTATCTCTGTCATCTGTATTATCGCTTTTGGCCCCGCCTCCGCTTTTGGCGACTAAATTTTGCTGTAACTCGCCAAAGCTTTCCCCTGAACCAAAATCAAAACCGCTTAAGTCAAAACCCGAGCTTATGCCCCGTGAGCCGCCCTGAGATCCGCTGGAGGACTCTTCTCCCACGTCTGTAACTTTTCCTTGATTAAACCCACTTATTTTGCCGCCCCTTCGCCCTTTATATGCAGATATGTCGCCACCGGCCCTGCCGCCGGAAACACTACCATATCTTACGGGAGATCCCTCCCCCACGGAACGTATACTCCCCCCAGACATATTCACTGATAAGTTGTTGCCCGTTTCATAATTGAACGACGGCTTTACTATCCTGCCGCCCTTGGCTATAAAGTCCTTAAGCGGTATCGGACCGCCTTTGGCTATCACATATTTATTGCCATAGGGATCTGGCATTATCTGATATACTTTTCCGTCAAGTTCGGCCATATCCGGCAAAGAACGCGGATTTGCGTTATATCGTCCGGCAGTTCCTTCAGACTGAGATCTCTGCGTGCGCACGGAATCGGCAGACATTCTTTCGTTTGAAGCCCCGGCTTGGGCCGCGCCTTCCGCAGAATTTGCATTCAGGGAAGAAAGCTCTCCTTTTTTATCCGCGGATTTATCTTCGGAAAAGGATTTAGAAAGCACTGCTTTCTTTTTCTTCTTTAGATGATAAAAAGATGAGACTCTGTCTATTATTCGGGTAAAAATCTCCGGTTTTTCTTCCTCTATCGTATATTCGCCGACAGGCTCAGACACGAACTCTTCCTCCTGCATCGGCACAAAGAAAGGCAAAACCAAAAACACTGCCACTATTATAATAAAAGCGTAAATGCTGTCAACGGCATAGGATTTCATATAAATGTCCCTCCGCGGTCTATTTATTCATTATTAACAATTTTTATTCCTTTTGCAATCCGTTTATTTAATTCCGCCGCTAAGAAATTATCCCGTATAAACGCCAAACATAAACCGAACAACAAAAATCTCACCGCCAAACAAAAAGCCGCCTATTGGCAATAGGCGGCTTGTACGGTTTGGAAAATCTATAAGATTACCATATCTTCCAATTCCGGCCCGTTGGAGATCAGCTTAAGTTCCGGATACGGATAGGTGCTCTTGAGTATCCCCTGCAAATGCTCCAAGAATTTCTTGGCCTCGCCGCTGAACTGTTCGTAGCTGCTTACGGTACCGGCGTCATTGCCGGCAAAAAGGTCTATATGCGTAATAGCTATTTTGGTGGCGGTATTAAGCATAATGGCCTTTCTGGCGGTTTCATCTTCAAAGCGGCCTATCCTTCTTAGCCTTTTGCTGACGCTGCCGATTTCGCAGCCTTTGCCGTGGTAAAGTTCAAGTTCCTTTTCGTCAAAAATCTCACTTGCCAAAGGCCCCGGGCCAACCCTGCTTACATAAGGCTTAAAAATGACCCAGCAATCCCTTACGGCCTTGGGGCCGAGCCCGGCCTCGCCCAAAAAGGTCGACGCCGTTGTGTCGCGCGAAGTAACAAACGGATATTCCCCGTGCAAAAGCGAAAGTTTAACGCCTTGAGTTCCCTCAACCAACATATCTTCCCCCTTAGCCAAGGACTTGTTTAAAAGTTCCGGCACGTCCCGTATAAACTCTTTTAGAAGGGGTTCGTCTTTGGCGAATTTAAGTTCGCGCCTTTCTATACGTTCCTTCACCGCCTGGCCCAAGCCCGTGCCTACGCTGCCTACCGCGGACATAAAATGGCTGTCGCCTTTCTCCGCCGAAGTATGCCTATCTTCAATAAGCACCGCCATAGGGTCGATTATAAGACGGTCTTTTGTCCCGGTAAGTTCAACTTCCTTTAAAAGCCAATCGGTTTTGGTATAGGCGCCCGCGCCCAAAACCAGTTTGGTCTTAGGGTTAAGAAATCCGGACGGAATATTTTTTAAAGTATACTTCTTGCCTTGATGCAAAACCGTATGGCCCGCATTCGGCCCGCCTATGCGGACGCAATAAGAGTAATTACCCTTATAAGAAAGATACGCCGATATTTTGCCCTTTCCTTCATCGCCGGCCTGTCCGCCGGATACTATATCTATCATAAATAAACCTTCCTCGCCATTTTGGCCGCCAGGCCAATATATTTTTCCGCTTTAAGGCAGAGCAGTTTCTTCCTTTGAAGCGGGGTCAAATCTAATTTTCCCACAAAAGCATCAATATCTTCAGCGGTTATTTTCTTGCCGCGGGTAAGCCCTTTAAGGCTTTCATAAGCGTCTTGCCGGCCGTAAGTCCTGAGCAGAGTCTGCAACGCTTCCGCGATAACTTCCGGATGGGAGCGCACTTGCTCCAAGGCGTATTGAGTATCCGGCTTTATCTTTGACAAACCCCTGTCCAAAGACTTATAAGCTGTCAAACAATATCCGAAGGCGCAAACAATATTCCTTAATACCGTGGAATCGGATAAATCCCTCTGCAGCCTCGATACCGTCAGCTTCCCGCTGAAAAACCCAAATAAAGCGTTAGCCAGACCAAAGTTGCCCTCCGCCTGCTCAAAATCTATCGGATTTACTTTCTGCGGCATTGTTGAGGAGCCAACCTCTCCCTCTATGCTTTTTTGCTTTATCAGACCGTCGGATATATAACGCCAAATGTCCTGCGAAAAATCCAAAAGTATCATATTTATGCGGCGCAGATTGTCAAAAAGTTCCGCATAGGAATCATGCGGATCTATCTGGGTAGACACTTCCCACAAAAATATCTTGCTTTTGCACCCTTTGTTAAATGTTTCTATAAATTTTTTTGAAAATTTGGGCCAATCGATATCGCCAAATGCCGCGGCGTGCGCGTTATAACAACCTACCGCACCACCGAATTTACAGGAAATTTGCTGTTTTTTAAGCTGTTTTATCTGCCTTGAAAGCCGATATTCAAAAACTTTAAACTCTTTGCCGAAAGTGGTCGGCACTGCCGCCTGCCCGTGCGTACGCGCCAAAAGAACGTCGTCCGCGTAACTCTTTGCGTATTTGCCTAAGACAGATAATATCCCGTCCAAGGCGGGGATTAAAAGATCTTGCAAAGCGTCTCTCATCATTACGGCGTAACAGAGACTGTTTACATCTTCGGAAGTTAAGGCGAAATGCAGCCATTGGATATATTTGCCCAAGCCTTTTTCTTCAAAAGACAGACGCAGATAATATTCCACGGCTTTGACATCGTGCCTTGTTGCTTTTATGCCTTTAAAACCTTTGGTTTCTATAAGTATTACCGTTTCAACGGCCCCTTTTGGAGCCTCGGCAAGCAAAAGAATTTTCTTTCTGTCCGCGGCAGATATTTTTATTATTCCGTTTTCCGCCAAAGCGAGCAAATACAAACATTCCGCCTTGATTCTCATAGCAATCAGGCGTTCCTCACCGGCTAAAGCGGCCAGCTCTTTAAGAGCTTCGCCATATCTTCCGTCTAAAGGACTTAAAGCCATACACTCCTATTATATTTAATTATTTCAAAGTTGTACCAGATCTTATTTCCCAGCCGAGTTTAGACCTTGGCCTTCGTTCCTTTTTTCCCTATCGGCCGCTATCATGCTTATTAAAGGTATATGCGGAATATTTATGATAAAGTTTTCCATCTTAGGTACCAAAATACGGAAAGCTCCGTCTTATAAAAGTTTTTGGCGGAAAGCCTTCTCGCTTTTTCTCTCCGGCACAATATTCAACAGCCAAGCTGGCGGTTAAAACTCATTAATGCTTATCCCTCTTGGAAGGCCCTTACAAATACGATTTGACATGCTCAATATACTCAATTTATTTTCTTCCAAGCATATCCTTAGAAGAGTATTAGTTCGCTGCCGGCAATCCGGTAAAATTTATCTCTTTGAAGATAGCCTCCGCTATAAACATTGTGAAGAGATAAAAACTATTATATACCCTTCTATGGCAATAAAAAGCCCGGCCGAGCCGGGCTTTTATTTTACATATTTAAACCGCCCATCTAAAGGCCAAAAACCTTTCGTCCTTCTTCTAGTATCTTATGCAGATGCTCTTCGCCTTTGAAAGTTTCGGCATAGAATTTTACTATCGCTTCGGTGCCGGAAGGCCTGACAAGAAACCAACTGTCTTCCAAATACACTTTAACGCCGTCGGTATCCCGCACGTTTAAAACCTTTTCGCCGGCGACTTCTTTGAGGCCCGCCAAACTTTCTTTGTTAAACCCTTTAAGTTTCGCTTTGACTTCCTCCGTAACGGGCATATCAACACGCGTATAAACGGGGCTGCCGTAAAGCTCAGTAAGCTGTTTATACAAGCCCGCTATGTCTTGCCCGGTATTGCTCATAATTTCAAGAAGCAAGAACACTGCCAGCATACCGTCCTTTTCCGTCACCCAATCGGCCGCGGACATACCTGCGCTTTCCTCGCCGGCCATTAAAAGTTCCCCGCTCAAAAGGCCTTGCACGAAGTATTTGAAACCGACGTTTACCTCATCAACGCGCAAACCTTTCGCTGCGGCTATTTTATCTATTAGGTGAGTAGTGCCGATGGTACGTCCGACGGCTGTCGTTTTAGACGTCTTTTTATTGTCCGCCAGATAATTAAGCATAACGCAAAGCGCGTGATTGGGGGAAAGCAAACCTCCCTTTGAAGTCGCCGCGCCAAAGCGGTCCGCATCGGGGTCGCACGCTCCCGCAAAATCGTACTTGCCGCTTAAGGCCAAATCTATCAGCGGGGACATCGGATATTTGGAGGAAGGATCCATTCTCGTCTTTCCGTCGTGGTCAAGCGGAATAAAGTTAAAAGAAGGATTTTGCAATTCGCTTACTATTTCCACATTGTCCAATTTGTAATATTCTTTTATCGCTTTGAAAAACGGAAGGCTCGTCCCGCCCATCGGGTGCAGAGCGGCTTTAAGCGCGGCGGTTTTTATCACTTTAAAATCTATCTTGTCCCCCAACGCTTTGACATAATTGCCGATTATATCGGGCACGTCTATAAGGCCGCGTTTTTTGGCTTCGTCAAGCGAGATAAATTTTATCTCGCTTTCATTTTGCATAAAATAATTGGCGTATTTTTCTATTTTAGAGGTTATGGAAGAATCCGCCGGCCCGCCCGTAGAAGGATTATATTTAAGCCCCATATCCTGCGGCGGATTATGGCTGGCCGTACCGTTAAGGCACGCCACAACGCGTTTTGATAAAATCTCAAAAGAAAATACCGGCGTCGGCACAGGTATAGACGGCAAAGAGACCTCTATCCCGTTGCCTGCCAAAACACAGGCGCACAGTTCGGCGGTAACTTTTGACATCAGCCGCGTATCCCCTCCTACAAGAACCTTGCCCTTTATGTTTTCTTCCAAATGCATTTTGGCAACGGCCTGAGCTATCGCTTTGGCGTGCAAAGCGCAAAAGCCAGAACCAAGCGCCCCCCTATGCCCTGAAGTGCCGAATTTTACCTTCGCGGGCTGCGAAGAAGGATTATAAAATTCCGTTTCCAACATTTTCAAATCTATACTTTGCGTAGGCAGTTTGCCTGCGTTTTTATCTGTCATAAATTATCCTCCATAGTCTTTTTATATAATATATTAAATGGATTGGAAAGAGAATTTAGACGAAAAAATAAAAAATATTTTGATTTTCGACGCTCCCATGCGCGATTATACCACCTATAAAACGGGCGGCTCGGCGCAGGTTTTGGCTTTGCCAGAAAACGAAGATCAAATTTTGTATCTGAAAACTTTTTCCCAGCAATACGGCCTTGCCTTCCGCATAATCGGGTTCGGCTCCAATATATTAGTAAGCGATTTGGGCTTAAACGGTATTACCTGCTGCCTCAAGAACTATGCCGGCCTAGCCTTAAACGGCAAGGACCTTAGCGCAAAGGCGGGCACCGCGCTTGATGAAGCCGTGCGTTTCTCGACCGAAAAGGGCCTTGGCGGGATAGAATGCCTAAGCGGCATACCCGGCAGCTGCGGCGGAGCGGTTTTTATGAACGCGGGTGCCTTCGGGCAGGAAACTTTCGACTGCCTTAAATCCTTTAAAGCAATCACCCCAAACGGCGAAATAAAAGAAATTTCTAAAAGTGAAGTGCAATACGGCTACCGCAAAGTAAAAGGGATAGAAGGTTGTATCATACTAAGCGTTACTTGGGAACTGACAGAGAAAAACTCCGAAGAATTAAAACAAAGCAGATTATCCATACTTGAAAGGCGCGCGCAAAAACAACCTTTGGAATACCCATCCGCGGGCAGCGTGTTCAAAAGACCGCAAAACGACTATGCAAGCCGCCTGATAGATTCCTGCGGCCTTAGAGGCCTAACCGTAGGCGGCGCGCAAGTATCCCAAAAGCATGCGGGCTTTATAATAAACTACGACAAAGCCAGCGCGTCCGATATTTACAATCTTATAAGGAAAGTGCAAGAAGAAGTCTACACCCAAACGGGAGTCAGACTTGAGCCGGAACAAATACTCTGGGGTAAGTTTTAGAAAGATAAAAAAGTCATTATGCAATTCCTTCTTGACTCGCGAAGCGTAAAGATATAGAATATATATAACTGAAGTACTTGGAGTCATGGTGTAGCCTGGTTAACACGCTGCCCTGTCAAGGCAGAGACCGCGGGTTCGAATCCCGTTGACTCCGCCATTTAAACCCCGCTTAAGGCGGGGTTTTATTTTTGTCTGCAAAAGCCTCCTTGCCGCTATTGCCTTAGCAATTCGGTTTTGATAATATAAAAATTGATATATCATAAAATCCCTTTAGGGTAAGGACAATATATGAAAACAATGTTAAAAACCATGCTGCTCCTTTCTTTTGTTTTTCTGATTCAAGCCTGCGCAGACAAAGCCGCCGATAAAAGCAAAACTTACGCTCTTAAAGGCGGATTAAACATCACACTTTCGCAGCAGGATTTCGGGACATTAAGGGAAATAAAAGTAAACCCGAAAGAGAATCTGCAATTTTATCAAAAAGAAGATCCTTCCATAACCGAAGTACAAACCTATATGTATGACAACTTTGAAAATTATCCGCCTATAAGTTTGTCTTACGCTTATACCAAGATGAACACCAATTTCTTTGAAAATCGCCCTCCCTTTGGTTTTCAGGAAGTCTTTTATGACGCAATAGAAGATATTACCATAAGCGGAAAAACCTGCAGGAAGAGCGTCTTTACGGAAGACGAGAAAAAAGTCGTAATGCTATCCTGCCACGACAATCAACAATCCTGGGAAATTATAATCCAAACCTTCTTTGCCAATCAGGCTTTGACGGATGATCTTACCCAAGAGGAAAAAGACGCCATATTAACAGCAGAAACAGAAATCAACAATAATCTGGCCGCGAAAATAGACGCCGCGCTTAAAACCATAGAAATAAAATAACTGTTTTTATAAGACGAATCTTCCAAAAACCCCCGCCAAAAGCGGGGGTTTTATTTAAATATAAAGAATGTCTAAGCGCGAAATTATATTTTCTTTTGGAAGGCGAGGCGGGGGCTGCCGTCGTCGGTGTAGATAATTCCGCAATATTTAAAGCCGAATTTGTTTATCAACCCCAGCATTGGGGCGTTGTTTTTATGCGTGTCTATGCGGATATTGCGGCATTGTTTAAAACACCAGCCCAAACAAAAAGAGGCCGCTCCGCTCCTTCTTTTCCCCGCCGCCATACGATGGATAACGCGGTAGGGTTCATCGTTAAGCCAAGTGCCGTTTTCTATCTTAGCGTAAGTCGGATCTGGCGAAGGGCAAAAGCTAAATACCGCTAAAATATCATTCCCTTCCTGGCAGAGGTAAGAATAGCCGCGCGAAATATCATCAAGCAATTTTTCGCGTTTGGGATAGCCCTCGCCCCATTGTCCGCCGTTGCCGCTTTGCCTCATAAAAGCGCGGGCGCAGGCGTAGATAAGTTCTATCGACGGCAAATCTTTTTCTTCGGTTTTTCTTATAAACACGCTAAATTTTAGCAAATAAAACTCTTTGACAAAAGAAGATATATAAACTATACTAATACTATACCCCAGGGGGGTGTATGACTATAAGGAATATCACCGATCTTTATCCGGTAAGGAAGAAAGTATGACAAAGAACGAAAGAAAAACTTTAACAGTAATAATACTGACTTTAATAACCATGGCCGCGGAAATAACTTTCGGCTATTTCACCAATTCCATGGCGCTTTTGGCCGACGGCTGGCATATGGGGACGCATGCTTTCGCGCTGTCAATAACCTTCTTTGCCTATATGATGATACGCAAATACCAATATTCAGAAAAGCTGGCCTTTGGCAGCGGCAAATTCAGCCCCTTGGCCGGCTTTGCCAGCGCGATACTTTTGGCCTTATCCGGCGTTTGGATTTTATACGAATCGGCCGAAAGGTTCTTTAATCCGCTGGAAATAAACTTTAACGAGGCTATCTTGGTGGCGGCAATCGGCCTTTTGGTAAACGCTTTATGCGCTTTTATAATGGGCGGCCACGCCCACAGCCACAGGCACGCGCATCAACACGAGTCACAAAGCGGACACAAACACGAAGATTTTAACTTTAAATCGGCGTACTTGCATATTTTGGCCGACGCTTTAACTTCGCTTTTGGCAATAGCCGCTTTAATACTTGGCAAATACGCCGGGTTAAATTTCCTGGATTCTCTGGTGGGCTTCCTGGGCGGCGCGCTGATTTGCTCTTGGGCGTTAGGGCTCATCAAAGCTACGGGCAAAATATTGGCCGACTATGAAGATCCCGCCCTTAAAGAAGAGCTCATCACAACCCTTAAAGAAGCGGGCGCATCCGTGGAATATCTTCATATTTGGAATACGGGCCAAGGCAAATACGCCGCCGTGATTAAATGTTCCGCCAAGCAAAGCGCGGAAGAAATAAAAACGCTAATTTCCGCTCAAGCCGAGTTCTATTTAATAAACGTGGAAAAAACTATTTAAGCATTTTGTTTAAAAGGGATACGACTTCTTCCAGTTTCGCTCTTTTAACTTTTTCGCTGTCATGTTCTATGGAGTCTTTTACACAGCGGGAAAGATGATTGGAAAGTATCTCTACATTCACTTTTTTCAGTATAGACTGCGTCGCCAAGAGCTGCGAACTTATATCAACGCAAGCCCTGTCGCTTTCTATCATATTTATTATTCCATCTATTTGGCCGCGCGCCGTTTTAAGCAGGCGGATAGTTTTTTGAGTATTGTTCTTGCAATCGGTATGCAAAGCCATAAGCCCTCCGTTAGTTTATTATAGCATACGCATACCCCGTGCGGGTATTTGGCTATTCCCATTCTATCGTGGCGGGCGGCTTGGAAGTTACGTCGTATATAACCCGATTGACGCCTTCCACCTCGCCGACTATTCTGGAAGATATTTTATCAAGAACATCATAGGGGATTTTGGCCCAGTCGCAAGTCATCGCGTCGACCGATGTTACAGCCCTTATGCCGACGGTGTGGAAGTAAGTCCTCTCGTCGCCCATAACGCCGACGCTTTTGATATTGGGCAGAAAGGTAAAGTATTGCCAAATTTTGTCTTCAAGCCCGTTTTTGGATATTTCCTCTCGCAAAATGGCGTCGGAGTCGCGTATTATCTTAAGTTTATCTTCCCGAACCTCGCCAAGGCACCTTACCGCCAAGCCGGGCCCGGGGAAAGGCTGGCGCCACACCAAACTTTTGGGCAGGCCAATTTCCAAACCGAGCGCGCGTACTTCATCCTTAAACAGAAGGCGCAAAGGCTCCAAAAGGCCGAACTTCATATTCTTGGGCAAGCCGCCGACATTGTGGTGGCTCTTTATAACGCTGGCCTGGCCCGCGCCCGATTCTATGACGTCGGGATAAATCGTTCCCTGCAAAAGATAGTCTATCTGCCCGAGTTTTAAAGATTCCCGCTCAAAGACGGAAATAAACTCCCTGCCGATTATTTTCCTTTTTTCTTCGGGATCCCTTACGCCTTTTAATGCGTTTAAAAATCTTTCGCCCGCGTTTACCCTAATCATATTGATGTGGTAATCGCGCTTGAACATTTTTTCTATTTCGTCGCCTTCGTTCTTCCTCATCAGGCCGTGGTCAACGAATACGCATATCAAATTATCGCCTATTGCTTTATTGGCCAACACCGCCGCCACCGAAGAATCCACCCCGCCGGAAAGCGCGCAAAGCACTCGCTTGCCAGATGCCTTTTGTCTTAATTCTTTAATAAGCGCGGCGGCTATATTATCCATAGTCCAATCGCCTTTACAGCCGCAAATATCAAAGAGGAAATTCCTCAGCAAGGCCCTGCCGAAAGGGGTATGTTCCACTTCGGGGTGGAACTGTACGCCGTATATTTTGCGCTTCTCATCGGCCATAGCCGCTACGGGGCATTTGTCGGTAAAGGCCAAAGTTCTAAAACCCGGCGGAAGCTGCCTAACGTAATCACGGTGGCTCATCCAGCAAATATCTTCGCTTTTTATTCCTTTAAACAATAAACCGCCGTCTATGTTTATCTTTACTTTACCGTATTCCTTAAAATCCGGGCTGACAACTTCCCCGCCCAATAAATGCGCTGTAAGCTGATGTCCGTAACATATCCCCAAGACGGGTATCCCCAAAGAGAAGACTTCCTTTTCCACTTTCGGAGCGCCTTCCTCGTACACGCTGGCAGGCCCGCCGGTAAATATTATGCCTTTGGGCTTGGAGGCATTAGCTTTGGCAAGCAATTTTTGGAAGGGCACAACCTCGCAATATACGTGTTCTTCCCTTACCCTCCTTGCTATCAACTGATTGTACTGCCCGCCGAAATCGGCTATTAAGACAAGTTCTCTTTCCATTACAAACCCTTGCTGTAATTGCTTTCTTCTTTAGTGATAAAAATATCGTGGGGGTGGCTTTCCACCAAACCGGCATTGGATATTCTTACGAATTTGCCGTTTTCCCTAAGCTCTTGCACCGTCTTAACTCCGCAATAGCCCATCGCCGCCTTAAGCCCGCCGACCAGCTGATACACCACATCGGCCAAAGCGCCCCTGTGCGGGACTCTGCCTTCCACGCCTTCGGGCACGAGCTTTTTGGCGTTTTCCTGGAAGTATCTGTCGCTGCTGCCCGCCTTCATCGCGGCCGAAGAGCCCATTCCGCGGTAAGCCTTAAAGGCTCGGCCGTTATAAATTATATTTTCGCCGGGGCTTTCATTGGTGCCCGCGAAAAGAGAGCCCAACATACAAGTGCTCGCGCCCGCCGCTATCGCCTTGGCTATATCGCCCGAATATTTAATGCCGCCGTCGGCTATTATCGGAATATCATATTCTTTGGCGGCAGTATAACAATCGTAAATCGCCGTTATCTGAGGCATACCTATCCCCGCTACTACCCTGGTTGTGCATATCGCGCCGGGGCCTATGCCTACCTTTAAGGCATCGGCGCCGGCTTCTATCAAAGCCTTTGCCGCTTGCGCCGTGGCGATATTGCCCGCTATAAGCTGACACTGCGGGAAATTCTGCTTTATCTTCGCAACCGCGTCCAATACGCCCTGGCTGTGTCCGTGCGCCGTATCCACCACCAACACGTCCGCGCCAGCCGCCAAAAGCGTTTGCGCGCGGTTGAGCATATCCTTGGTTATCCCAATCGCCGCGCCAACCAAAAGGCGCCCTTGTTCGTCTTTGGCCGAGTTGGGATAGATAATCGATTTCTCTATATCCTTTATCGTGATTAAGCCTTTTAAAATATTATTGGAGTCAACCAAAGGAAGTTTTTCCACCTTCGCGCGGCGGAGTATCTCTTTGGCCTCCTTTAGGGAAGTGCCTTCGCGCGCGGTAATAAGATTGTCGCTTGTCATTATCTCGGCTATGCGTTTGGAGTTATCCGTCTCAAAGCGCATATCCCTATTGGTGATTATACCGACCAATCTGCCCGCGCCGTCCACTATCGGCACACCCGATATTTTATATTTCGCCGTAAGATCTTTGGCGTCTTGCAAAGTGTTATCGGGCCCCAAGGAAAACGGATTTGTAATTACGCCGTTGTCGCTGCGTTTTACCCTGTCCACTTCCTGGGCCTGCTTCTGCAAAGGCATATTTTTGTGGATTATGCCGATGCCGCCTTCCCTGGCTATGGCTATGGCCAAAGCCGATTCGGTAACGGTATCCATACCAGCGCTGATAAGCGGTATGTTAAGTTTTATCTTTTTGGTAAGGCGGGTGTGGGTTTTTACGTCTTTGGGCAGCACCTGCGAATGCTGCGGTATCAACAGAACGTCGTCAAAGGTAAGTCCTTCTTTAGAGAATTTTTCTTCCATCGGTCTCCTCAAGCCCTTTTATTTCATTATATCATTTATGGTTTATCCACCCCGCCGCCAAGCGCGGTTTAACCATAAAAAAAGCCCCGCCTCGGCGGGGCTTTGCTATTTGGACATTTCTTTAGATCTTGCCATACAGGCCTTCATCGCTTTGGAAAAGAGCTTTGTCAAAGCGTCGCCTTCGTTAAAAGCGTTTACCGCCGCTTCCGTAGTGCCGCCTTTGGTGGCTATTTTCGCAACGGCGTCGCTAAGAGAGCCTTCGCTTCTGGCAAATAATACCGCCGAGCCCAAAAACACGTTTACCGCCGCTTCCGACACGAAATCTTCCGGCAGGCCGTAATCGCGCGCCGCGTTCTGCAAAGCCAAAGCGCAGCTGTATATGTACGCGGGACTGCTGCCGCCGAGCGCGACTATCTTGTGAATATCCTCTTCCTTTTCCAGCCATAAAGCGCGGGAGCAGGAACTCATCAAGCCGAAAATATAATCTTTATGTTCGGACTTCGTTTTCTTTGAGGCGCACAAACCGCTTATCCCCAAGCCTTGCGATACCGCCATATTAGGCATTATTCTTATTACAGGATTATTGGGCAAATAGCTTTCTATGAAGGATATCTTCTTGCCTGCCGCTATACTGATTATTAAAGCCGAGGGAGAAAGCCTTTCGGCAAGCAAAGGTAAAACTTCTTTAAAAGTATCGGGCCGCACGGCAAGGACGACGGCTTTTATTTCCGTCCTGCGGGGCAGCTTTTCAAGACCCGCAAAAACTTTATAGCCTTCTTTCTTTAAACACTTCCTTATAATATCTGAAGGCTCTGCGACGATAATATCCTCTTTGCTTAAACCGCCGTACTTCGTCCAGCCCTCAAGCAATGCTCCGCCCATATGGCCGCAGCCGACAAACAATATCTTGCCCGTATTCATTTTCTTGTTTCTCCGTGTCCTTCCACTTTATATTTGAACGTTACAAGCTGTTCCAAACCGACAGGCCCGCGCGCGTGCAGTTTGCCCGTAGCTATGCCTATTTCCGCGCCCATGCCGAATTCTCCGCCGTCGCAAAACTGAGTGGAAGTATTATGCATTACCACCGCGCTGTTTACGCCGTTTAAAAATTCTTCCGCCGCTTGGGCGTCTTGCGTGATTATGGATTCGGTATGATTGGAACCGTATTTGCCTATATGCTCCACCGCCTCTTTGACGCATGATACCGTCTTGGCCGATATTATCGCGTCCAAGTATTCCGTACCCCAGTCTTCTTCTTTGGCGGCGGGCAAATCGGGCATAAAGGAGCGGATATACTCGTCCGCACGAACCTCACAGCCCCCTTCAATAAGCGCGCCGAGAACTTGTTTTATCTTTGCCTCGCCCAGTTCTTTATCCAAAAGCACCGTTTCCGTAGCGCCGCAAATGGAGGTGCGCCTAAGTTTGGCGTTTACAAGCACTTTGCAGGCCATTTCCATATCCGCGTCTTTATGTATATAGGTATGGCATATCCCGTTTAAATGCTTGAACGAGGGTATGCGGCTTTGGCTGATTTTCTCGATAAGTTTCTTACCGCCGCGCGGGATTAAGACGTCGATATAATCCTCTTGCTTTAATAAAATATCCACCGCTTCGTGATCCTTAGAAGGCACCAAATTTATACACCCTTGAGGCAAAGAGCACTCCTCCAAAGCCTTTTTAAAACAATCGTAAATGGCCAAGCAGGAATTGAAACTGTCGCCCCCGCCCCTAAGTATAACGCTGCTGCCCGCTTTAAAACATAAAGCGGCCGCATCGGCGCAGACGTTCGGGCGCGCCTCAAAAATTACGCACAAAACACCAAGCGGAATTGTTACCCTGCTTATCTCAAGACCGCTGGGCACCCGCCAAGAGGCCAATACCCTGCCGACGGGATCGGGCAGAGAGGCTACTTTCCTTACGCCTTCGGCCATAGCTTTTATCCGCTCTTCGTTAAGGAGAAGCCTGTCTTTAAAAGCATGCGCTTTTTCAGGCGAAAGGTTCTTTATGTCTTCTGCGTTCGCTTTAAGGATTTTGTCCGTATCGGCAATTAAATTATCCGCCGCTTTTAAAAGGACTTCGTTCTTTAGTTCCGAAGATGCCAAAGCCAATGCTTTCGCGGCCTCTTTTGCGCTTAGACATATTTCTTTTATAGTGTTTTCAATCATTATTTTTCACCGTGTAAAAACCAAGTACACTTTTCCCCGTTGAGCAAACGGCGCAGAGGATAAAGTTCCTTGCCCGCCGATATTACCATATCGCAGCCTATGCCCATACACATTTGCGCGGCCATAAGTTTGCTCTTCATTCCGCCCGTACCCAGAGTGCTTTTGCTGTTGGAGGCCATGGCCTCTATATCGGGGGTTATCCTCCTGACTACGGGAATAAATTTGGCCTTGGGATCCAGCTTCGGATCATGCTCGTAAAGGCCGTCGACGTCCGAAAGCAAAAGCAAGACGTCGGCGCCCGTCATCTGCGAAACTATCGCGCTTAATCGGTCATTGTCGCCGAATTTGATTTCCTCGCTGCTGACGGTGTCGTTCTCGTTTATTATCGGGACTACGTCCATTTCCAGCAAAGTTTTTAACGTAGCCACGGCGTTAATAAATGTATGTTCATTATCGGCGTTATCTTGGGTCAAAAGCACCTGCGCGGCCTTTATCTTTTTTATTTCGAGTATCTCTTGATACAAACTCGAAAGTTCTATCTGCCCCACAGCCGCAGCCGCCTGCTTCTGGCTTAAATTGAGCTTCTGCATGCCAAGGCCTAGGCGGATCCTGCCCATCGCAACCGCGCCGGAGGAAACTATTACGGCCTTCTTGCCGCTAAGGACCAAGTCCCTGATATCCTCGGCCAGGGAGTCTACCCAGTCCGTTCTGATATTGCCGGAGGAATCCACTATCAGGCTGGACCCCACTTTAAATACTATCGTTTCGGCTTTTTCCAACACCGTTTGAGATATATTCTTATTCATAATATGTATAAATTATATAAATTATTGACGTTTATACCGCGCTTTCCGCCCGATATTACGCCCTTTTTTGTACAATATAGGCGACGCGTCTGCGCGCGGCTTACGGGGTAATTATGAAATTTACAAATAAAATATTTCTGACGGCGCTATTTTGCGCCTTTATGCAGTTTTGCTCTTACGCAGGGGAAAGCTATACCCTATATGACGGCTATACCATAAACAAAGTCAATGTCTTATCCAAAAGAACTAAGCCTGAACTGCTTAAAAAATATTTTGCTTTGAAAGAAGGCGACGTCTTTAACTCCGCACTCTACGAAAACGCAAAAAACGAACTGCACGATTTAAGAATATCAAAGAAACTTTCCTTTTCCCTTCAGCCGCGCGAAGATAAAACCATCGATATATCCATAAACGCCGAAGACGGTTATTATATATTTCCTTTGGCTTTTGCCACGGGCGGGGAAAAAAGCGCGGCTGGCCTAGCCTTGGCTACCGGCAATCTTTTTAAAAGAGGCGAAACCATTATGATATTCGGCGGAATGGGCAAAGACGGATCTATGCTCAGCTTTATGCTTAAAGACGGAAGAAATACCTTTTTAGGAGCCGCCAAAAATATGAATTTCGAACAGCGTTTTTATCAAGGCAACTGGATTAACAATGACGGCATTTTCAGCACCTCTGACGATAAGGAAGATTTTTCCGATCCGCTCGCCCAAATATATACAAAGGAAGATTCCTTCTATCTGCAATACTCCCGCGAATACGGCCCGCTTAAAGCCTTTATATCCCCGCAATACAGATATATAAGATACGATAAGGATTTTGCTTCCGGCAATTATAGTACCGTCGCCTTCGGCCTAAACTATAAAAAAAATATACGATCCGGCGCCAATATGGGAGCATTGTTCGGATACGGCCTTACCGACAAAGAAGAAAGCCTGAAAGATCTGCCAATCCCGATTTACGGTTTTTCCGCCCAAATCTCTTATGAAAACGGCGGGGACTGGACAGGTGCGAATTTTGACATATCAAAACTTTCCGCTTCTGCGCAAAGCCTGACGGAACTTAGAAACAGGCATTTGCTCGCTTTGCAAATTCGGGGAGAAAGCTCCTTTAATTCCCCCTTCGCCGCACAAGTTCGCGCCCAAGATTTGCTTGGCGGACAGGGCAGATACAGCCGCACCCTTTTCGGACGATACGGCGCGGGCGCTAGCGCCTCTTTCACATACTATCTGCTAAGGAACAATATCGGCCTACTCTCCCTGCAGCCCTTTTATGAACTTGCCTATCTCTATGACGGAGGATACCGCCACCAAAGCGGAACGGGCGCTTCCATATCCTATAAGTTTTGGAGATTTCCCTTCCCCTTCGGGCTTAACTATACGTACAATTTAAGCGACTCTTCAAGCCAAGCATCCTTCGTCTTCGGCGCAAAATTTTAGAACCCGATTGTATCGCTTGCCCCATAATGATAAAATATTTACGCCTCACATTCAGATGCGGGGCGGTTAGTTCAGAGCCTAGGGCCTCGCCCTAGGTTCTTTATTTTCCTTTGAAGTCAAAAATACTAAAACCATAAAAAGCTCGGGACCTTCCCCTACACAAATGTGCTTCGCTACTAGAAATAGCAATAACCGACGACCAAAATACTACCCAAACATTAAAGTTCTTATAAAAAGTATTCCGCTATTATCTCTATAAACCGCAGTTCTTTATATCCCGCTTTAATATCCTCAAATACAAAAACGGCCTAAATAAAGCCGCTTGTAAAATCCGCCCCACAATTTATCGGAACGCAAATCGTACCTTAATTTAACATAGTATTGCAAAATTTTCATTTCTTTGTTATACTATCAGTAATAGTTACTGTTATTATTATTGGAATACTTTATGAGATACTCCAAACAAAGAGAACTTATTTATAATGCCTTGAAAAATAATCCCTGCCACCCCACGGCGGATTATCTCTATTCCATAATAAAGCCTTTATATCCGCCTTTAAGCCTTGGTACGCTTTACAGAAATTTGAACCAAATGGCCAAACAGGGCAGAATAAAAAAAATAAGCGGCCTTAACCAGGCAGATCATTTTGATCATATCGTTCAAGAACACGCACATATAATTTGCGAAGTCTGCGGCAAAGTGGAAGACGTGTTTATAGATGAAAACCTTTCAAAACAAATAAACGAAACGGCAGATAAAACAAATTTTAAAATAAATCACCGTGAAATAGTTTTCAACGGGATATGCAGCAAATGCAGAAATAAACAGGAGAAATAAAATGGAACTTAAAGGATCAAAAACCGAAAAAAATCTCATGACCGCCTTCGCGGGCGAGTCCCAAGCCAGAAACAAATATAACTATTACGCCAAAAAAGCCAAAGAAGAAGGCTATAACTATATAGCTTCAATCTTTAAGGAAACAGCCAAAAACGAAAGGGAGCACGCCAAAATATGGTTCAAACTCTTGCACGACGGCGATATTCCCTCCACCTTGCAGAACCTTAAAGACGCCGCCGCAGGCGAAAACTATGAGTGGACAGATATGTACGCCAACTTCGCAAAAGAAGCTAAAGAAGAAGGCTTCAACGATATTGCCTTCCTCTTTGAGAAAGTAGCCCAAATAGAAAAGGAACACGAAGAGCGCTATTTAAAACTCTTCTCCGAACTTGAAAAAGGCGAAGTATTTGTAAAGACCGGCAAAGTAACTTGGAAATGTATGAACTGCGGGTTTACCTTTACCGGTGAAAAGGCTCCTGAGATGTGCCCCGTATGCAAATACAAAAAAGCCTATTTCGAGGTAAAAAAATAAAAACTCCCCAAATATAGGCGCCGCCAAAAAGCGGCGCCTTTTTTATAATTAAAAATTGGTAGAATTTAATTATGATGCGCAATATAAAAATAGTGGCCTTTGACGCCGACGATACCCTTTGGGCAAATGAGGACTTGTTCCGTCAGGCGGAAGAGCAATTTTGCGTATTGCTCGCGCCATATGCCGATAAATACGCCGCTAAAGAAGAGCTGTATTCCACTGAAATAAAAAACCTTCCCCTTTACGGTTACGGTATCAAGGCTTTTGTCCTATCAATGATAGAAACCTCTTTAAAAATAAGCGGCAACAAAATACCTTCCGCCACCATAGGCGAAATGATAAATATCGGCCGAACAATGTTAAAACAGCCCGTGAAACTGTTGCCCGGCACCTTAACCGCTTTTAAGACTTTGAGCCAAAAGTATAAATTGGTCGTTGCGACAAAAGGCGATTTGCTGGACCAGGAAAGAAAACTGCATAAATCCGGCCTAACAAAATATCTGCACCATATAGAAATAATGAGCGAAAAAAATATCCGCGGCTATAAAACTCTTATGGCGCGCCTGGGCGTAATGCCGCAGGAATTTATTATGGTGGGCAATTCCTTAAAGTCGGATATAATGCCGGTGGTGAAACTCGGCGCAAAAGCCGTCTGGATACCTTATGCGCTAACTTGGCAGCACGAAAATTTAAACACCGGGAAACTATCGCACGGGTTTATCAAGGTAGACAAAATAGAAGACCTTTTAAAAATACTTTAATATGCAAGATAAAAATGTTTCTTTACTTGATCTTTTCTGGACTTTCGCCAAGGTCGGTGCAATGACCTTCGGCGGGGGATACGCAATGTTGCCCGTAATAGAAAAGGAACTGATAGACAAAAAACAATGGATGACCCGCCAAGATTTAATGGATTTCTTTGCAGTATCTCAAGTAACGCCAGGTGTAATAGCCGTAAATACCGCCTCTTTGCTGGGCTATCAAAAGCGCCGTATTTTAGGGGCTTTGTCCGCCACTTTGGGCATAATAACGCCAAGCATTATAATCATAACGATTATAGCTTTGTTCCTTACTAAATATATAAGCTCGGGAATTACGGAAAAGCTCTTCGCTTCCATAAGAATATGCGTCGCCGCTTTGATAGTAAATGCTTTACTGCCATTTTTTAAAAAAGGGATAGTGAGCATATTTACGGGTTTTTTGTTCGCCTTTAGTTTAGCCGTTTACTTCTATTTTAAAATATCGCCCGCTTTACTGGTGGTCTTTTGCGCAATAGCGGCTATAATATACAACTCCATAAAGAGGAAAACCTCAAAATGATATATTTGCTTTTATATATTGAATTTTTCAAAATAGGCCTCTTTGCCGTAGGCGGCGGATTGGCGACATTGCCTTTTTTGTATCAGCTGTCTTTAAAAACGGGTTGGTTCACCACCCATCAGCTGGCCGATATGGTTGCCGTATCGGAAATTACGCCAGGCCCGCTAGGTATAAATATGGCTACTTTCTCCGGCTTTAACGCAGGCGGGATATTAGGCGGAATTGTCGCGACTTTGGGGATAGTTACTCCTTCGGTAATAGTTATAATAATAGTGGCCGGGATATTAAATAAATTTATTAAAAACAAATACGTCGCGGACGCTTTCACGGGTTTAAGGCCCGCCGTATGCGCGCTTATAACCATAGCCGTTTGGGAAATAGTCAAAGTATCCGTATTTGATTTTGAGCTTTACGAGCAAACCTCAAGCATAAAAGATCTTTTCCTGCTTAAAAATATTCTTTTTATGATTATACTGTTCGTTCTAATGCGCAAAATAAGACTGCACCCGATAGTTTATATCGGCCTGAGCGCCGTAGCGGGTATATTCATAAATTTCTAAAGCGGCTATGGCTTTTTAATCACAAATTACTATACTTAGATTATGTCACAAAGGGGGTAAAATGAAAAGAAAACTCTTATCGGCGGCTTTGACTTTGCTTTCTTTATCGTCTAATATATTCGCCGTTGAAATACCGGAATGCGAGGTGCGCGGCGTTAAGCCTACGGATAAAATATCCACCTTTGAATTTAATCCTTCATTAACTGTTTTCGATGACAAAGCCGGCATTTCCGAAACCGCGATGACGCTTAAATATTATTACTCTTTCAATAAAATATTTTCCATAGGTACCGAAGTGCCAGTAAAAAGATTTGAAAGCCCCGATAATTCTAAAAACGGAATAGGCGATATATTGGTTTCGGCCTCGGCGCTAAAAAAAGAAGAGAAACTCTCTTTCGGCACCACGTGGGAATTTTATCTCCCTTCGGCCAAGTATGACGAACTGGGTACGGGCAAATGGCAATTTAGTCCTGCGGTATTTGCGGAATATGAAATTGTGCCGCAAGTATTCTTTGCTTTGGGATACAAACATTATGTAAGCATAGCGGGGCCTTCATCCAGAAACGATATCAACAAAGGCAGAATAAGAACTATGGCCGCCTATATTTCCGACTATAACTGGTGGTTGCTTTTTGACCCTAAATACTATATGGACTATGAAAATAATTCCGATGAATTTATCATAGAAATTGAAACGGGTATCATGCTCTTTGACGAAATATCAATGTATCTTAAACCCGGCTGGCACGCGGGCGGAAGCAATAAAACTATGGACTGGTCCTTAAGTTTCGGCGTGAAACTTTTAAGCATATAAAAACTTAATATAAATCAGGCAATAAAAAAGCCCCGCCTTTTCGGCGGGGCTTTTTGCAATCTTTTATAAGATATATCTCAAGCTCAAACCGGCCATATGGCTGAAAGCCTGTCCATACCTGACCGAGGCGCCGTTTTCAATATTGGTACCGCTCATACCCTCTCCTATAAGGAAAGTGTAGGAAGCATCCAATATAAAGCCTTTGCCCAAGTTAAGCCCGATGCCCGTGCCGAACAAATGCCTGTTGCTGACGGGGACCAAGACGTCCATATAATCGTCGTTGGTCGGGGTCTTGTCAAAGATATAGCTGCCTCTGAGTTTAACGACATTGGATAACGTGTATTCCGCGCCCAAACCCATTCTGTAAGTATCTTTCCACTCTTTCTTCTGCCTGCTGGAACCAGAAGCGCCGGTGCCGGGCATATGTTCAAAAGAGATAGTCAAATCGTCAAAGCTGCTCCAGAAAATATTGGTCCAGTTAAACTCTATCAATAAATCGTCGATAGGCCTGTAAGAAATACCCAAAGCGAGCTGAGCCGGCAGCATAATGTCGCCGTGAGCCGAACCGTCGATAAAAGCCCCTACGCCGGGAATCGTCATCGGGTTGGAGAATTTGCTGGTTCCGTCTAAGCCTTGTTTGACTCTGGTCCTGAAGCTGGCGCCCAAATTTACCTTATCGTTGGCTTTATAAGCCATAGCCAAAATGGCACCCAAGCCCCAGCTGTCGCCTTCGACTTCAAGATCGTTATGACCTAAAGGGCCTAAAGGTATTCTTTTGCCTTCGCTGAACTCAAAATACATAATTTCCGCACCCGCGGCGACGGAAAATCTGTCTGTCGCCTGGAATGCTATCGTGGGCTGCACCGAGTAGGACTGAACGTCAACGTCATAAACATCAGTCGCGCCGGCCCAATTTTTATCAGGATAAGTTCCGCTAAGTCCAAAACGCGGAAACGCGCCCAAGCCGAAGTACCAATCTTCAAAAAGCTGTTGAGTGTAATAAAAGGTGGGCAAAGTCCACCAGACTCTGTCCGGCGATTGGCCTTCGCCGTTATAGTTTACCTTGGCGGAAGCCGTAATTTCGGTAACGCCCAGCTGAAGCTGCGTACCTTTAAGATCGGTTATCAAAGCGGGATTTAAAGCCAATGAGGCAGGCTCCGCTTCTCCGGCCAGCACGGCGCCGCCCATGGCATTGCCTCTGGCACTAAATTCATACAGCCCAAAACCCGCGCCAAGAGTGGTTGTCGTACAAAAACAGGAAAGCGCAACAAACGCGGCAAGTCGAAACATTTTATTCATTATTCCTCCTAAGCGCGCGAAAACGCGCTTAAAATAATAAGGCACCGGCTTTATTGCTGGCGCCTTATATATAATTTTACCATTTTAATATCGCCTTGGCCAATTCAAGCGAACTTATTAAACCGTTCAATCCGTTCCGTAGCGTTGGTAAACTCTTAAGTCAAAAACATCTATTATGGAAAGGAAGTGATCAAAAATATCGGCCTGTATCCCCTCGTAATCCGTCCAATTGGTATTGGAGGAAAAGGCGTAAATTTCCAAAGGCAAGCCCTCGGTAGTGGGAGCGAGCTGCCTCACCATACAGGTAAATTTATCCGATATATTGGGGTTTTGTTTAAGATAATTGTAGCAATACGCTCTAAAAGTGCCTATATTGCTAAGGCGCCGCGCATTATAATTATCTTCCTTAACGCCGCGCTTTTTGTTTATTTCCTCTATTTCCCTTTCCTTGGCGGAAAGATAATCTTTCAACAAATTCATATGTTTAAGCTTTTCTATATCTTCGTCCTTAAGGAAACGGATACTCTTCATATCTATGTTTATCGCCCGCTTTATGCGCCGCCCGCCGGATTCCGTCATTCCGCGCCAATTGGTGAAAGAATGGGCTATCAAATCATAAGCCGGCACATTAACTATGGTATTATCCCAATTCCTTACCCTGATGGTGGTAAGCAGAATGTCGACGACCTCGCCGTCCGCGCCCTGGCTGGGTATTTCTATCCAGTCGCCGACCCTTACCAAATCGTTCAGAAGCAGCTGAAAGCCCGAGGTTAAACCCAATATGGAATCTTTAAAAATCAACAATATTACGGCCGATAAAGCGGTCAAGCCGCCCAGGAAGTAAAGAGGTTCTTTGTTAAGCAGCGCCGACATCATCAGAATAATGGCCACTATCCACAATATCACCTTTATGGCCTGTACTATCCCTTTAACCGGCAATTTTATGCTGCGCGAAAATTTATCCGATATAACACTCAAAGCCGAACAGAAAACCAAGGTGAACATAATAATCCCCAAGCAGCTTAATACGCGCGATATCATTGAACTGATATTGGGATAATATTCCCCTATAAAAAACGGCAAAGAAGAAGCCAGGAAAGAAACCGCAAACGCGAAGAAGATATTGCTGAACAATTTGTTCTTCGACATTAGGGGCAGCCACCCTTTGGATATAACCGCTCTTTTTTCCAGCAGTTTTTCCACAGCTATCTGCAGGCCCTTGGCTATATATTTGGACAGCGCTATACATACAATCAGCAGAGCCACGCCTATAAGATATTTGAGCTGAGGCGGCAGGGTGGGAAATAAGGTTTCTATAAAAATCATTCTTGCATAACCTCCTTAAAATGATATTATAAGTATATAATTTTAATCTAAAAAATAGGAGTTGCCATGAAAAAGTATATTCTGCTTCTTGCCGCGGCTTTAATTTTGCCGGCAAACGCCAAAGCGCTAAATATTACTGATCCGTTTTTTATGCCCGCGCAAGGCCAAATAATATCGGATACCTCTTTGGGGTTTACGAACAATGCGTTTAAACTTGACAAAAGCTGGGGCCTTTACGAAAGCCTTAGCGCCGGATTTCGCGACAATTTGATGATAGGCTTATCTTTCGGCTGGGCGGATATAAAACACGAAGACAGCGGCCTGCAAGACATCGCCATATACGGCAAATATAGATTTATGAGCGAAATCAGCCACGGCAGATTTTTGGACTTGGATGTCTACTTCAGCCCTAAGATGTTTGATTCCCCTTTTAACGGCGACGAAGGCGCGGCCAAAGGCTCCACCGATTTCGCGATGCACGGCACAATAGGCTCAACGAGCCTGCTTGACAATTTTACTTTGGGCTCTCGCTTCGGCTTTAAATATATGAGCTCCACCGACGCCATGTCTGCCGGATCGGTATGGGATTTAACCGGTTTGGCGAAATACTATTGGGACGATTATAATTCTTTGGGCTTTTCTTTGGGGCTAAAAGGATATTTCGGCTTTGAGGAAGATTTCTTCGGATTTGCTTTCGGCATAGACTATTCTCGCGAAATCATACAGGACAGATTCGCCCTTACGCCCTACTACAACATAGAAAAACACACCAAGGATGTCACCACCTCGGCGGTATGGGGCTTAAACGCCAGATATTTATTTTAAACTAAAGCCATAAACAGAAACCGCGCGTAAAATACGCGCGGTTTTTTATTGCCTAAAAGCAGATTGTTCGGGTTTTACAGATAGGCCGCACCAGTAAAAGCGGTATGGACGGGCCCGCTCATCAAAACATCACCCGCTTTATTTATTTCTATCACCAAAGTTCCGCCGTCGGCTATGATTTCGGCCTTATTCTTTGTTAGGCCCCGTCTTACCGCGCTTACCAGCACCGCGCAAGCGCCGCTGCCGCAGGCGGAAGTTATGCCCGCGCCTCGCTCCCAAACACGCATACGTATTCTTGATGGTGTTATTATCTGGGCAAACTCCACATTGGTACGCTGAGGAAACAGCGGATGCCATTCCACTTCCGGGCCGTTTTGCGCCAAATTTATTTTCTTTATGTCTTTGACAAAAAATACGCAGTGCGGATTACCCATAGACACCGCGCAAGGCGCGTCAAAAGCGGGCAATATCTGCGGAAGACGTAGCGTATCCACTTTCCGGCTTAGCGGTATTTCGTCCCAATTGGTTTTCGCGGGGCCCATATTTACGGTTACCATTTTGCCTTTATATGCTTTAAGAATCTTTTCCCCGGGCGCTTCTATGGTGCACTCTTTTACGCCCCTATTTTTAAACACCCAGTCCGCCACGCAGCGCGCGCCGTTGCCGCAGGCGCCAGCTTCGCTCCCGTCGGAATTATAAATGACCATTTTAATATCGGCTTTCTTTGAAGGTTTTAAAACAAAAAGCTGGTCAAACCCGACGCCCGTTTTTCTGTCGCCAAGGCGCTGTATATCTTTGGCGCTGAGTTTAATGCCGCAGTTTGCGGGCTCGATGATAAAAAAATCATTGCCCAATCCGTCCATTTTAATAAAGGGTATTTTCTTCATAATTTAAGTTTTTCTATCCTCTCCACGGCTTTTATGGTATTCTCGCGCGAGCCAAACGAGGTCAGCCTGAAAAAGCCCTCCCCGCATTCGCCGAACCCGCTGCCGGGCGTACCCACGACATTGGCCTGGCTTAGCAAGATATCAAAAAAATCAAAAGACTTTACACCGCTAGGCAGCTTAAGCCAAATATAAGGCGCGTTCTCCCCGCCGTATACCGTAAGACCCAAAGAGGAAAGCCCCTTTTTTATTATTGAAGCATTGGTCATATAATATTCTATAAGCTGCTTTACCTCCGCTTTGCCCTGCTCGCTGTATACTGCCTGCGCCGCACGCTGAACTATATAGGGGACGCCGTTGAACTTGGTGCAATGGCGCCTGCGCCATAAATCGTTTAAAAGAACTTCCTTGCCTTTGCCCGCACCCTTCAAAGCCAGCGGAACAACCATATAGGCGCATCTAAGGCCAGTAAAGCCCGCCGTCTTGCTGAAAGAACGAACCTCTATCGCCACTTCTTTGGCGCCTTCAATCTCATAAATCGAACGCGGCAAATCTGGCTGGCGAATGTATTCTTTATAGGCGGAATCAAATATTATTACCGAACCGTTCTTTTTGGCATAATCCACCCATTCTTTAAGTTGAGCCTTGCTCAAAACCGCGCCGGTAGGATTGTTGGGGGAACACAAGTAGATTAAATCAGCCTTAAAATCAGGTATTTTTGGCGCGAAATTATTTTCCGCCAGGCAGGGCAGTTTTAACACTTTGCGCCCGGCCATTATATTCGTGTCCAAATAAACGGGATATACCGGATCGGCCACCGCGACCGTAATATCGTCCGAGAAAATCTCCTGTATATTGCCCACGTCGCACTTGGCGCCGTCGCTTACGAAAACCTCCTGCGGGGAAAGTTCTATACCGAAGGCTTCGTAATCGTTCTTTATAATATCTTCAATTAAAAAGGAATATCCCTGCTCGGGGCCGTAGCCGCGGAAAGTTCTTTCGTCAGCCATCTCATCGGACGCTTTATGAAGCGCCTCCACACAGGCCTTGGGCAGAGGGCGGGTAACGTCGCCTATGCCCAAACTGATAATATCGGCCGAAGGATGTTTTTCCTTATATTCCTTCACCTTTTTGGCAATGGCCGGGAAAAGATAATTTTGTTCCAAATTAAGATAATTTTCGTTTATTTTAACCATGGGGATACTCCTTATTTACTAATAGTATATAAAAAATGGTAATATTCCTTGTATGCGATTTTATTATTTAGCCTTTATGTTACTCCTGATAAGCGCTTGCTCCGGCAAACCCGCCAATATGGGCAATAGCGGCAGCGACATTATCGCCTTCGGCGACAGCCTGACCTACGGCTACGGTGCCCCAAAAGATGAAAGTTACCCCGCAGTGCTGGGCGGAATAATCGGCCGGGAAATCATCAACTTGGGCGTAAGCGGCGATACCGCCCAAGACGGAGTTGAAAGAATCGCCGAATTGGACGATTATAACCCTTATATGGTCTTGATAGAGTTTGGCGCAAACGATTATATGCGCAAACGCCCCTTCGATCAAACAAAGCAAGCCCTAAACGATATTGTCGACTATGTTCAAAGAAGAGGCGCAATAGCGGTGATAGTAGATACCGGCGGGCCGGGCATGGGAAAATATACGGATTTGATGAAGGACTTAGCCAAAGAAAAGAAAGCTGTGTTCGTTCCCGCGATAATGGCCGGCATTTTTACGGACCGCTCTCTTAAATCCGATATGATACACCCCAACGCCAAAGGATATGCGATTATCGCTCAACGCATACACAAACGCATAAAACCGTACGTAGAATAGATCATTTGCAATATTTCCACACAATACAAAAACAGGTTTGTTTGCTTTCTTTCCAAAACAGAAATCCGCCCGTAATTGACGGGCGGATTCAATTTCTATCCGATTAAGCTTTATTTCTTAAAAGCGTTTTCCCAAGCTTCAAATTCAGCTTTGGCATCGGCTTTGGCTTGTTTAGCCTTGGCTTTTGCGGCTTCTTTATCGGCTTTGGCTTTGGCAACGGCCTCTTCATACTTGGCTTTAGCCCGCTCTTTTTGCTCTTTATTTTCAGCTTTGGCCTTAGCCTCTTTATACTGGGCTTTGGCATCGGCTATTTTTTGCTCGGCTTTTTCCTCTGCGGCGTCTTTGGCCGCTTCGGCGTCGGCTTTAGCTTGTTCATAGCGCGCTTTTACCGAGTCTTTATTTTCCGCCGCGGCTTCTTTTATATTGCTTTTGGCCTCTTTATACTGGGCTTTGGCGTCGGCTATTTTTTGCTCGGCCTTGGCTTTGGACTGCTCGTTTTTCGCTTTGGCACCGGCTTTGGCCTCTTCATATTTGGCCTTTACCGATGAGCTTCCGCTTTGGGCTGAGGTTTTCAAGCTCTCCTTAAGCTGTTTGACTTGATTCCCTTTATTCTTTACTTCGGCTCTGATAGCCGCCTTTTGGGCTTCCACTTTTTTTGCACAATCTTTTTTATTGCAGTTTTTGGAAAGTTTCTCAATACACATAGTCCTGCAGGTAAGATCCGTCTTGTGGCAAGTGCAAGTATCTTGTGCGGCATAGGCAAAAACCGTTAACAAGCCAAACCCTGCCATTAACGCTAACAATTTCTTCATTTCAAACGACCTCCGTTTTTTCAAATAAAACTCAAGCAGAACTATTGTACAAAATATAGTTCCCTTTTTAATCAAGCCTCTATTTTTGCTAATATAAATTAAAGAGGCTAGAGGTTATTGTTATGCACGAAAAAACGAAAGCAATTTATAAAAATTTTTGGTTTTTTATTTCAATTACGGTAATTCTGCTGGTGGCGAGCCTTTTCGCCTATCTTGATATTCTGCAGAGAAATCTAAAAAAAGATATGCGCGGCAATATTACCGAAATAGCTGAAATGGAAGCAAACGCCTTAAGTTCAAAACTTAAAGAAGAAACACAAACGGTAAAGGCTGTTGCCGGCATTATGGCACAATACTATAATATAACCGACCTTGATACCTTTATAGACATCCTCGACGAAGAAACCCGCAACAACGATTTTACGCAGATGGGCATAATACTCGATGAAGGCGAAGCCTATTTTCACGATCATTCCATGGTTAAAAACTTCCTACCCAAAGAGGATATGGAAAAGATATTGGACGGCCAAACCGTAATAGCGGGCCCCATTGCCGACCCTTACAGCGACAAGCAGCTTGTGGTTATAGCTTCGCCAGTGTTCGTATACGGCAAGCCTCAGGCAGCGATATTCGCCACGCACCCAACTTTCTATTATGAAAGGATTTTGGAAGTCTCCAAATTCGGAGGGCACGGCTATTCCTATATCGTCAACAATGACGGAACCCTTATTATTAAGTCCGCCCATCACCAAGCGGTAAAAACGGCAAAGAACTTGCTGGAATACATGCAGGGCATCAAATTCGAGAAACCAAAAAATATAGATATTTTTGTCAAGGAACTGCTGCAAGGCAAAAGCGGAATTGCCAGCTTGAAAGTAAAAGGGGAACATAAGTTTATGGCCTATATGCCGCTGGGCGTAAACGACTGGTATTTGCTTTTCGTTCTGCCTACGGAACCTTTTATGGGCAGGGTAAACCAAGTAATGTTGATGTCAATTGCGCTGTGCCTGGAAATTATATTGATTTTCACCCTGCTGATGATGCATATCAAAAGAACGGAAACAAAAAACAAAAAAGCTTTTTATCAAAGCGCGTTCATAGATCCGCTTACCGAAAGCGGCAATCTAAATAAGCTCAAGATGGATCTTTCCAAACTGCTGGCGGAAAACAAAGAGGCAAATTACGCCATGGTACTGCTTGATATAGATAAATTTAAGGTAATCAACGAGCTTTACGGCTTCAGGCAGGGCGATATGGTGCTTATACATATTTCCAATGTATTAAAAGACCATTTAAAAGAACACGAAACTTTCGCCAGATTTTCCGGCGACAAGTTCCTGCTGATAATAGAATACAAAGAGAAAGAGGAAATAGAAAAACGCATACGCGAAATATGCAAAGAAATAAAAAACTGTTATGCCTCCACCGATTTGAATTATGAAATAATAACAAACTGCGGAATATTCCCGGTAGAGCGAGGCTTGCCTTTCTACCTTATGCTAGACAGAGTCAATTTGGCGTGTTCGGAAGTAAAAAAGAATAAATCTACAAATTTCGCCTTTTACCGCGACTTTTCCATAAAGCAAATCCTTACGGAAAAATCCATAGAAAACGGCATGCGGGAAGCCCTCGCCAATGAGCAGTTCAAAATATATTTTCAGCCTAAAGTAAATTTAAACAGCCTCAAGATGGAAGGCGCGGAAATATTGGTGCGCTGGCAGCATCCCGCAAAAGGAATGATAATGCCCGACATATTTATCCCGATATTCGAAAGCAACGGTTTTATTTTGGATCTTGATATGTTTATGCTGGAAAGCGCAGCCAAGGAACTGCGCGCCTGTATTGATGAGGGATTGGAACCGGTGCACTTGGCCATAAATTTTTCCAGGCTGCATATAAACAATCCAAAATTCTGCGAAGAATTTAAACAAACGGCGGATTTTTACAAAATTCCGCCAAACCTGCTTGAGGCCGAGATTACCGAAAGCACCTTGCTGGACAATTTGGACAAGATGGAAGAAGTAATCAAACAATTCCACAAAGAGGGCTATCTTATAGCGATAGACGATTTTGGGGCGGGGTATTCCTCGCTCAACGTGATGAAAAGCCTGCATTTTGACACTTTGAAAATGGATAAAGAATTTCTCAAAACGCAAGGGGACCCGCAAAGAGCGAAAGATATTATCGCCGGAACGGTAAAGATGATGAAGTCCCTCGGGATAACCATAGTTGCCGAAGGCGTGGAAACTTGCGAACAGGCACAATTTTTAAAGGAAATAGGCTGCGATATGGGGCAGGGGTATCTGTTCTCCAAACCCGTACCGATAGAGGAGTTTCGCAAAATGTTAAGGAACAATGACTTTTCCGACAGGATGAAGTCTTATTCCGAAAACAAGTAAAAGCGGTTTCCAAAAAACAAAGCCTGCTTTAAAGCGTTATGAAACAAACTTTTTTGATTACTGGAATGTCCTGCGCCGCCTGCTCTGCGGCGGTGGAGAGAAGCGTACGCGCCCTTAAAGGCGTCAAAGAAGCGCGCGTGAACTTGTTGCTTAACACGCTAAGCGTACAATTTGAGGAAGACGCCGTATCCGAGCGGGATATTATCTCCGCCGTAATACGGGCGGGATACGGCGCAAGCGTCCTGCAAAATAACGCCGCGCCCGCAAAAAAAGATTTTTCCCCCACAAAGAAAAGGCTTATCCTTTCCTTTATTCTTCTAATACCGCTGATGTATATATCCATGGGGGCTATGTTCGGCCTACCCTTGGCAAAAGCCCTTTCGCCCGTCTTGAACGGCTGTCTGCAGGCTTTATTTACTCTGGCGATCGTCGGCCTGAATTTTAGATATTTTCTATCCGGCTTTAGGAGCCTTTTTAAAGGCTCGCCCAATATGGACAGCCTGGTAGCGATAGGTTCGGGCGCGGCTTTGTTTTACAGTTTATACTCCTTAGCGGGGATATTGCTGGCGGCGAAAGCTGGCGACTACGGCCACGCCGAACATCTGTCGCACAGCCTGTATTTTGAATCCGCGGCAGTGATCCTAAGCGTTGTAAGTCTTGGCAAATTTCTGGAGGAACGCGCCAAAAGCCGCACTTCCAAAGCCATAGAGAAACTTATCGATTTGGCGCCCCAAACGGCGGAGGTTATCCGCGGCGGCAAAAACCAAAATATACCCGTAGCCCAACTCACACAAGGCGATTTGATAGTCATAAGAAGCGGGCAGCGCCTCCCCGCGGACGGTATTATTGACAAGGGCGAAGGTTTTATGGACGAATCGTTCGTCACCGGGGAAAGCGTCCCCGTACACAAAAAAGCGGGCGACAAAGTAATTTGCGCGACGATAAATACCGACGGATATTTTATTTTTAAGGCGGAAAAAGTCGGCGATAATACAACTCTTGCCCAAATAATCAAATTAATGAGGGACGTAAATGCCTCAAAGCCGCCGATAGCCGAACTGGCCGACAAAATAAGCTCCGTTTTCGTGCCTGCGGTAATCGCCATAGCATTAATAAGCGCAGTTATCTGGCTTTTGGCGGGGTATTCTTTCCCCTTCGCGCTTAACTGCGCCGTTGCGGTATTGGTAATATCCTGCCCTTGCGCTTTGGGCTTGGCTACGCCTACCGCCATTATGTGCGCTACCGGCAGCGGCGCAAGGAACGGCGTCTTGATAAAAAACGCAAAAAGCATTCAAACGGGCATAAAAATTGACTGTATAGTCTTGGATAAAACCGGCACACTGACGCAAGGCAAGCCCGCGGTAACGGATATCGTCGCAAAGGATGAAAATATACTTATCTCGGCCGCCGCCGGCATAGAGGCTTTATCCTCCCACCCCTTGGCCAAAGCCATAACCGATTACGCAAAGCAAAACAACATAACCCCGTTTAAGGCCGAAAACTTCCGCTACGGAGAAGGCTTCGGCGTAAAAGCGTTGTGTCAAGGCAAAGAAACTTTAGCCGGGAATTTAAAATTGATGGATAAAGAAAGCGTAGACGTATCGGAATTTAAACAAAAAGCGCGTCAGCTCTCTGAGCAAGGCAAAACGGTTTTGTTTTTCACTCAAGACAAAACCGCATTGGGGCTAATCGCTTTGGCCGACCAAATCAAACCCGACGCCAAAGAGGCTTTAAAAGCCTTTCGTGAAATGGGCCTTGAAGTATATATGCTTACGGGCGACAATGAACTTACCGCTTCGGCTTTGGCAAAAGAACTGGGAATAGAAAATTTTAAAGCGGAAGTATTGCCCGCGGATAAAGAAAATTTCGTCCGAGATCTTCAAAAGCAGGGCAAAACCGCCGCGATGATAGGCGACGGCATAAACGACGCCCCCGCCCTCGCCCGGGCAGACCTCGCCATAGCCATCGGCGCAGGCAGTGATATCGCCGCAGACTCTGCCGACATAGTGCTTATGCACGATAAACTTTCCGACGCGGCCTACGCCATTAGACTAAGCCGCGTGGCGATAACCAACATCAAGCAAAACCTGTTTTGGGCGCTGTTTTATAATGCCGCGGGCATACCGCTGGCGGCAGGCGTTTTCTATAAAGCCTTGGGCTGGCAGCTAAACCCCATGTTCGCCGCCAGCGCTATGGCTTTAAGTTCCGTTTGCGTAGTTTTAAACTCTTTAAGACTCGCCAATTTCAATCCCGTAAAAAACAAGGAGAATTATATGACAAAAATTATCCATATTGAAGGTATGGCCTGCCAACACTGCGCGGGCAGAGTCAAAACCGCGCTGGCGGCTTTGGGAATAGATGCTGAAATAGACTTGAACGCAAAAACCGCCACGGCCCAAATACCGCAAAACATTTCGGACCAAGATATTATCCGCGCGGTAGAAAACGCGGGCTATAAAGTAACGGGGATAAAATAATATTGGCAAAATTGCCGTTTTCCCCCTTTTTTTGCTAATTTATATATTATGAATTACGGTTTTATAAAGGCGGCCGCGATAATACCGCAAGTGCTGCCGGCAAATACGGAATTTAACCGAGCGGAAATAGTCAAAGCGGTTAAGGAAGCATCTTCGCGCGGAGCGAATTTCGCCCTGCTGCCAGAGCTTTCTTTGACGGGTTATACCTGCGGGGATTTGTTTCTTAATCCGCTATTGATAAATGCCGCTCTTAAACAACTTTTGACAGCGGCGCAACAAACTAAGGCCTTGGATATCGTGACGATATTGGGTTTGCCTTTGTTGTTTGAGGGCAAACTGATAAACGCCGCGGCCGTATTGCATAAAGGCGAAATAATGGGGATAGTACCCAAAACCTTCCTGCCCAATTATAAAGAATTTTACGAGAAAAGATATTTTTCTTCCGCCGCCGATATACAAAACAAAACGATAATCATCGGCGGGAAAGAAATACCTCTCGGCACGGATTTGCTCTTTAAGACAAAAGACGCCGTTTTCACCGTAGAAATATGCGAGGACCTCTGGGCGCCGATACCGCCTTCTTCCTTCGCGGCGCAGGCGGGCGCGGAAATCATTTTCAATCTTTCCGCCTCCGATGAGCTTACCGGCAAATATCAATATCTTAAAAGTTTGGCAAGCCAGCAATCGGCAAGGTGCCTGGCGGGATATGTCTATGCCTCTTGCGGCTTCGGAGAATCTACAAGCGACGCCGTTTTTGCCGGCAACGCCTTTATTTTTGAAAACGGGACCTTGCTTGAAAAATCCGAACGCTTCAGCCTAAAACCGCAAATAATGATGAGCGAAATTGACGTCCAAGCCTTAAGGAACGAAAGGCTGACAAACACCACTTTTAAAGACTGCGCGTCAAACTGCAAAAAAGAATACAGAACTGTTGAAATAAACTCAGGCGCTAAAGAAATAAAACTAAGCAGAAAAATAAATTCATCTCCTTTCGTGCCTCAGGGCTTCGCCGCGGAAGAAAGATTTTCCGAAATAACGGAAATCCAAGCCGCCGCTTTGGCAAAACGCATCATGCACACCAAAGCACGCAAACTGGTTATAGGGGTTTCGGGCGGGCTGGATTCCACCTTGGCGCTTTTAATCTGCAAAAAAACTCTTGATAGACTCAATTTGCCCGCAAGCGATATCCTGGCCGTTACAATGCCAGGTTTCGGCACCACGGACAGGACTTACCGCAACGCCGTAAAACTAATCAAACTGCTGGGCGCAGATTTTAAGGAGATAGACATTAAACAAGCCTGCCTAACGCACTTTAAAGATATAGGGCATAACAAGAATTTGAAAGATTCCGTTTATGAAAATGCCCAAGCACGCGAACGCACACAAATACTGATGGATCTGGCAAACAAATACGGCGGGTTGGTTATAGGTACTGGCGATATGTCGGAATTGGCTTTGGGCTGGGCTACGTTCAACGGGGATCATATGTCTATGTACGGCGTCAACTGCGGTGTGCCAAAAACTTTGGTAAAACATTTGGTCAAATATTTGGCGCAAAAGAACGACAATTCGGAAGTAAAAAACATATTGCTTGATATTGTCGATACCCCAATCAGCCCCGAGCTTCTGCCCGCGGACAAAAGCGGGAAAATTGCTCAAAAGACGGAAGATTTTGTCGGTCCCTATGAACTGCACGATTTCTTCCTGTATTATTTTTTGAGATATAACTTCGAGCCGAAAAAGATACTATTCCTGGCACAATACGCTTTTAAAGATAAATATTCCAAAAATCAAATACTCAAATGGCTTAGAGTGTTTTTTAGAAGATTTTTCAGCCAGCAGTTTAAAAGATCCTGCCTGCCCGACGGCCCGAAAATAGGCTCCGCCGCCATAAGCCCGCGCGCGGACCTGCGCCTGCCAAGCGACATCGGCGGAGATTTATGGCTTAAGGATATAGATGAAGACAAATAATATAAATAAAAAGTTGGAACAGTTCGCCGCGGCAAATAATGTCTGCCTGATGATACTCGCCGCGGGCGCGCTTACGGCGTTTCTGGTTTACACGAGAGTCATTTTAATGCCTTTCGTAATCGCTTATTTTATCTACATGCTTTTAAATACCGCCGCGGCGTATATGAAAGAAAAATGGCACGTCCCTACCTTTCTGGGCCTTTTGGCTACGGTATTGTTGTTCGTTTGCCTTTCGGTTCTTTCGATATTCTTCATTTCCGCCTCAATAGAATCTTTTATCCAAAGCACCGATATTTACGCCTCAAAACTTAATGATACCATCGACTGGTTTATTTTGACGGCGCAAAAAATGGGCATAGTGTTAAACTCAGAAGTGCTGATGAACTACCTTAACAATATACCCGTTTTCAATATGGTCAAAACCATGGGCAGCAATATTGTTTCCATATTCACCAATGCGGGTTTAATTTCGCTGTTCGTAATATTTATTTTTATGAGCAGCACCAAGGAAAAAACAAATTTCGTAAGCAATATAGAAAAGCAAATTTCCTATTACCTGATAATAAAAATCCTCGTTTCTCTATTGACGGGTTTCTTTACCTGGCTTACGCTTACTTTGGTCGGGGCAGAGCTGGCTTTAATGATAGCGTTTATTACCTTCGCGCTGAATTTTATCCCAAACATCGGGCCTTTTATAGCCACTATGCTGCCGATACCGGTGCTTTTCCTGCAATACGGGTTTGACTGGCATATAATATTGGCGATTTCCTTGTTGATTACGATACATTTCGTCATAGGCAATATACTTGAAACGAAATGGCTGGGCAAGGGTATGGATTTAAACCCAGTAATAGTTATAGCCTGTTTAATCTTTTGGGCTTTGGTTTGGGGCGTTATGGGAGCTTTGCTGGCCGTACCGCTTACCTCAATAGCCAAAATGATTTTCGAACGTTATAAGCCTACCCGCCCCTTGGCGGCAATTCTTGCCGGGCGCAGATTGTTGGGATAATGGCGCCGACAAAATTTAAACGCGAAAACCCCCGCATAACCGCGGGGGCTTATCTTTTTATGATTTAATTGCTTAGAGGAAACTCTTTCCGTTTAAGGGCGCTTTGAGCTTAAAATAATCGGCTATCGTCGCGGCTATATCCGAAAAACTCTCCCGCCCGCCGATAAAGCCAGGTTCAACCTTCTTGCCGAACATTATCACCGGCACCTGCTCGCGGGTATGATCGCTGCCTTTATAATGCGGATCGCAGCCGTGGTCGGCGGTTATAAAGACGATGTCTTCATCTTCAAGTATCGCCGCCAAATCTTTTAATCTGGAATCAAAATATTCCAAACCTTCGGCATAGCCTTTTATATCGCGGCGGTGGCCCCAAGTCATATCGAAATCCACAAAGTTGGTAAATATTATGCTGCCTTTGGGCGCGGATTTAACTTCGCTTAAAGTTACATCCCAAAGCTCCTCAAGACCGCTGGCTTTTACCGCGCGGGTAATGCCCTGCGCGGCGAAAATATCGGATATTTTTCCGACAGATATTACCTGCCCGCCAGCCTCTTTCATAATATCAAGCACCGTGGGAGCGGGCGGCTTGACGGAATAATCGTGGCGGTTCTTAGTGCGTTTAAATTCGCCCGCTTTCTCGCCCTCAAAAGGCCGCGCTATTACGCGCGCTATATTGTATGGCTTTAAATGTTTGAAAGCTATCTCGCAAAGACGATATAATTTATCCAAACCGAAATATTTTTCGTGCGCCGCGATTTGGAACACGCTGTCGGCCGAAGTATAGCATATCGGCAAACCCGTCTTTATATGCTCCTCGCCGAGTTCATTTATTATCACCGTGCCCGAAGCCGCCTTATTGCCCAGTATTCCCTTTAGGCCGGCTTCCTCGCATATCGCTTTTATCAAATCCTCCGGAAAAGACGGATACTCCGGTTTAAAATAACCCCAATTAAAAGTTACCGGCACGCCAGCCATTTCCCAATGGCCGGAAGAAGTGTCTTTCCCTTTGCTTACTTCCTTCATATATCCATATTTTGAAGGCAAATCAAAATCCGCTTTCGCGCTTTCGTCGGTAGGGGCGGATACTCCGCAAGAAGCCTTGCCCGCCTCTACAAGACCAAGTTTCTTTAAATTAGGCACCCTAAGATTTTTATAGTTTTCGGCTATGTGCAAAAAAGTGTTTGCACCTTCATCTCCAAAAGAAGCCGCATCCTTAGCGCCGCCGATGCCGAAAGAATCCATCATCAAGATAACAACTCTGCCTTTAGCCTGCATAAAACCTCCGAGAACTGATATAATTTCAATGTATATTAAAAAGATTTGCTTAGCAAGGGGGTAGCTATGAATAACGCCTATAAAAATATGAGAGGCTTCTGGCTGGACGTAAACAATTTGGAAAGCAAAAAAGAACTTAAAGGCATCGGCAAGGAAGAAATCCTGGTGGCCGGGCTGGAATATTGTATGAAGGACCATAACGGCATACTAAAAAATATCATCTTGGCAGCCTCCGTATTGGGCAACGCCAGCCTCTACTTCGAAAACAACAGCCCCGCAGGCATAGGCGGGCTTATCGGAGAGAACGAGGACAGCGTAAAGAACGCCGCCCTTACCTTTATAGAGGAAGGCGCCAAACTCTGCGACAAAATGATGCCTTGCGACATTCTGCCTGAGCCAAAGGATCCATCCAAAATAACGCTTTTCGTCATAAATAAAAACAAGACTTTCTATATTACCATTGATGAACTGTCGGCAAGAAACACCTCCGGCGATTTCTATAAATTCTACGCTTACAGCCAACAGCTTATAAGCGTATTCAGACAAAAAGAAGAACAAGCAAAAAAGAAATAAACTTTACCATTTAAGCGCAAGATCGCAACTAGTCTTCGTGCCAAAAGGCCCACCTTTAAATGGGCCTTTTAGCTCTTTTCATTACGCTTTTATTTATATAAATTTTAAATATGAAGAGTTTTTTATTACTATTGTTCGCTACCCTTTACGGTGCCTGCCCGGCCTTCGCCGCGAGCAGCCAGTATTTCTTGAAAACACGAAGCGATTTCTACCGCAATAAGGGCCAAAAAGAATACATCATAGACCATATAGTCGACATGACTCCCGCGCCTTTCAAAATTATAGACAAAAGAAGCGGCGCAGAAATACCCATAAGCCAGGAAAACAGCCCGGTAAACGTCACAAAGGCCTATAACGATTGGTTTAAAAATCTTAACGATTTCATAGTCAAACAAGGGCGGCAGGAAGAGTTTGCCTTCTTTCAAGATATAATAGATTTCGGGATGTCGGATAAAGTAGTATATCCGGAATACGAAAATGACATCGACAAAGCAAATGGACTTACGGTATATCTCGCTTTTGAAAACGATCCTTATTGGAAAACAATAAAAACTTTGGCGGGCGGGCTTTTCTTAAGGGATTACGACAAAATCTTTATATATATCAATATGGAAAGCGAAAAGGACCTTCAAAAGGTTCTCACCCACGAGGTAGGCCACAGCTTGGGAATAAGCGATGCTTATATGGGCGGACCAATGTTAAAAGAAATAGAATACGGCAGCGACTTAAAACCTTCCTTAATGGGAAAGGAGTTAACTTTCACCTGCGATGATGCCGACGCCTTAATGAATGTTATATATAAAACCTTACGATATAAAAACAAGCTGCCTCAGTATTTCATCAAAGAAGCAGATCAACCCCTCAAAGCACTTAAGGACAATAAAAAAACACAGGAAAAGTTTAAAGCAAAACTTATAAACTATTTTGAGTTCAAATCGTTTTGCCGAACCGAAAATCAAGAACCTGTAATTTTAAGAGATACTAAACAAATTAACAGAAAGCCTATTATCTCTTACGTAAAAGGGCATTACTATATAGTGGAGTTTTGCAAAAACGGCGACATTAAAGACACTTTGGAAATAAATGCGTTAGAACCTATCAATCTATTTAAAAAAGAAAGGAAAAAGGTTTGCGAGTCTATTCCATATCAAGCGGAAAAACCAGATATATCCTTGGAGCAGAATTTAACTTTCAAATTTGTAGACTTATACTCAGGCGCCCAAGAGAAAATACCCGCCGCAAAGAATACCGTCATCTATGAACACGTAGCCAATATTATACGGGAAATAAGATTTAAAGAGGGAACGGCCAAAACAACCGTAAGAGTCAAAGATAAAGACGGAGGGTTATTATATATCTATGCTCTTTTAGATGACGGATACGCTTTCTTATATTCGCTTGCGGAAAGAGTGGCAATGCTATACGATACCCTCACCCCTTCATCTTTTGTGGGAATGAAATTTTATTACAGCAGCCAACCCATTGAAGAAATAGGCATAAACAATCCGGCTATGCGGCAAGAACTGCGCAAGATTTATAACCTTTTCCGATACGACGGGGAAAAACCCTACGGAGTTTTTGAAACGGGCGCAGCACCCGAACAGATTTTACAACAAGGAATACGCTGGCAGGAATATCTTAACGAATATTATCCGCACAGCAACGCAGCCGTCAACTATGAGGACCTGAAAATAACTGATAAGGATATCGTGGATTTTGGCAAGAATATTAAAGGCTTAACAAGAATATAAAATACTTTGATATTGCTTAAAACAACTTCTGAATATTGCGTCCGCTTTAACAGTATCATTTTTACGCCCTAAAGGCCCAAATGAATTTAGGTCTTTTTACCCTGTATTTTTTATTTTCTTTTATATAGACTTTAATTATGAATAAACTTTTATTTTCTCTTTTATTTGCAATTACGTCGTCGGCCCTTTATGCGGCGCCGTATGTGCTTTTGCAATCGCATTTAGATTCCGATATTCGCGGCAGCCAAAGATACGCCATTGACCATATCGTGAACCAAGAAAGTATTGCCTACCTAATATTCATAAGGCAAAACAACACGCAAACGCCGCTGACACCGGATAAAGCAACAGTAGATCCGACTAAAGCTTATAATGCCTGGTTCGAAAATCTTAACGATTTAATAACAGCCCAAAACCGCGAGGAAGAATTTTCCTTTATGCGGGATATAATAGAATTTGGAATGTCGGAAAAAGTACTTTACCATGCAGATGAGGAACTTGTAAGCATAAACGCAGGATTATCCATTGGCATTTTGGAAACAGATGACCCTTACTGGAACCGTTTGAAAACTTTAGCTTCCGGCTCTTTTGACAAAGGCCTTCTTAGCACATTCATATATTTAAGACAAGCTTCCCCCGCCATTATGCAACAGGTACTAATACACGAAGTCGGCCACAGTTTGGGTATAGCCGACTCTTACGGAGGCGGCGCTAAATTGAAAGACATCGTATACAGCAGCGATCTGCGCCCGTCAATAATGGATAGGGCAAGAGATCTTACCTGCGATGACGCCGACGCGCTGGCAAATGCCATCTATCTTACAATGAGAAAAACAAACAAAATACCCCAAGACTACCAGGATTTGGCAAACAATTTTGAGTTTAAATCTTTTTGTCCTAACGAAAATGGCGAAAGAATATCTTTCCGCAACGGCATGCAAACAAACAAGAAACCGATGTTGAACTTTTTTAACGGTTGTTATTACATTACCGAATTTTGCAAAACCGGACAAATAAAATCTTCCCTGAAAATAGATTTTAGGGCTCCTCTCGACCTTTTGGAAAAAACTACGCGCACGGAGTGCGACGCCATACCCTATACCTTAAAGGTGCCAGACCTTCCTAAAGACGACGGGCACAAATATATCCTTGTGGACTTAACATCGGATAAAAGAAAAAAAGTGCCCGCAGATAAAAACACCATCGTATATGAATATGCCCCAGGCGGAATAATCCGGGAAATAACTTTTAACAATGAAGTATCTCGCACGATGGTGAAAATAAAAAACAATGAAGGCAGACTCCTTTATGTGTACGCCATTTTGGACGATCAAAGAGCATTGGCATACGCCGTAACGGACAGAACCATGTTCGTTTACAATATGCGCAATTATAACAAGTTCGCCATAATACAAAGCCGAGATAATAAAATCTCCTCGTCAGATCAGGAATTGATTACCCCGGAAGAAGCAAAAAAGATAAGAGATTTCATCAACAAAGGGCGCCGTTGGCTTTACGGCACTTTTGAAAGTGGAACCACAACGGATAAGCATATCCTGCAAGCTACCCGTTGGCAAGGATATTTACAAAAATATTATCCGCATAAGGACTTCAAAACGAAAGCCATAAAGATAAGCAAGAAGGATTTAGAACGCTTTGGGAAAGGGTTAAACAAAAACTTTTTCTAGATAAATACTACAAACCGACAAACAAAATCCCGGCCTTAAAGCCGGGATTTATTTCCTTTAAACAAATTAGATATTACAAATACTTATCGTAAAATTCATTTAATCTGTTTTTGTATTGCTGCCCCGCGACGTCGGCCACTTCCGTATGGGTGGCGTTGGGCACTATCCAAATCTGTTTGGGTTCCTTGGCGCGGCGGTATAATTTCCGCGCGTCATGGCGCGGCGAAAGAGTGTCGTCGGCACCATTTATTATAAATACGGGCTTGCCGTTTAATTTCTCTATATTGTATTTCGGGCTGAAGTCCTCGGGATCCATACCCAATCGCTTCTTGGCGAAATACAAGGCTAATGCCACAAGCGGGAAATACGGCGTATGCTTATGTAGGCGCGCCCAGCGGGCGACCACTTTCTCATAAGAATAATAGCATCCTTCCGCTACCACGCATTTGACCAAATCGTTATGAGAACCCTCATAAATTGCTACGGCCGCGCCCATCGAAAGGCCGTAAAGCCCGATCTCCTTACAGGCATCGGGGCGAGTCTCAATAAGTTTTTCTATCGCGGCTTTTGCGTCGCGTATCTCCAAATAGCCGATGGAGGATAATCCCTCCCCGCTTTCGCCCGAACCTCTGAAATCAAAATAAAACAAATTGTATTTCCTTCTTAAAAAAGCCGTGTTTTGCAATATCGTGCCTTTATTCATACCCCAGCCATGCATAAATACGATTGTCTTGGAGCTTTCCTGTTCCGAGGGTATAAACCAGCCTTTTAAGGTAATGCCGTCGGAATTTTTAAAAATAACCCTTTCAAATTCCAACTTAAGCTGATCCGGAAACACCGTTATTTGAGAGCGCTTTGTATTGCGCAATATAATTTTGTCGCTTTCTTTATAAGCTATAAAGACCATCAACAGCGCTATCAGTATTATAGAAAGAATGATTATAAGTATCGTCATATATATATTTTATATTTTTTTATCCCAAAAGTTTTTTAAGAGCAACGGGCAAAGCCGCTATAACATCGCTTGCCGTAAGCGATTCCTTGGAAATGCCTTTAACGGCCAAATCGGCTGCAAAACCGTGCAGATACACTCCCATACAGGCCGCGAGAAATCCTTTTTCCCGCGCGTCCGCTTCCGCAGCGTTTTTAAGCAATTTGGCCCATATCGCCGCGATAATGCCAGCGAGCACGTCACCGCTGCCGGCTTTGGCCAAACCTTCATTGCCGCTGGTGTTGATTTGTTTACGCCCTTTAAAACAAATTTGAGTATTCGGGCCTTTGAGCAGGCAAACGCCTCCGGTAATATCCGATATCGTCAAAGCGGCGGTATCTTTATTAAAAGATATATCGCCAAGCAGCCGCTTTATTTCGCCTTCATGCGGAGTAAGTATCGAAGGTATATCCGTTAAAAGGTTAATGCCGCGCTTCGCTATGAAGTTAAGCGAATCGGCATCTATTACGGCAGGCGTTTTGACGGAGCGTAAAAGTTTAAAGGTGATATCTGCGCCTTTTCCAAGTCCGCAGCCGATAAGGATTATATCTTGTTTGTTTTGCTTGATATAGCTTTGTATCTTTTTTAAAGCGCTTTCGCCAAGATAGCCTTTAGGAGATTGTATATCCAATATCAAAGCTTCTGGAACAGCCTTAATCAAGGCGCCCCTGCACTGTTGCGCGCTTGCCACCGTAACAAAGCCCGCACCCGCCCTATAAGCTGCGCGCGCCGCCAAAACGGCCGCGCCCGGCATATCCTTACTGCCGGCTACGATAAACACTTTCCCGTTTAAATTCTTATAGGAATTTCTGCTTCTGCGCGGGTAATTATTTTTAAAGAAGTTGTTGTCAGTTCTTTCGGCTTTTTGCATAAGCTACTCGCTTACTACTACAAAAGCTATCGCAGCCGTATCGGTATGCGATAAAGAAAGCTTTATATCAAGCCCGTTTGCTCTTTCGTCATATATTACGAGGTTCGGCTTGCCATCTTGAGAAGTTTTAACCTCTATATTTTTAAAAGCTATTTCTTTAAAAGGCAAAGCCTTGAAAGCGGCCTCCTTAGCGCAGAAGCGTGCGGCCAAACGCTCCCAAGGTTTAACGGATTTAAAGCAAAAGGCAAGTTCCGCATCGGTAAAAACGCGCTTGAGGAGTTTCTCTTCCGCATTTTTAAAGCGGGAGATATCTTCCATATCGACACCTATGCCGATTATCGCCATATTACTCCACAGTAACACTCTTTGCCAGATTGCGCGGCCTATCTATTTCGCGCCCGCGCATATCCGAAACATAATAAGCCAATAGCTGCAGCGGCACCACCGCCAAAACAGGGAACAAATACTCGTTTGTGTAAGGCACCTCTACCGCACCTTTTAAAGGGGCATTGGTTACGATTATCAACTTCGCACCGCGCGCGCCGACTTCCTGGCAGGAAGACAACATCTTCTCATACAGCTCGCCTTTCGGTGCCAAAGCCACCACGGGCATACCTTTGTCTATTATGGCTATCGGGCCGTGTTTTATTTCGCCACCTGCAAAGCCTTCCGCATGGAGATAAGATATCTCCTTAAGTTTCAAAGCGCCTTCAAGCGCTATCGGGAAAGCGGCGTTCCTGCCCAAGAATATATAGGAATTGCTCTTATAAACCGTTTTAGCAAGTTTCTTTATTTGAGCGGCGTCTTTAAGCGTTTGCTCGATAAGTGCGGGCAGCGCCTTAAATTCCTTATATAATTTATCAAAGGCAGTTTTCGTAATAGTTCCATGCTCTTTGGCGATATTCAAAGCGAAGCTGTATAGTACCGCCAGCTGGGAGGTAAAAGCCTTCGTCGAAGCTACGCTTATTTCCGGACCGCAGTGTGTATAGACAGTATAATCGCTAGCCCTCGTTATAGTGGAGCCTACCACATTGCAAATGCTCAAAGCCTTAAGGCCCGCCTGTTTGGCATTATTTAAAGCGGCCAAGGTATCGGCCGTTTCGCCCGACTGCGACACCGCTATAAACAGCCAATCTTTTTGGAAGTTTATGCTCCTGTATTTAAATTCCGAAGCGGTTTCAACCTCTACCGGCAATTTCGCAAAGTGCTCTATCACATACTTGGCGCACAGCCCAGCGTGATAAGCCGTCCCGCAAGCCACTATATAGAGTCCCTTGATTTTCCTTGCCGCCGCGGGCATTATACCGAAAGCCTTTTTGATGTCCGGCGGCAAAGTGGAAATAGTATCTTTTGTGGCTTGGGGTTGATCAAAAATTTCTTTTATCATAAAGTGCTTGTATCCGCCTTTTTGAGCGGTGGCGGGATTCCACTTTATTATATTGACCTTGCGATTTTGCCTCACGCCGGCAAGATTGTAAATCTCGCAGGAGTCGGCGGTTATCTTCGCCAAATCGCCGTCTTCTAAAAATATAGCCTTATTGGTGTGATTAAGGAAGGCCGGCACATCGGAAGCCAAATAATATTCGCCTTTGCCCTGCCCTATTACCAGCGGGCTCTGCTTCTTGGCTACACAAATTACTCCTGGCGCGTTTTTATACGTCGCGGCCAGGGCATACGCCCCTTTAAGCTTCTTTACGGCGCAGGCGAAAGCCTTAAAAAAATCTTTTTGTTTTTTTAATTCTTCTTCTATCAAATGGGCGGCGGCTTCGCTGTCGGTTTCCGAAGCGAACTTGTGGCCTTTGGAAGAAAGCTCTTTTTTAAGTTCGTCGTAATTCTCTATTATTCCGTTATGGACTATGGCGACTTCGCCTTTACAGTCGCCGTGCGGATGACTGTTTAAAACGCTTGGCTTGCCGTGCGTAGCCCAGCGGGTATGCGCTATCGCACAATGAGATTTAACCTTGCCCGCTATTACCAACTTTTCCAAATTCTCCACACGGCCTACGGCTTTAAGAATATCTATGCCTTTGTCTTCCTCAAAAGCTATCCCTGCCGAATCATAGCCGCGGTACTCAAGTTTTTTAAGCCCGTCTATTATAATGTCTACGCAATCTTTACCGCCGGTATATCCCACTATTCCGCACATATTCCGCTCCTAAGCAATCTTTTGGCGCATTTCCAATACGGCCTGCGGCAATCCGACGAATACCGCCCTGGCTATTATTGAAAACCCTATATTAAGGCATTGCATTCCGCTTATATTTGCGACGTCTTCCACATTATCGTAATCCAGGCCGTGTCCGCTGTGGACCTCAAGCCCGAGTTCGCGCCCCAGTATGGCGGCTACGGAAAGTTCCTCTAGTAAAGACTGGCGCTGTTTTTCCGTTTTGGCCTCGCTGTAATCTTTGGTACACAATTCCACTATGTCGGCTCCTATCCTTTTTGCGCAACGGATATTATCCGCTTTGGGGTCGACAAACAGGCTTACCCTTATACCCGCTTTCTTTAAAATTTTTACAGTCTTTTGTATCGTGGGGATATGTTTCTCGTCAAGTTTAAGCCCGCCGGAAGTCGTCAATTCGCCCGGATATTCAGGCACTATGCACACCGAGCCCGGTTTGTATTTTACCGCCAAGTCCGTCATTTCCTGCGTGGCGGCCATTTCCAAGTGGATATGTTCCCTATACTCTTTGGTAAGCAGGCGCAGATCGTTTTCCTGTATGTGGCGTCTATCCCGCCTTAAATGTATTACTATATATTCTACGCCAAGCCTTATACACGCTTGGGCGGCTTCAAACGGGACTGGATTATTCATCCCGCGCGCTTGCCTTAAAGTCGCTATATGATCTATATTTACGCCTAATTCCAATTTCATACTATACACCTCTTTATACTGCCGCACTCGCTTTGCTTTTGTAGTATTGCGCCACTTTTTCCGCCGTTTCTTCAACCAAGGCTTTATCTTCGCCTTCCACCAATATCCTCAAAAGCGGCTCAGTGCCGGAGTATCTTATCACTATTCTGCCCTTTTCGCCCATCGCCTTTTGCATGGTTGCCACATAATCCAAAAAGCCGTCCACTTGTTCCAGCGGCGTCTTTTCCGTTACCTTTACGGGCACCAGTTTAAGCGGATATTTAGTCCACAAATCCTTTATAGCAGAGGCCGGCTTGCCGGAATATTTAACTATCGCCAAAAGCTGCAAAGCGCACAAAATACCGTCCCCCGCCTGCGATATATCCCTAAATATTATATGGCCGGAAGTTTCTCCGCCTATGGATAAATCGTCCTTTTCTAATTCCTCAAAGACATATTTATCCCCTACCTTCGTGAGGACGGGCTCTATCGCATTGGCCTTAAGAAAGTTTATTAAGCCCAAATTGGCCATTATCGTAAGCACAACCTTATTGCCTTTTAGCGCTTCTTTACCCTTTAAATAAAGCGCCGCCGCCGCGATGATATTATCCCCGTCAAGCTGCCGCCCTTTTTCGTCGGAAGCGATCAGCCTGTCCGCGTCTCCGTCGAAAGAAAAACCTATATAGGCTTTATTGTCTTTCGTCGCGTCCTGCATGCCCTGCGTGTGCAATGCCCCGCAGCCCGCGTTTATGTTTACGCCGTTGGGTAAGGTATTTAAAGACAGCACTTGCGCGCCAAGTTCCTTAAAAACGCGCGGCGCTATCTTATATGATGCGCCGTTGGCGCAATCCAAAACTATCTTTGTGTCTTTTAAATCTATATCCTTGGGGAAAGTGCTTTTAAGAAAAGCGATATAATCGTCTACGAGTTCGCCTTTCTCACTGTACGAGGTCCCTTCCTTTTCCGCGGGGACGGATGAACAGTTTTCTATCGCCGTTTCTATAGACGCTTCCAAATCCTCGTTAATTTTACAGCCCAGCGGCGAGAAAAATTTTATCCCGTTAAATTCCGCCGGGTTATGGCTGGCCGATATTACTATCCCGCACACCGCCTTGTATTTTTGGGTGAGGAAAGACGCCGCGGGCGTAGGCGCGATACCGATATGCACCACATTGTAGCCCGCCGCTCTTATCCCTTTGGAAAGATAACTCGCTATCTCTCGGCCGGAAGCGCGGGAGTCTTCCGCTATGATAACATCTCTGTTTGCAAAAGCGCGGCCTTGCTTTTCTATCTCTTTCAAAGCGCAATAGCCCAGCTTTGTTATAAAATCCTCTACAAGCGGAAACTGACCCGCAACAGCCCTGACGCCGTCCGTGCCGAAATATTTAGGCATTCTCTTCCTCCGTTTTTTCGGCATTATCGCTAATTTGCGTTTTGCCATCGGCCTTCTTTTCCTCGTCTGCGGAAGCGGCCTTTTCATCGGTTTGGGATTCCTTCTTAAAACCGAGTATTTCATCGATTTCGTCGGAATCGACAACCTCTTTCTCAAGCAGGCGTTCTATAAGCTTTTCCAAAGCTGCTCTATTTTCGGTAAGTATGGCTTTTGCTTTGCGGTAAGATTCTTTGACTAAAAGGCTGACTTCATTATCAATTTCTCTGGCAAGCTCCTCGGAATAGTTTTTGTGCCTGGATAAATCCATACCCAAAAACACTTCGTTTTGGTCGGTCTGTACCGATATGGGGCCGAGTTTCTCGCTCATACCCAGTTCCGCCACCATTTTCCTGGCATAGGCCGTAGTGCGCGACAAATCGTCATGCGCGCCGGTGGTTATCTCGTCGAACAATATCTCCTCCGCAGCGCGGCCGCCGAGCAGTATTGTCAGTTTGTCCAAAATCTCGCTCTTGGTGGTGAGATATTTATCCTCCAAAGGCAGCTGCATAGTATAGCCTAAAGCCGGGCCCCTGGGTATTATTGATACTTTATGCACAGGATCGCTGTGTTTGGAATGCTTGGCCACTACCGTATGGCCTGCCTCGTGCGCCGCTATTACGCGCTTCTCGTGTTCGGAGATGACGCGGCTCCTTCTCTGAGGGCCCGCCATTACTCTTTCCACCGCTTCTTCTATATCGTCTGTTTCTACCGCCGGCTTATCGGCGCGCGCGGCCAAAATCGCCGCTTCGTTTATCACGTTGGCCAAATCCGCACCCACAAAGCCCGGAGTGCTCTTGGCTATTACACCCAAATCAACGTCTTTGCCCATTTTGACTTTCTTGGCGTGAACTTCCAGTATATCCTTGCGCCCTTGCATATCCGGCGCGGGGACATTGATGTGTCTATCAAATCTGCCGGGGCGGGTTAAGGCGGGGTCTAATACATCGGGGCGGTTCGTAGAGCCCATCAAAATTATACCCTGCTTGCTTTCAAAACCGTCAAGCTCTATCAAGAGTTGGTTTAAGGTTTGCTCTCTTTCGTCATGTCCGCCGCCTATGCCGGCAAAACGACGGCGCCCGACGGCGTCAAGCTCGTCAATAAAAATGATCGCCGGAGCATTATTCTTGGCATTGTTGAACAAATCCCTTACGCGCGCGGCACCCACGCCTACGAACATCTCCACAAATTCCGATGCAGAAGCGGAGAAAAACGCCACCTTTGCTTCGCCCGCTACCGCCTTGGCAAGCAAAGTCTTACCCGTACCCGGCGCACCGTAAAGCAATATGCCCTTGGGCAGTTTCGCACCTAAAGTTTGGAACTTTTTGGGGTTTTTCAAAAATTTTATTATATCCTGCATTTCTTCCTTCGCCTCGTCGCAGCCGGCAACGTCTTTAAACGTAACTTCCTGCTTGGAAGGATCTTGCATTTTGGCCTTGCTCTTGGCGAAATTCAAAGCGCTCCTGCCGTCGTTGCGCTGCGGCCTGATAAACAAAAACCACCACGCAAATACGAACAAAAGCACCATGCCGATATTGAACAATACGCTGTATATCCAGCTTTTGTCGGCCTGCGCTTTAAACGGAACCTTCGCATCGACCAACTCCTGCACCAGCGAGTTGTCTTCTACTTTTATCGTTTGGAATTTGGATTCTTTGCCATTGTCTTTAAATGTACCGGTAACCATATCGGGGGTTATCGTTACAGATAAGATCTCCCCGTTTGTCACCTTCGCTTTAAAATCGGAATAGTCTATCTCTTTGGCGGCTTGGTTCTGCCCCATCTTGGAATATATGCTTACGACTATTATAAAAGTTAATATCCACAGCAATATCTGCCTTAACGGTACTCCGGGCAGCCTTTTGTTATTTCTTTGTTTCATCAAACACTCCTATATAAGGTAAGTTGCGGTACAGTTCGTTATAATCCAGACCGTAACCTATTACAAATTCGTTCTCTATCTCAAAACCGACATATTTCGGCTTTATCTCAAGTTGGCGGTTTGAGGGTTTATCCAAAAGTGAGCATATCTCCACCGAGGCGGGATTTCTCGTCTTAAGCAAATCCAAAAGATATTGCCCCGTTATGCCCGTATCTACGATATCTTCCACTATGATTACATCGCGCCCTTTTACGTCTTCGCGCATATCCAAAATGAACCGCACCTTACCGCTGCTCTCAGTGCCGCTGTACGATGCCAAACACATAAAATCCAAATTGCAGTCTATGCTCAAATTCTTTACCAAATTGGAGAAGAACAATACCGAGCCCCGCAAGATCCCGACTAAGATCGGCGTTCTTCCTTTATAATCTTCGGAAATCTTATCGGCGAGTTCCTTTACTCTTTTATCTATCTGTTCCCCGCTGATAAGTACCTTTTTTACAGGCGGATTATATTCCATAAATAAAACTCCTTGCTATAAAAAACGCTGCAAACTGGCAGCGTTTTTTAAATATGTTCTTAGGCCAGGGCTTAACCGTTGGCCACGATAATGAATTTTACTGCTATTATCACCATTATTATACCGGCAACAAGCTGCAATCTGTTGCCCAAAACCGTCTTGGTAAAACTGTGTCCGTGCGAAAGGCCTAAAGTCGTAGCCAAAAACGTAAACAACGCCGATAAAAATAAAGTCCCCAGCAAATAACGCGGCGCTATAAGCGCAAGCACAAAGCCCAGCATAAAAGCGTCTACGCTGGCCTGTACAGCCACCCTTATCAGATAGGAACTTTGAACTATATCCGTATAGTTTAAACTCGGCGCTTTCTCTATCGATTCCATAAGAAGCCTTACGCCTATCAAGAAGAACATCGCGAAAGCTATCCATTGCGAAACATGCGCAACGCTGTCATACAATAACTTGCCGAGAATAAAACTCAACGATAAAGCCAATAGACTGGTCACGACAAATACCAATGTCGTCTTCAAAGCCACCGAAGATTTATAGCAGCTCCCCAGCTTGCTGCCGGACGTAACGCCAATGGCGAAACAGCCGGTCGATATGCACAACAATACTAGTATCAACGATATTATTCCCATATATATATCCTATATTTTATTCTATCATAATGTATACCAAGATTTTACATTAAATTGCCATTTTTTAACAACTTTCAACCTTCCAAAAAAATCTTGACGCTAAGCCCTATCAATACCAGTCCCCCGACTATTTCCACCTTATTGCCGAAACTGCGGCCCAGCCTTGAACCGACCGTAAAACCTAAAGCCACAGCCAAACATACGAAAAAAACCAAAAATAAGGCCGCCGCAGTTATATTAACCTCAAAAGCCGCCATTGATACCCCGGCAGCCAAAACATCTATATTGGTGGCTAATGCCAAAGCTAACAAAACTTTTAATCCGCGCATATCAAGCCTTGAGTGACACTCGGAATCATCATCGCCGCCGAAAAATGCACCCTTTATCATTTTACCGCCGATATAAAATAAAATCAGAGGGCCGACTATATGATCCCAACTGCTGATATAGCCCAGCAGTTTCACCCCGCCGAAATACCCGCAAAACAAAAACAAAACCCCAACCGCGCAAAATGTGCAGGCAACTTTAGCAATATGAGCGCACGAAAAGCCCTTCCCGCTGCAGGAGCTGGCCGCGCTTACGGCGAAATTGTCTATTGAAAGGCTGAATGTTATAAGTATAATATCAATAATGTTCATAATTCTAAAATATATAGTAACATTTTTATATGCAGACATTAAAAGAACTGTTTAAAGTAGGTATGGGCCCCTCAAGCAGCCACACTATGGGGCCAAGAAAAGCCGCCGAAATTTTCAACAAGAAAAACCCCTCGGCCCACAGCTTTAGAGTTTATCTTTACGGCTCGCTGGCTCTTACCGGAAAAGGCCATCTGACAGACTTCGCCGTAACTTCCGGATTGGAACCTAAACCTGTATCGCTGGTCTGGGAAGAAAAAACCTTTATGCCCAAACATCCAAACGCCCTGAAATTCGAAGCTTTGGACGAAAAGGACAATATTCTGGATTCCTGGCTAGTCTACAGCGTAGGCGGCGGCGACATTAAAGACGATAAAGACTTTGATAATCCGCCACAAACGATTTATCCCCTAAAAACCATGCAGGATATAAACCAATATTGCAAAAAAAGAAAGATGAGCCTGTGGGAATATGTCGAGGAGGTTGAAGGCCCCGAAATTTGGGATTACCTGCTTGATATGTGGAGCCAAATGCAGAAAACGATAGACGCAGGCGTAAAAAAATGGGAAGTTCTGCCCGGCAGCCTTCAACTTGAAAGAAAAGCAAGAAGATATTTTAAAATATCCGATACTTCCCCAAGGTACGTAAGACGTATGCATAAACTATTTTCCTATGCGCTTGCCTGTTCGGAAGAAAATGCAAGCGGCGGAGTAGTAGTTACCGCGCCGACTTGCGGATCCTGCGGCGTACTGCCGGCTGTGCTAAGAATAACCAAAGAAATTTACGAATTGGACGATACCCCCATACTCCGCGCAATGGCTACGGCGGGGCTTGTCGGTAATCTGGCTAAAGCCAATGCCTCAATATCAGGTGCGGAGGTAGGTTGCCAAGGCGAAGTGGGCGTCGCCTGTGCGATGGCAGCCGCAGCAGCCTGTCAGCTTGAAGGCGGCAACAACCGCCAAATAGAATACGCGGCTGAAATGGGGTTGGAACACCATTTGGGCCTTACCTGCGACCCGGTGGACGGCCTGGTGCAAATCCCTTGCATAGAAAGAAACGCCCTCGCCGCCAGCCGCGCGATAGACTGCGCAACATATGCAATAGCGTCCGATGACGACAACCGCGTATCCTATGACGATATTCTAGCCACTATGATGCAGACCGGCAAAGATATGAACAGCGACTATCGCGAAACCGCAAAAGGCGGGCTGGCCAAATTTTTTAAAGAGAAAATTTTAAGGAGAAAATAAAGATGGAAACCAGGGAAACTATTTTTGGCAGAAGAAGTATCCGTAAATATAAAAATCAAACTCTTGAAGCGGAAAAACTGACCTTAATTTTAAAAGCCGCAATGAGCGCCCCCACCGCTAGGAATATGCAAGGCTGGCGCTTTATCACAGTACAAACGCAAGAGGGCAAACAAAAGATAATGAACGCGCACCCCTATTCTATGATGCTCCAAACAGCCCCTTGCGCCGTAATAGTGTGCGCGGACACGCAGGAAAGCACACCCTTCTTTCAGCAGGATTGTGCCGCGGCTATACAGAATATGCTATTAGCGGCAAAAGACTTGGGGCTTGGCAGCGTCTGGCTGGGAGTATATCCCAATAAAGAAAGAGCGGACGGAATTGCAAAGGAGTTTTCTCTCCCAGAAAATATAGTACCTGTCGGCATAGTAGTGCTTGGCTACGGCGATGAGGAAAAAGGGAAAGAAGATCGTTTTGACCCCGCGAAAGTACACGCCGAAAGTTGGTAGAAATCTTGTATATTCTGTTGAGATTATCAATCGGCAGATAATTATCTGCCATTTATTTTTGCATAAATCTTGCCAGGCGGCGTGGCAAAATGATAAAATTAAAAGGAATTGATATAATGCCTTAGCGGTTTAGCGTATTGAGCCGGAAATATTTCAATGAGTATTTGTGATATAAGGCGTTAAGAGGATTTACGGTGGATGTAGCTCAGCTGGTTAGAGCGCCGCTCTGTGGAAGCGGAGGTCGCGGGTTCAAATCTCGTCATCCACCCCATTTATTTTCCCGTCGAACCTTCGGCGGGAATTTTTAATTGTATTTTGGCCCATTTATCCCCGTTCCCCGTCGGGGATTTTTGGTTTATCAGCTGCTAATACAGAAAAGATAGATTATTGGGGTGTCCCCAAAAAATAGAAAAAAGGGCTATTTTGGGCTTTTTGTATCTTTTTGCCCCTAAATTTAACTTTCAAAATTTAATTTCGTATCTTGACCTCTAAACAACAATCCACTTGTGAGAGGCTTTCACCACAATGCCCTATACTCCTAACTCTTTTGTCTTGGTGATTGAAATTTATTAGAATACTTCTAAGGGAATATCTATGAAAAAAATTATATCAATATTAACTATCTCTGTATGCTTAATTGCATGTGGCTCCTATACAATTAAAAATGGGAAAAAAATTTCTCTTACTGAACCTACTGGGGAAGGATATACACAAATAATGGAAAGTTGGGAAAATGCCAGAGAAATCCAACTTATCAAACAATGGGGAATTCCTTCTCAAACATATGAAATAGAGGGGCAGAAATACTTACTTTATAAAGAAGAAAATAATTTCACTTTAAATGGAAATTACTTTCATTTTTACTGTGATACAACTTTTACTGTTGAGAATGGAATTATTACATACTGGAAATATAGTGGAAACAATTGTAAAGCTGTCTACAAAGAAAACAACTAATTAAAAACTTTAACAGCTCTATCCACACAAAGTATTAAGTTTCATCAACTGGCTCACTCTTGCACTGCTTAATCCAAGGGCTTGCGCACATTCCTTTTGGCTTAAGTTATTTACACGCATATATTCACGTATCTGCAGGGCGAGGGCTTTGTAGTAGGTAGCCTTATCAGCTTTTAAGTGTTGGATTTCTTTGTAGGCTTGGCGTTCTTGTTTCGGTATTCCGCCCGGGTGCGGTTTCACAGCAGCGCGGAAACCAAATTGCACCCCGTTTTTCAAACTTACCTCAATATAACTTTCTTTGTATTCGTAAGTAATCCTAGATACAATTTTCATTAATTCTTCGGTTTGTTTATCTATATCCAATTGATTAAAGTCGTTTTTATTTAATAACCCGCGTTCCATTAAGCGCCTAAATACGGCTTCGTTAAATTCCACCTGCCGGACGGTTTTAGTCGGACAAGCAGAATATCTCTCTTTTACACATTTATGACATACATAGTAAAAGTGCTTCCGGCCCTTCTTTTTAGCATAGGTAGGCACCATTTTACTGCCGCATTCTTTGCAATATAACAATCCATTGAGTACGCCCTCTATCCGTTTGCGCACATAGCCGCGGGCAGTATACTTCTCTGCCAATAACTTTTGCACCGCATTAAATGTTCTTTCGGGCACTAACCCTTCGTGCTCACCTTCGTATATTTTCCCCTTATAGAGTACTTTGCCAATATAAACAGGGTTATGCACAATACGATATAGGTACGCGCGAGATATAGGTCTAGCAGAACGGATACCCCCATTTTTGTACTTCTTTTCCGGCAGACCGATTCCTTTAGCTTGAAGGATATTCATCACATAGGCCAAGTTCTCTTCACGTAATAAACATTCAAAAATAAACCGTACTTGCTCAGCTTGTATATCGTCCGGCACTAATATATGCCGCTCCTTGTCTAACTTATAACCAAATGGAATGGTTCCGCCAATAAACTTTCCCTTCATACGGGAGGCCGCCATTTTATCACGGGTGCGTTCTCCAATAATTTCACGTTCAAATTGGGCAAAGGACAACAGGATATTCAGCGTCAGACGCCCCATAGAAGTCTTGGTATTAAAGTTTTGTGTAACAGACACAAAGGATACTTCATACTTATCAAAAAACTCTAAGAGTTGGGAAAAATCTAACAAAGAGCGCGACAAACGATCCACCTTATACACGACTACACAATGTATCTTGCCGGCCCGAATATCATCTAATAAACGTTGCAAACCCGGTCTATCAGTATTCGCTCCAGTAAATCCCCCATCGTCATAATGTTCCTCCGCAGGAATCCACCCCTCCCCGCGTTGGCTGGAGATATAAGCTAAACAAGCCTCGCGCTGTGCGTCCAGGGAATTGAAATCTTGTTCCAAACCTTCACTGGTGGATTTACGAGTATAGACCGCACAGCGCATCGGCTTGATAATCTCGTTCATAACCCGAAGAAATAATACCCGCTAATATGCTGGCCTGTAATAGCCACGGCTACACCAGACAGAGTTTTATAATACTTACTCTCGTATTCAAAACCTACTTCGAGGACTTTTACAGCCAGACGTTTTCCCTTGTAATCTTTCTCTAAAACACTGCCGGGAAGCGGCAAACGGACATCACGCAGTTTACGCCCGTGATTATTCTGAGCTTTCTTATCTTTATGTGTCTGCTTCTTCTTGATGAGTTCCTCCAATGGATTTATTTTATCTGCATATTCCCGTAGCTGCAGTTCTTCTGGGGTATGTTCTATAGGCAGAACAGAAGTTCTTTTTTTCGTCTTTTTCATATTTCTATCCCTCTAGTGTCGGTATATATTCCGGCATATTCCAGCCGGTACTGTATTACCGCTTACTATGGGGACAGAAGTCAAGGTATATTTTAAGTGCTATCTTTTCTAGATGCTAGGCATTTGTAATAACAAATTATCACAATATATACAAAAATTTATTAATTACAGGGAGGACTTATGAACATTTCTTTCGCTCAATATCTTATCAATAAAAACCTAGCATTTAATACAATTAACTCGTATTTATATACGTTAAAATTATTTAACAAAATATATCACAAACGTTTTAATAAACAAAATTTACAAAAATTTAAAAGTTTCCTTTTAGACAAGTATACTGCCAACACTATTAATTTAAGAATCCGTGGGATTAATTGCTACCTCGAGTTTATAAATAAAAAACAGCTAAAACTAAGCTGCGTAAAAGTACAAACGAAAAACTTTTTGGAAAATGTTATTAGCGAAGCAGATTATGAATACTTCAAGAAGAAACTTAAAAAATATAATCTATTTTGGTATTTCGTAATACGTTTTTTAGCCGCGACAGGAGCCCGCGTCAGCGAGTTAATTCAAATCAAAGCTGAACACATACAATTAGGATATTTAGATTTGTATTCTAAAGGAGGGAAAATAAGACGAATTTATATTCCTATCAGACTACAACAAGAGGCCCTCTTATGGCTAAAGGAACAAGCTCTCTCTTCTGGATTTATTTTTCGAAATCGATTTGGAGACAGAATTACTCCCAGAGGAATATCTAGCCAACTAAAACAACTAGCCTTAAGATATAAAATTAATACAAAAGTAGTTTATCCTCATTCTTTTAGGCATCGTTTTGCCAAAAATTTTTTAGCAAAATACAATGACATCGCTCTACTCGCGGATCTTATGGGCCATGAAAGCATTGAGACCACACGTATTTATCTTCGCAAAACAAGCCTAGAACAAAGAGCCATTGTAGATAACATCATAGACTGGTAGCCTACGATATAACAACTATTATGAGAAGATTGGCAAGGCAGTCCGTAATATAACGGATGAGATACCGTTTGAAATTCCGGATAGTTGGGTGTGGGTGAGAATAGGAGATGTCACTAATGTAAAAGGTGGTAAACGGGTTCCTAAAGGATATACTTTGTTAGATACTCCTACTTCGCATATTTATATTAGAGTTACAAATATGAAGGAAAACACTCTAATACCGGATAAACTAAAATATATTTCCAATGAGATATATGAAGCTATTAAGAACTATATAATCAATAAGGAAGATTTATATCTAACAATAGCAGGTACGATCGGGAAAGCTGGCGAAGTTCCTCCCGTGTTTGACAACATGAATTTGACGGAAAATGCAGTAAAATTAACCAATATTCAAATTGATAAATCCTTTTTATTAAAACTCCTTCAATCTCCTTGTGTACAACATCAATTTCATCAAAAAACCAATAAAGTCGCTCAGCCAAAATTGGCTATAGAAAGAATTTTATCGACATATATACCTTTGCCTCCCTTAAAGGAGCAACAAAGGATAGTTACAAGATTAGAATCCTTAGAACCTTTTATAGAAGATTACGATAAAGCAAATACAGAATTGACAAAGCTTAACGCAATCTTTCCTGAACAAATAAAGAAATCTATTCTACAATACGCTATCCAAGGGAAATTGGTCCCACAAGATCCCAATGACGAGCCCGCTTTGGCATTATTAGAAACAATAAAAGCTGAAAAACAGAAACTTATTAAAGCCGGAAAAATCAAAAAGGACAAAGTAGAGAGTTATATTTATAAGCGTGATAATCGCCATTATGAGAAGATAGACGATAAAGAAGTAGATATAACCGACGAAATTCCGTTTGAGATACCTGATAACTGGGCGTGGACAAGATTGGGGCACATCGGATTTTCAAGGATAGGATTAACTTACAAGCCACAAGATATTTGTGAAGAAGGGACTCCTGTACTTCGTTCAGGAAATATTCAAAACGGAGAAATAATTTTAAACAATATGGTACATGTTAATTGTGAGGTTTCCCATAACTTGCTTGTTAAAAATGGAGATATTTTAATTTGTGTAAGAAATGGTAGCAAATCATTAGTTGGGAAAAATGCAATTATAAACAGTATAAATGTGGGAGAAAAAATGTCCTTCGGGGCATTTATGGCAATTTTCAGAAGTAAATTGAATGAGTATATCAAAATATATTTAGATTCTGCCTTGTTTAAAACGATGCTAAAATCCACAAAAACAGAAACAATTAATCAGATTACACAGAGCAATTTAAATCGGGCATTGATTCCAATTCCTCCCTATACTGAGCAGAAGAGAATTGTTGAAAAAATAGAGCAATTATTTAAGACATTGTCTTAGTCGTTTGATGGCAATAATTTTAGAAGTTTTTTCACTTTTGCCACAATACGGTCTTGTTCGGCAAGCGGTGGTATTGGCAATAGCATACGAGGAATATCTACCAAATTCAATTTAAAAGTGTGAGTGCCCCCTCCTACTTTATTATCCTGAATCCATCGATCTCCCAAAGGAGAGTTGAAAAGCAGAATCACATAGTCATTCATGGAAAAGTTGACTAACCGGATTAATCCTAAACTGACGAATATACTGAATTCAAAATCCAAAGTACACTTGATGGCTTTCCCAAGGGTGCCAATGCGACAAAAGAGGATATCATTATAAGTAGGTTTTACCCTTTGAATCAGTTTTGAATGCTCTTCTTGGGTAATATATTTTAACTTTGTGAAATCAAATTTTCCTGAAGAAATATTTTGTACAGATAGAAATGGAACCCCTTTTGCCACATATTGGGGCGTTTTATGAGTGCCGTCACTTAAAACTTGTACTAAATTTTCCAATCTTGTCCACGCCCAGCTATCGGGTATTTCAAACGGAATTTCATCGGTTATATCTACTTCTTTATCGCCTATCTTCTCATAATGGCGATTATCACGCTTATAAATATAACTCTCTTGCTTGTCTTTTTTAATCTTTCCAGCCTTGATAAGTTTCTGCTTTTCCGCTTTTATTTTCTCTAGTAATACCGAAGCAGGCTCGTCGCTCGGATCTTGTGGCACGAGTTTCCCTTGGATGGCATATTGTAGAATAGATTTCTTTATTTGATCGGGAAAAGTTTCATTAAGTTTGGATAATTCGGTTTCAGTTTGATTGTAATCGTCAATGAAAGGTTCCAAAGACTCTATTTTAGAAACAATGCGTTTTTGTTCTTTAAATGGAGGAATCCCGACAAGCAGATCGTGAAACAAATGTTTATCGAGGTGTGGAATTGCTGCGCCTTTTTTAGAATTTCGGAATAAATCCTGATAAAATTTGAGAATGATTAAAGTATACTCTCTGTATGTCTCTGGAGTAATAAATAATTTTTTGAATGTAGACCCTAAAAAACCATCTTCGGGCGCAATGAAGACTTCACCCGAGTTTTCTCCATCGACTAATATAATTAACTCATCTTTTTCAACTTTAATGCCTTTTGAAAGCAAAGTTGCCGTTTTCTGAGCACGTAAGAATTTAGCATCCAATAATGGTAGAGATAAATTTTCCACCTTTTTACCATTTTCAAGTGCACACAATTGACCCAGTCTTACCCACTCCCAAGAATCCGGAATTTCAAACGGAATCTCATCCGTTATATTGCGGATGTCTTTACCAATCTTCTCATAATAGTTGTTATCGTCACCTTTGTAGATAAAACTTTCCTGCTTGTCTTTCTTTATCTTCCCTTCTTTGACAAGTTTTTGCTTGGCGGCACGAATCTTTTCCAATAGTTTGGAAGCGGGCTCATCTTTGGGGTCTTGAGGAACCAGTTTGCCTTGAATCGCCAATTGTAGGATAGAATTCTTTAAATCTTTCGCTTTCATTACTTGGTCTCCAAGATGGTTGTAATCTGCGATAAGATAGAATCTATATTAGCATTGAGAGTGGCGCGTTTTTCTTGGTATTGCGCTATCAGCTCTTTAGGTTCTAAAATTTCTTCCTCTTCGTGAGGGAAACAACACAGATCAATATTGTAGTTCTTCCCTTTGATTTCATTAATGCTATATTTTTGTGCTTTGGGAGCATCATCTACAATAATTTCTTTACGATCATTCCACCACTCGATGACTGGCGCAAAGTGTTCCAACTTGATAGGTTTAGTTTTAGAAAAATGCTTATATCCCTCCGGCATATCCATACGATAGAACCATGTTTCTTTAGTCGGACCCGTCTTATCAAAAAACAACAAGTTGGTGGTAATAGACGTATAAGGCGCAAACACACTATGCGGCAAACGAATTACCGTATGTAGATTATATTCACTTAAAAGTTTTTCTTTAATAGCCACTTTTGCATTGTCTTCACCAAACAAAAAGCCATCCGGCAAGACAATGGCCACACGTCCGTTTTGTTTCAAACGGAACATAATTACATCCATAAACAAATCAGCCGTTTCACTGCTGCGAAGCGCTACAGGGAAATTTTGTTTTACCACCTCTTTTTCACTGCCGCCATAAGGAGGGTTCATCAAAATCACATCAAATTTATCTTCCTCTGTATAATCCCGTACATTCTTTTCTAACGAATTTCCATGAATTACGCGAGGCTGATCAATATCGTGTAATAAGAGGTTAGTCGCACACAACAAATAGGGCAAGGCCTTTTTCTCTACGCCATATACGCAACTACAATAGATTTCTTTATCTGATACGTTTTTTACTTGGGGAAGCAAATGCTTGAGCGAAGATGTTAAAAAGCCACCCGTTCCACAGGCAAAGTCAGCAATTTGTTCACCCAACCGTGGATTTACCATTTTTACCATAAAATCCGTTACAGCACGCGGCGTATAAAACTCCCCGGCGTTTCCGGCGGATTGAAGATCTTTTAAAATTTGCTCATAAATTTCGTTAAAAGCATGGCGTTCGGCGTATTCCGCAAAATTAATTTCATCAATCACATTAATTACTTGCCGTAAAAGAACGCCGTCTTTCATATAGTTATAACTATCCGCAAAAGTAGCTTGAACTACCAGCTTACTCATAGGGGTAGTTTCATCCAGTTCAATATTTTTTAATGCAGGGAATAATTCTGTATTTACAAAGGTAAGTAAGGCATCCCCGGTAAGAGCTTTACCGTCTTTATGGTCCACAGCCCAGTTGCGCCAGCGGAATTTTTCTGGGATAATAGAAGTATATTCATTTTCAGTCAGTTCCCATTCTTCTTCCTTAGCGTCATATACTTTTAAAAATAAAAGCCATGTCATTTGCTCAATACGCTGGGCATCCCCATTAATACCAGCATCATTGCGCATAATATCCTGCAATCTTTTGACGATATTATTTAAACTCATACATCCTTCCTAATTGTAATAGATAGACGAACTATACAGTTGGTCTTGAAGACCTTTTACGGCCTGCATATAGGCATTTTTTCCACCGAATTCACGCATAATCGCAGGCAGGCTGGCAATTTGACGGAACCGGTCAATGGTTAATATTTGAGTGCCGCACAAATCTTTAATGCCCTCATTCTTATACTGTTCCAAAAGAGCATTTAAGACGCGCTGCGCCAGTGCAGAATACTTGTGCAAATATCCCTGTTTTTGCACATTTCTAATACGTTCTGATTTAGTAAGTGGAGGCCGGTCATAAGCGATGTGACAGATAAGATCAAAGTCATCTAAATCTTTATTCCCCGATTCTTCACGTAGGGCATCCAAAAGCACCCCTTCTCCTTGGAGTTCCTCAATAATAGCTTGTTTCTGAGCGTCTTTATTCCAACGCTGCAAAAAAGCATCCAAGGTAGCATATTTACCTAAAATATTCTTTTTGGTGTAGTTCGTCAAACTTTCAGTAATCAATTTACCGTCTTTGTTGTAGTATTGAACGCGCTCTGATAGCAAATATACCTCTACATCTTTTATTTTCACTTTTTTGCGAAGTGTCTCCGGTGGAAAAGGAGGATCTACCAATATAGACCCTCGGTCTATTCCCGAGCCCTCGCTAGGCATCTCCGGAGGCACGGGAGTCTCCTCGGGAGGCACGGGATCCGGGTTTACGCCCGTAGGTTCATAAATAGATATTGGTTCTCCATCAAATCCTTTATCGGCAAATTTACGCGTCACCCCTCGAAAGTCCATTATTGTAAAATATTCTTTTCCCGCACTAGGGTATAAACGCGTTCCACGGCCAATAATTTGCTTGAATTCCGTCATAGATTCAATATTGTTTTCAAGTACAATTAATTTACAAGTTTTACAATCTACCCCAGTGGTCATTAACTTAGAAGTCGTCACGATAGTAGGAGTTTTTTCTGCAACATCTATAAAATTATCCAATTGCGCTTTACCCTCTGGATTATCCCCCGTAATCCGCATAATATATCGAGGATATTGAGCGACTAAATCGGAATTTTCATTTACAAGTGCCTGACGCATACGTTCAGCATGTTCAATATCTACACAAAACACAATGGTTTTCGCAAAGCGATCCGTTTTTTTAAGAAATTCTGTAATTTTCCGTGCTACAGCCTCGGTGCGTTCATAAATAATCAAATTTTTGTCATAATCTTTAACATTGTATTCCCGATCTTCCACCAGATTTCCTTCTACATCCGTTTTACCCATTTCCGGACGATAACCTTGAGAATCCACGTTTAAATCTAAACGTATTACCTTATAAGGAGCCAAAAAACCGTCATCAATTCCTTGTTTTAAACTATATGTGTAAATAGGTTCACCAAAATAGTGGATATTAGAAACATCTTTGGTTTCTTTGGGAGTTGCGGTCATACCAATATGCGTAGCAGAGTGAAAATACTCCAAAATTGCCCGCCATTTAGACTTTTCATCTGCACTGCCTCTATGACACTCATCCACAATAATCAGATCAAAGAAATCCTGTTTTAGTTGTTTTAATGTGGACAAAGGGTCGCTATCCTCATTTTCAACTAATTGTTGATAAAGTGCAAAATAGACTTCATAAGAACTATCTAATTTTCTCTTTTCAACTTTTGTAACTACTTTTGCTAAGGGTTTAAAATCGTTTACAATCGTCTGATCTACTAAAATATTCCGATCCGCCAGATACAGAATTTTCTTTTTAAGTCCAGATTTAAGAAGCCGCCAAACAATTTGAAAGGCCGTAAAAGTTTTCCCCGTTCCCGTAGCCATAGTAATTAAAATACGCTGTTGCCCACGGGCAATTGCCTCAACCGTACGGTTAATAGCAATGCGTTGATAATAGCGGGGCGTTTTGTGTTCTATTCCAGAATAATACCGTTCATTAATAATTTTTTCTTCTGAAATAGAAATAGAACGTTCTTGTTTTACCCGCTCCCAAAGTTCGCTGGGTGTTGGGAAATCTTCTAACCGCAGTTCTCTTTCTTTTCCTGTAAGCATATCATGTTCTAAAAAACCAGTCCCATTAGAACTATACACGAAGGGAACATCTAAGATTTCTGCATAACTAATTGCCTGTTGAATACCGGCACCAATAGAATGCGTATTGTCCTTGGCTTCAATAATAGCAATAGGAAAGTTCTTACGCAAAGATAATAAATAATCAACCCGTTTCTTAGGTCCTCGTTTTACAATATTTCCTCTAACAAGGACTTGGCCCGCCGTAAATTCGCAATGGATCTGGGCCATTTTATCCCACTTTTTTTCAATAGCAGGCGTAATAAATTTTAATTTAATATCTTCTTCCGAAAAATGTTTCATAATACAAGTAAAAAATAGAAGCGCGGCTAATTTATTTATATTATACGTTATTTATGCACAGATACTGATCCTGCTGTAGCACTACAAGGAATTTCCTTATCGTTATTATGTTGTATTATAGTCATTAACTCTTCGATTACTTTAACATTCTCTTTATTGTCTTTAAGATGCGGAATGCGAAGGAATCCACCCATTGCATATAAATCTATACTACAATACTGTCCCATTTTGCCACAAAGAGAACGTGTTAACTCTATATTATTGATTTCATTAAGATATAACTTATCATACCTAATATTCAGGCATCCTCTTTTTACCGTAATATAGCCATTTCCTTTCCATACTTTAATAAACACAGATTCGAAACAATCTTTTATATCTTTTAAGGAGTACAAAAGAGGTAAAACTAATACCGAATATAAAATATCTGAGTTAAATCCTCCTTGTATTAAAAAATTATTTTGAGCTAATTTCTCCCCAATAATATTTAAAATATAAAATAAAATAAGCAATAATAAAACTTTCAAGCCAATCTTACATATTTCCTCAATCCACTGCTTATGTTCTATTTTTAACTCTACGCCTGTTTCTTCTTTAAACAATTCTTCCATATCATTCATATAATTTGGTTATTTTAATTTAGGTATCAGTTCTTCATTAAATCTTTTGAGAAAACCTAATAAATAAAAATGTGTAAATGTTCCGCAATCAATTTGACCAATCGAATTAACAGAAAAAGTAGTACTGTACATTCATTGCCCGCCCCAAATAAATAAATCAATTATACTAAATACTAAAAGACAGTTTCCTACAGCCCTTTATGCAATCTTCTATAGAAACGGGTTCGATTATCGCTTGTTTTCGAGATATAGATCACGGCTATTTTATAAATAAGATAAAATAAATTGAAGATAGGAGGAATTTATGAAAAAAATTTGGTTTTTACGCTCCCTACATGGAGAATTAGTTCCTTTTTTTATAGATAAGGCATGTGTGGCGTTAGGATGGGATAAATTAGCAGAAGATTTAAGTCATAAAACGACCCAAGCAATTAAAAAAGATTTACTAAAAGCATATCCCGAAAGAGAAACCGCTATTAACATTTGGGCCTCCTACTTTGAAAAGTTTATCCATAAAATACAAATTGGAGACATGGTATTAACCTATAACTCAACAGAAAGGAATTATTTGCTCGGAGAAATAACCGGTCAGTATCAGTATGCTCCCAAAATGTCTTTCATGGGTCAAAATTGGCCTCATATTCGTAAAACTAAATGGAATTCCAGACCTATATCTAGAGATATTCTTTCTCAAAATACTAAGAATTCTTTGGGAACAACATTAACTCTTTCTGAATTACAACCTGAACAAACCAAGGAAATTTTATCTTTAATTAATAACCAACTAGAAAAGGTAGTAGAACAAGCACAAAATATAAAAGAAGAAAATGCCGCAATCATTGATGAGGCTCGTGAACGTCTAAAAGATAGAATCATGGAATTAGATCCAGATCAAATGGAAAAATTATTAAAAGAAATCTTAAATGCAATGGGTTATATTGCAGAACAAACACCAAAAGGACCAGATAGAGCCTTAGATGTATTTGCTTCAAAAGATGGATTAGGGTTGGAAGATCCTAGGATTTGCGTTGAAGTAAAACATAGAAATGGGAAAATGGGCTCAAAAGAAATACGTCAGTTCTTGGGAAGCAGGAAAGAATACGACCGATGCATATTTGTCAGTACCGGTGGATTTACAAAAGATGCAAAATATGAAGCAGAACGCTCTACTATTCCATTGACACTAATGGATATTGACAGACTCGCAGGTATTATAGAACGATATTATGATAACTTTTCTGCTGAAGGGAAAATACTACTTCCCTTAAAGAAAACCTATCTACCTCTATAAAATGTTCTAAAAAAACGAACTCCTAGGTTATAAACTTAGGAGTTCTTTTTTAAATCCATAAACATTATAATTAAAAAGGACTTTTATCCGTAAATGAACCGTCGGGAAGCTGCCATACGTTCTTCCCATTAATTTCATATACGTTCGCAATACCTTTACGCCGGTTTTCTTCTTGCGCTTTACGGACGGCGCGGCTGGCGATGCGCGTTAATTTAATCGTTAAATCCGTCATAAATCCCTCTTAAATATAGTATAGAGATTTTCCGATATGATTTCAACCTCAGCCCCCTGTTGTTGAGCCACCAACGTGATATCATTACCCCCGTTAAAATATATCATCCATTGATCACTTTCCCATCTGTATTTATGCCAAAAATTCTCTCTGCTTCGTAAAAATCGTCTTTTCACGTCTTCCTCGGGCACGGGGTGGCCTCCATTACGAACGCGTGCTTTGATACGTTCTAGACAAGTTTCCACCGTATCCACAAAAGTATACACGATCACAACTTTATATCCATTTTGTTTTGCCAAGGAAATGGTCTTTAAATGCCCAACGCCGGACAACGTGCTTTCCAAAGCAAAAGATTTCCCGCCCCGAACCAACTCAGCTATGCGAAAATGCACCTCTTTGCCGGCTTGAATACGCACTTTTTGCATATCTTCCGGACACAGCTCCCGTGCAATATCATCAGCGTTTACATACGAGATGTTTTCCGCAGGCAATAACTCCTTGGCAATGGTGCTTTTACCGCTGCCGTTGGCACCCGCCAAAATATATAAAGTTTTCATAAGCGTATTGTACTAATTTTATTTATCTTCTATGCATAAACATCATCGCCTCGTAAATATTTTTGATGTGCGAAGCCGTGTCCTCTATACCGGCCAAACTGCCTATAATCAAATTAGCAGACTTTTCACTTATGCCCTCTTGGGCATTGGCAATTTGCTGTTGCATATCCGCGGATAATTCCGTCAAAATTTGCAGACTTTGCGTTAACATTTCCAGTTTATTCATAAATCCTCCTTAGGCTTCCGCCCGACAATTACAGTACGCCTTACTGTCGGGCGGAAAGTCAACTAGATAAAATCAAACGTCTTGTGTACACTCACCTCTAACATTTGGGACAAGGCATCCACTTGATCATCGTGCGCTGCATTAGGAAAACCTAGGATTTCATGCTTAAAATCAGCTTCCCATGGTTCGGGTTTATCCGGGAGCAAGCAAACACCCCTCTCTATAAGTGGGGTTACATTTTTTAAACGCGTTATTTTATCCTCTTTCGGATGAATTTGATCTATGCGATACCTCAAAGGTTTCATCGCTTGATAAAACCCTGTTCCACATCCAACATCTTCTATCAAAAGACGGACCCCTAAATAGCGGTTTACCACCTTGCAATTCTGAAGTTGGACGTCTATATAAGCCTGCGCCGTTTTCACCAGTTCGGGGAGTTCCAGTTTCCAACGTTTGATATCCAAAATAAATGTTTGATTAGGCGCGCGTAAGGCGCAAATGCACACACTGTAATCATTTTCGCGCCCTGTTTTCAAGGCTAAATCAAAACTAAATTCTAAACGAATAATCTCAGGATAGTTTTCATCATGAATTGGATTCAACAAAACATTTTTATGATACCGTTTGAACCACCCCCATTTAACGATATTACTGTCCGGGGCAAGCGGACTCTGTTGGCATTGACAGGAAAACGCCATACTGCCCATAGCTACTTTCATCTGCGCGATCTGTTCCTTACCCTCGCGGGCGGGGTGCAACGGCTCACCCACTTGACGCGTTGCATGATACAAAAACGCCTTATCGCCAAGGTACTTCTTGTATTCCCAATGCTCCTCTTGCAAGGCCAGCAAGGGGATGGATATTCGCTTGAAACCGGCTTTGCTTTCTAACAAAAAACCTGTTAAATCCTGTTCGTGCGTGCGCTGCATAATAAGTAGAATTTTTCCATTTTTCTTATCGTTTAAACGGCTGTATAGTGTATTACCATACCACTCATTTACTTTATTCCGAATCAAATCAGAGTTGGCATCAGCCGGTTTGATAGGGTCATCAATGATAATCCAATTTCCACCTCGTCCGGTTAGTGGCCCGCCCACCGTTGTAGAATAGCGCCCGCCGCCTTGTGTAGTTTCAAAGTCCATCAATTCCTTGCGATTAAGCGCCAAGCGGGTACAAGGAAATGTCCGCTTGTACCATGCCGATTCCATTACCCGGCGGCAGTCCGCCGCCAGCTTTTTTGCCAGATCATCCGCATAACTAACGCAAATAACGCTTTCTTGGGGGAAATGTCCCAAAATAAATGCCGGCAACGCAACCGAACAGATAATAGACTTCATATATCGTGGGGGAATATTGATAATTAGCCGGTTATTCTTCCCTCGCAACATAGCGATTAGTTCGGAGCAAATTAAATCAATATGCCAATTATCCAAATACTGACTCTGTGGGCTTACTTCTTGAAATACTTTGCGGACAAAAGTTTTAAGGTCTTGACGTAAAACTGCATAGAACTGCTGTGTAATTATTTCTTCATTACTCATTAAGAGGTTCCCCCTTAGAAAATTCTTTTAAGGCTTCTTCCAACAATTTTGTATCATCTTGTCTAATAAATTCCTTCCGCTGCTCTAATTCAGCGGCATTTTTTTCGGCGTTCATACACATATCAAGGTATTTGTTCCGTGCTTTTGGCTCACCGGAAACTGCATCCAATTCTAATTTTCTAAATACAGCTTCACGCTTGGAGATTTTTTTCTTCTTGCCATTTTGATATATACTAATACGCTCGCATGAAATTTCATTCACCATCGTATTTATATTGGGACTTCCCTTCGGGCGGCCTTTTTTATTACCACTGTATCCCGGCTTAAACTGATGTTTCTTGGGCGGTTTCCCGTATCCCACTTCGTATTCATTAGTCATGTTTGCCTCCTTCCGCCCGTTTAGCGGTCAATAGTTCTTGATAAGTCTTGCCACTGCCCATATGTACAGCGAAATGTTTTCCTCCCAAACTTTCATACCGTCGGATAGCCGTATCCACATATTTCGGTTCCAGTTCTACGCCATAACATATACGGCCGGCCTTTTCCGCCGCTATTAGCGTACTGCCGGAACCTAAAAAAGCATCCAATACAACACCGCCCCGATTGGACGCATCTAAAATAGCGTCTTTAATTAGCTCCACTGGCTTAACCGTCGGATGCATTGCCCGCTTTTCAGCATTTTCCGCGCTGGGGGTATTTACTCCCGCATAATTCCATACGTTAGTACGATAGCGGCCGTGTATCCCCAGTTCCACATTATTGATATGAGGCTCCTTCCCGTGTTTGAACATAAAGATTAGTTCGTGCTGGGAACGATAGAATGAGCCCATCCCCGCATTATTTTTGCGCCATACACACAGATTTTTAAACTGGTCATACACCTCTGCCGCCGTCATAATCTCTTTGATATGCCGCCAATCCATACAGATATAATGCAGAGAACCGTCTTTGCTGAATGCACACAACAGTTCAAAGGACGTTTTCAAAAATTGAGTAAATTCCTCGCTAGTCATCTCGCCGGAAGCGAATTTAAACTCTTTATGCTGCACGTTCCCCGCTCCACAGACATGGCCGTTTATTTTTACGTTATACGGCGGATCCGTAAACACCATATCGGCTTTTTTATCTTCCATCAGTTGGCTTAAAGCGTCCTTTTGCAAAGAATTCCCGCACATAATGCGGTGTTCCCCTAAAAGCCATATATCCCCCTCCTTGCTGACAATCTCATCATCCGGGATAAACGGAATATTATTAACCTTGGGATCGGCTTTTGTTTCTTTTCCCTCTAAAATCAGATCAATATCTCCCATATCAAAGCCGGTTATATTCAGCGAAAAATTCAACGCAGACTTTTCCAGTTCTTGGAACTCCAACTGCAAATTCTCTATGCTCCATGTTCCCAACTCGGCCAGTTTATTATCGGCAATACGATATGCCTTTTTCTGGGCCACAGATAAATGTCCTAAACGAATCACGGGCACTTGCTGCAAGTGGGCAAGACGGGCCGCTTCCAGCCGAGCGTGGCCAGCAATAATCTCATTATGCTCATCTACCAAAATAGGATTTACAAACCCAAATTCTTCAATAGAATGCTGGATTTTAGTAATCTGCTTGGCGTCATGCTGGCGGGGATTATTTGGATACTCCGTCAGCGTGTCCAAGGAGATATAGACGACCGTAAGGTCGCAGTTTAATTTTTGCCTCATAAAAATACTCCTAATTGTGGGAAATTGAAGCGAAACGCTTCAGGTTTTTATACCAGTTGGCCTTGGTTTGCACTGCAGGATGGAGTCCCCGTTCAGGCTGGGGTTAGCCTAGCACAGTATTCTGCCCCTGTGCTATGGTTTCTAATAGGGTCCAAGAAACTGACTCCTCCAACTTCGCCATTAACAGACCCTGAGAAGCGGTTTTCCCGCTTAATTTGATAGATATACTACTTAAAATTAGCAACCAAGTCAAATGAGTGCTAATTATTTATTATAATAAGTAGATTTAAGAATTAAGGATTTGATTATTTTCTCGACGGAAGTTTAAAGTGACACAGGCAAGACAAAAAATTGCATAAATATTTTTAGGAAAGTTTGCCAAAATCGTATTTTTATTATATTTCTGGTACAAATTGCTACAATAAAATTAGCTTTTAAAAAGGATCAAAAGAGAAAAAAGAAATTAACGATTTAAACCTGGCTTAGTGCCGAAGAAACGGCACGCTTTTGCCTTAGGGCAAAAGGCAACCAATACTGACAAGGCCAATTAACCGTAATGCGGAGGGAAGTCATGAGCCCGCCAATTTACGGCGAATGTTATTTGCCAATTTGGTAAGTAACTACGGCTGTGTTTCTAATGCGTATTGGTTGCCATTAGGAATAACAGCCGTTTTTTATTGCTTTCCGTTTGACTTTCCAGCTGTCCTTAGCGACAATACGTTGTCGCCCAATTAATGTAACATACATAACGGAGAAAAACCTATGAATAGCCAATTATTTGATAAAGATCAATTAAATATTGAGGAAATTTTTAATAAGTTCTACGAAGTGCCTGATTACCAACGCGAATATGTATGGCGAACAGCAAATGTATTAGCTTTACTTAATGATATTTATTCAGCATTTAAAGAAGATCCGCAAAATGCCTATTTTATTGGAACTACAGTTGTGGCAAATAACCCATATAACGCATCTTTGGAAGTTATTGACGGACAGCAACGCCTAACAACTTTGTTTATTTTATTAAGTATTTTTACACAAAAAGTTACAGACGATTATCAAAAATTCCTTAGCGACCTTATCAAAAATAAAAGTTGGGATTCATCTGGCAAGTTATCTTCGCGTTATCATCTCAATTTAAATTATGCAAATGCACAGGAATTTTTAGAAATCATTAACGCCCAACCAGATCATCTTCTCAAACAGTTGCGCACTGATTATGGCAATCGCTTACCAGATACCATTAAAAATCTATATAATGCTTATCAACAAATTAACGATTTTTTAGACGAGCATTGTACAACTCCGGAAGAGTTGTTCGCTTTTATCACATACACCTTACACCAAGTTTTTGTCTTGCAAATCAGCACAGATATTAATCGGGCTTTACAAATTTTTGAAACAATTAATGAGCGTGGTGTCGGATTAAATCCCTTGGATCTAATTAAAAACCGTCTATTTGGTCATATCGATAAAAAAGATTTTAAAATTCTAAAAGATAAATGGCAAGAAGTATTTAAACTGTTTCGCAAGAACGAAACCCATAAATTGCGTTTTATCCGCTATTTCCTTATGGCAAATTTCCCCGACAAGATTGATTCTAGTATTTATAAAAATGGCATTTTAAGAACCGATGATATCTTTAATTTTACATCTAAGTTGGATAACATTAATAATCCCCATAATTTCTTGGATAATTTGTATAAAGCCGCATCTGATTACAATGGTTTTCTAGAAGGGAAACTCAATGGAGAAGACAATGACCAACTGCAAAATATTAACACCTTAAATGGTGGTTTATCTACATATATTATTGCCCTGTTGGCTGCTAAAAATTTGCCACAGCCCATTCTCAAGCATTTCATTCAACAAGTAGAATCTTTTATGTTTTTCTACATTCTTCCGGGAAACAATACCAATGCATTGGAACGCGAGTGTGCCGGCTGGGCTAAGCAGTTATATATTCTCAGTAAGATTCCAAATGAAGCAGAACAAATCTCATCATATAATGAATTTATTACCAAGGCCTTAATAAGCCCCACACAGCAAAGAATGGATAATTTTGACGATTATTTTAAACGTTTGCAAATGGGAAAAAACAGAACGCGTACGCGTTATATTTTGAATAAAATAAGTCTATATGTACAGGAGAAATGGAATGGTCATTCCTGCCCCAACCAATTGTTTAAAGACTTGGACATAGAGCATATTTTACCCGATCACCCGAAGGGAGCCTTAAGAAAAGAATTTGGAGAAGAAATATATGAAGAATACAAGAATAGGTTAGGAAATCTGACCTTACTAGAAAAACCACTTAATATCTCTTTGGGTAATGATTTTTTCGAAAACAAAAAACAGAGATATGCAACAGAAACTAACTGCGTATTCACGAAAAGCATTGCTGGTCTATCAGTCACAACCGGGGCTACGAGCCAGCATGGCCAGTTTTTCCAAAACTTACCCCATTGGAATACTTGGACAAAGCAGTCCATTGAGCAACGCCAAGAATTGCTATTAAAATTAACAAAAGAGGTGTGGACTTTCACCACTTATTGAAAAAATTCTAAATATTTTTCTAATAGCCCTCTTGGTTCGCATAAGAGGGCTGTTTCTCTATTAAAATAGTGGGAAAACAAACATTATTTTATTTGCTTCACATAATCAGAGAATCCATCAAAATCAGTAGGATGGGCTTGAATATTAGGCATAATCTTGCGTACGATTCTTGCAATAGGTGAAGTATTCCCTTTGCCCACAATATAAAGATCTTTACCTCTAAACAGTTCAATAATATGGTGATCGATGAACTGATTGCCAGTAGTATCGACAGAAAATGAGTATCCTATTGAAACAACCTTATTAAATGAACTCATTTCCCTTTTTAATTGTTGCAACATAGGGATTGTATACTCTTTGACAAATCGAGCTTGTTTCGTTTGAGAAATTGATTGATGGGTATTTATATTAGAATAAGCCACACACAAAGGATTCTTAACAAGATACCTCCCTTGATAAAATTCATTAATATTTTTTTCCTCTAAAAGCTGATATACATTCTGCCGAATTCTCGCACAATTCCAATAATCCCTCGGTTCCCGCGTGTAATACACCAAATCAAAAGAACCGTGAGGTTTATATATCTTAAATGAAGCAACATTACACTGCTTTTTTGCATCCTCAAATAATAAATCATAATTTAAATTAATAATATTTCCCTGATATCTTTTTAATTTTTGACAGAAATCTAAATAAGGATCGACTTTGATATTTTTCTTAGCCTGTTCATAAAAGAAAAACAAAATAGAAACTGTCAAATTTGCAAGACTATCATAGATATCAGTTATTGATTTTTTCTTCCAATCCACACAACCCTGACCGTAAGTTTCATTGTCTTGATATTTTTCAGTCAACTCAGGAAAGAGTTTCCAAATCTTGTTTTGATCTAAAATTTCTCGTATTTTTTTACAGCTTTCATATTTTTCTTTTGAAATCTCAAATCCAATTTCTGATAATGTTTTATCATGGCACGCATACGGACATTCTTCTCTACAAGAACACAAATTAGGCTCATGCGCGGTTATAAGTCTGTACAAGTATTCAGGCACATGCAAAAACTCAAGATTTCCTACTGAAACTTTTTTATGTAAATCACTCAAACTACTTAATAATGATTCTAAGGACTGATATATCCCAAACGCTTTTCCCTGCAGAAGACTATTAGTATCATAGGTATATTTTTGAATAATATTAAATCCCTCAACAAGCAAATTATCCCCACTAGGAAAACCGTATTCCATCGAACAGCCATTTCCTAAAAGAAACAATGTGGAATTATCTATATATAAAGCTTTCTTATTATTTTCTCTTAAAATACCCATTTTTCTCACCCAATTTATCCCAAAAACCAAAATAGTACCTAATTACCCTATTAAAAGATATCCTATAGGTCTATAAAGTACTAATAAAAGTTATAAGATCCGTCCGCTCCTTTCCAAGAGCTTGATCCGTAATATCAATGGCTGGTTGGAAAATACTTAGGTTCCCTTCGAAATGGTTGAATTCATTGATAAGAGTCTTTTTTGAAGTTAACCGAATACGGTTGCGAATTTGTGCGACATCTTTTTCATCGGGATATGCAGCCGATATAATCTGTCCTAGCTGGCTATACTTCGCGGTGTTAATCCTAAACTTCTCAACAAGTTTTTTCTCAACTAGCAGACGAAGAAATAAATATATAAATGAGTGACGTAATGTTCGATCCAGTAAAGGAAACCTTTTAGGATCAAGCAAGTGTATACCATCAACGGTTTTACTGAGAATATCTGTTACAGACACCTTATAAGAAATCGGAAGATTTGAATGTGCCCCAAATAATTGCGAATACGCTTCTGCAATATCTACCTTTTCTGTTTTATATCCATGCATTACTTGAGTCAGAGTGTCAACCAAAGGTTTGTTGCAAATGACATTCGCATATCCGCGCATAAAGGGAATCATAGCAATTAAAAATAGCTCTGGACTAATGACACAGGAAGGGACAATTTCTCTAAAAGCAACTAAAAGTTTTTCAAGACTGATAAGCATGTCTTGCTCATGTTTTTGCAACGGGATAAAACCATTAAGTTCGCCTTCGGTATTATTTAACAGATATAGATTGAAACAATGCCTATACTGAGAAGCCAACAACCGAATTAAGTCAGTATTGTGAGTTAATATAATCCGTTTTTTATGGGACAACATCTTTACAATAGCATATACTACTTTATTCTTGTATATAGAATCAAAACTGGATACAGGATCATCAATCACTACTATTGGACAATGAGAATTCTTCGCGCGCAAAAATTCAAAGGTCAAAGAAAGAAAATTCTGTTCTCCTGCACTTAACGGTAACTCATCGCGAGTCTTTCCTAAAAATTCTTGATTTGACAGGTAAATTCGTAACCGTTTATTTTCATCTCTCTCTACAGTGAGAGGCTTACTCATACTATTGCTGATAATCTCTTGAATATAGAGATAATCCTCATCTGTAATATTAGGTTTTTCTGAAATGACACGTTGATACTCAGCATAATGTGCAATCAGATCATTTCCTTTTACAATATCAATAATTTCGTTTTCTATCAGATCCCCATATAGCTTCTTGTACACAGCAAACTATTTGAACAAAGAAGTAAGTCCTTCCGTATCTCCACTCGCAGTAGCATTTAATAAGCAAGTTTTTATATTAAATGGATCAGAAGTAGGCACGAATGGTATCGCTTTCTCTATAGCTTCTTTGATTTTTTTATCCAAGGCCTCAAGCGTAGTTTGTCTATGGTCCGTTTTGGCCTTCAGCAGAGCACTCCAATTAATGCCTTCACTATCACATACTATACATTTATCTCTATGAAAGCGAGAAAGAATTTTAATTGCCTCTGTGTTTTCCTCAATCTCATAAACATGAATATTCGGGCTAATGTCGGCACCGACCAAAGCCTCTATTTGTTTTATTATTGATGATTTATCACCCCAGTCCCTCTGAAGAAATGCGAGTTTATTAGAGTCATATTTTGGTATATGCTGAAACGTCAGAGATTGCAATAACTCTACCAGTTTCTCCATCGTATAATGCTTGCCTTTAGATCTACTATTAGCGCAATCTTTTATAAAGGCAATCAATTCTTTTTTAGATAACAAGTCGATTAGTGGGCTATTACCTGCAGAAATATTAAAAGTATTTTTTATAAGGTCTAAAATGGAGGACAAAAGGACATTACGATCAACAAGAATTTGTTCTTGTAGTTTAACCTCTTTCCGGATATTATCCCCTAGAAAAAAATCACTAGTTTTTCCAGAAATAATATTACGATTATTTTGATCATTAATAATATGAAAAATTTCTGAGCCTCTATTGTACTCTGTATCATTCAGAGAAAACTGAACTCTTGTATTTTGGGTATCTGCCAAAACCCTAATAAGGCTCGTTTTTCCTGTGCCATTCGGACCATAAATTACTACTATTTCCTCAGTTGTCGGAAAAGTTATTTCATTATTTTGGACTAGAGGATTGAAATCTCGTGTAAAAATCTCTCCACTTTCTATTTTCTTAAATACCAGCGACATTGCTTTCTAACTCCATTTCCATTAACAGCATCCGCAAATAAAGACTTATTCAAATTTTACTTCCTCTTGATTGGTATTATATAATTCAAGCCTATGATTAACATTCAAATACTCCACAATCCAGCCTCTTAAAGAACAAGCTTTAACAAAATCTTGAATTCTATTTACACCAAACAGTTCTCTTAGTGTGATAACAATCCCAAAGTTCAAACCTTCTTCTGTTCTTGATTTCAATCTTTCTTTCGATATTAGAGAAAGACCCCACAAACGATCTTTATATGATTGCAGAGGCTTATTACGATTAAAAATCTTTGAAATGAATTTAGAATTTTCCCATTTTCTAAATTCTTCCCTTGACTTTCGTTCATCAATATAAGACTCACTATCATCTTGAACATTATCGTTTATATCTTTAATGACTCCTTTCAAATCAACCCGCCCAAATTTTATTGATAATTCTCGATTGGTATAATCAACGCCCTGATTCCGGGAACATCTTGGGAAATAACACAATATTGCTCTCGCGACGTACGGATAGTTACCATTTTCATCTTTAGGAATTGGAATTGCATAATTAACAGTTTTATAAGAACTAGCAGTTCCATAAACCATAAATTTAAACTCTTCATCTTTTGTTGATAAAATATCTTGTATATGTACAGGAACAACACCATAACCAACAAGATTTTTAATTTTGTACGTGGCTTTCTTATACTCCCACCCCGCCGCAGCGTCCAAAATTATTGCTTTAGCGACCTCTCTTGATAAACCCATTACATCAATTAAATAACTCAATTTTCTACTAATCCAAGGGGCGGCAAAGGAGGTACCAAAAACATCCACTTCGCCATTCGAAGAATATGCTTTGATACGTTCATTAAAATCTCCCCCGTAATAAGCAACATCGGGTTTATTAAAAAAAGACAACACATTTCCTTGCCGAGAATATGAGGCAGGACTACCATTACGTTTTACGGAATTTACAACTACCGCATTTAAAGAATCGGCAGGAGAACCTATCTTAATAGTGTTCTTCTTATCCTTTCTGTTATCATTAGTTCCAGAAACTACAAAAATAATATTCTTATTAACTTGCAATTCATCCAACATCGCAGCATCATATGAAATAAAATTTTTTGATATTTCATCTTCTGTCCCCAAAGAGAGATTCCATACATGAATTTCAGGATTATTGGAAACAATTTCTTTAATTTTTCTAATAAGCCTAGCTGGAGAAATTTTATCTATACAAACTCCAAAATGTTTAACTCTAAAACGGCCACAGCCATCCTCTAACCAAGGATTTAATTGAGGACCATCCACAATTAAAGAAGTGACTTCGGTTCCATGATCTCTTGATGCGCTTCCCATAAAATACCGTTCTTCATCGTCCAGATAATCTATATTTTCAACCCATTCTTTAAAATACACATTTTCATCAAAAAGGGTATCAATTACTCCGATTACAGGTTCTTTTGCAGGAAGGGGAACAGTAAAAGCTTCCATAGAGCGATTGTTCACAGATTTTTCAAAAGCAATTTTAGAAATATCAGAAGATATCATGGATATTAAATAAGGAACTCTATCCGTTAGTATCTCATACAAATCCTTGGTAACAGATATGGAATCTTCTCCATAAAAATAATATGGATATTTTCTTTCATCTATTTGGAGCTTTTCTAAAAGTGTTGCAAGAGGAATTTCTGTTTTATAAAAAGTAATCAAGACTGAATCTTTACCTGCGCTATAAGAAGGTTTAGGAACAGAAAAAGAAGATACCACAGAACAATCTACAATAAGATTTCTTAATTTGCTTTTAGAAAGAGAGTACCCTTCATAAGACAATTTATTTAAGGGTTCATTAAAATTATCAACGACAGCTTTTCCAGAAAGTTTATCTGTTAAAAAAGCTTTCGCAACTTCTAACTCATCTAAAGTTTTAGAAATTGTTTTAACATCAATATAATAAGTAATGATATGATTTTCTTCGCCAACACTACCAGCAGAAAACCTTGCCCCAACTACCATATCATTCGTACTTTTCCCTGTTGGCTTAAGTAAATCCACAATTCTGTTAGATTTTGCAATGATATCATTGTAATTAACATCAATGATAATATTATCAATTATCTTAGGAATTCCTTTATAATACAGCAATACCGCTTTCAAATCTGCAGAAAGTTTATCGATTTTTTCGACACTTGTTTCATTCCCTTTACGCAAATTTCTAGAACCTGGCGTTTGAGTGTTTTTTTCACTCGTAAAAGGCATTTTGACTTGTAATAAACGATTCATTTATATTCTCCGTAACTTACGCGATACACTACTTTTAGAAATTCTAGATAAAATTTCGATTTCTCTCGTAGTGAATCCCTCATTATTAAGAGTTTGAATATCAACTTTTTCTAAATTGCCATTAAGAGCCAAATATATTTTTCTTAAATAATCATAGCCAGACGAAGCATCGCTGAAAGCAACTGCTGTTCTTATAATCTGCTTGAGATCTCCGGGATAAGGTAATTTCGTTTGTTTATTAAGTATTTTATGAAACAAACGCATATCTTGCTTGGAATTATGAAGCCTTTTTAAATAATCTACAAGCATTGAGGAGGCAATATCGACTAGATCCTCTTTTGAATATCTATCAAATGATATTACGCCGTCAAACCGACGCATCAGAGCCTTATCAAGACTTTTATGTAAGTTGGTCGTTGCTATTATTATGATATTTTCGTTGAGTCTATCCATTTCTTTTAAAAATAATGAGGTAACCCTCCCCATTTCTCGCAAATCATTTTTATTAACACGATCCAATACTATAGAATCAATTTCATCAAAAACAATTATAACTCTGTTATATGAAAGGTGATTAATCTCATCAAAAAGAAGGGAAACATTTTTCCCAGTTTCTCCTAACCGACTATCGACCAATTGTTCAAAATTTACAGATAAAATATCCCGATTAAGCAAACGAGCAATTTGATAAGCAGACTCCGTCTTTCCACTTCCTGGTTCTCCATAAAAAAGAAATTTTGACAAACCTGCCTTATTATTAATTGCCCTGGTTATACCCATAATATCTTCTTCAATAATGTTAGGCAATAATAATGGTTTTAAGGAGTACTCCTTTTTTTGCAAGTATCTTAAATTTGTATAACTATTTTGGGGAATATAGAAATCTGCACTAGCAATAAGTTCCATTATATATTGTGCAAGAGAATGATCGCCTTTCATATCAAAATCTCTAGCAATCTCGGTAACTTCCGAAATAAAAGCATCCTCGTTCTTGTCAACATGATATTTGATTAAATTAACAATATTTTGTTTTTTCATAGAAAGACTCCTTAGGTTATGATACAAAAAAACGGGACAAATGCAAATATATTTGGGACAAAAAATCAAAAAAATCTTTTTTTAAACACTGATCGATATTTAATTTCCTTGTTATGATTTTAGGGAATTTGGGTAAATTAGATAGGAACGGCACTATACAGAGAGTCGCCCCTTTCCTTATGTAATAAGGGAAAAACACAAAAATTCCCTGTATTTTCCCTGTTTATCAGGGAATTTGCCACCTTATAAAGGTCTTGTTCCGCGTATCTTAATATCTGGATAAAAAGTAGATATAACAATAGCTTTGCCACAAAAAGATATTCCCTGTTTGCCGGAACAGAAAAACTATCTTTTAGGCGGGGAGGCAATAGCAACAGGGTAGCCGCAAGTGGACACCACCCCATATTTACTCCCATCGAACTTTTGGTGGGATTTTTTAATGCCTTTTTAGCTTGTTTATCCCCCGCTATCGTCGGGGATTTTTTATTTTGGGCCACACGGCCCCCAATAGATACTTTTGCCTATGGCGCATTTGGGCTCCAAAAGCAAGGGCAAAAGGCATCTTTGTATCCTTTTGCCCTTCATTTAACTGCCCGAAATTTAATTTTTGAAAAAATTTACTAGAATATATCTGTGCTTGTTGGCAAGCCAGCTCGTTCGTGCAAAGATTTTATCAGCCAACACGATAATATAACCTTACCAAGTATATTATCCCAATTAAGGATACGAACGCATAATAATGGATAACAAGCTTGGTTACAGAGAGGATTATATTATGAAAGAAATCGAATACTTCAAATTGCAAGCCAAAAATCTCTTCCGGGATTATAAAACAAAAACTCCTTATATAGATAATGTGACGGGTTATACCTTTTACAAGTATTCCCCAAAGTATTTTGATATAGACGAAATATTTCTCACTTTTGACTGGGATGAAGAACATTTCACATTGATGAATGCTCAGCATCTCATAGCCAATATTGTTGGATTTAATAAATGGAACGATTTATTAAAGGCAACCCCGGCCCAACTGAAATTAGCCAAATTATTATTTGATAATCAAGACAAAATTTATCTGGAAGAATGGGAGATGTATATTGCCAAAATTGAGAAAGATAACAATATTTCATTATCTGATGAAAGTAAATTAGAAATATTCCAAAAAGTCTTTGTGGAAGAAACAGGACACCAAAGTTATTTCCCAGACTTTCGCTTAAATCATTAAAAGCTAGTAAAACGACCTAGAATCTATTTTGCTTTCTTTGGAAACAATTATTGTGTGTTATACAATGAGGGGTACATTAGGCAGAAACAAGTTAAAAATAGATTCTAGGTTCAAACTTAATCTAAGAAAATTACAGGAATACAAAAAATTATGGGGCAATTACAACATACAAATAATATCGTTGGTTATTTAAAATATGAAGGGACCGCAGTCCAAGAAGGTATTATGGGGGCGCAAGAGATTGTTTCTTCTCTTAGTGGATTTCATAATGCTATTAAGTTTTACTTAAAAAAAGAAGATCCTAGATATGAAAATTTAAACTTTGATCTTCCTGTAAAAGTTCAACAAGGATGTCTTGAATTTATCGTTCCACTTATAAAATGGGGTGCTGTCATTTATGCAGCAGGTGTAATCACCCAAATAGCTCAAAATGATTTTAAAAATATTACATCAAAAGATATTTTTTTACATTCATTAAAATGCATTAAAAATGTAATTAAAATAGCAAAACATTTGGGGTCTTTCGGAAATACAACTTTTAAAACTAAAAGTTCCTTTGGAGATCCCTTTATCACAATATATAATGATGCTGGAAAAGAAATAGTTGTTCATAGAGATATGATTGATATGTATTTACAGACACCACCGGGATTACTGGGAAAAATGGCAAACACTATTTCTGCAGAAAGAGAATTGGAAGTTGGATATATTGATGAAAATCAAGAGCTACAAAAAGAAAACATTTCGCTCTCAGAAAAATATATATTTGCTAGCACAGAAGAGGAAGATGATATCCTTCCCGAATTGGTACACGCAAAAAATGTTGAACTTATCGGAGAAATAACTCGTGGTAATTCCTCTACAAACAGGTTAGGAATTAAATATAAAGAAAAAATCCTAACTTGTATTCCAGAAAAAGGCGACATTAAACAATATAAAAATTGCATATTTAGAAAATGCCGAATTTATGGTATTGTAAGTCGAGAAGATGAGTTCGGAAATATTACTGAGAAAAAGCCTAAAATAATCTTTTACAAACTCATTCCAATTGATGAAGTGCCATCAACTCCTAATTTATTTAATATTCAGTAAGAATTTGGCTCACGCGGGCGGGGCTCATGCCAAGGGCCGCGGCACATTCCCGCTGGGAAAGGTTATTTACCCTCATATATTCCCGCATCTGCAAAGCAAGTGCTTTATAATACGTCTGTTTGTCTATTTTTGCCGTTTGTAGTGTGCATTAAGTCGCTAGCGCTACACTGCCAATATTTTAAATACCATTTATTGCTATTTAATATCAGTCTTGTTTGGCGGAGAAAATTATCCTGAAAACCTTTTCCCTTGCAGGACATTCCCCTAAGTTACATCTCCAACGGATAGCGCTTCTTTATAGTCAAATAGGACGTAAAACCAAACAATATGGATAATATCGAACAACCGTAAATATAAGGCAAAATATCCCCTAAAGAAACATTCATCACAAACAAACGCACCGCCCCGTTAATGCCGTATGTCATCGGCACACACAGCCTTAGAGCTTGTATCGCCAAAGGCATTTTCCAGACCGGCCAAATAACCCCAGACATAAACAATAGCGGCAAAGACGTTACCACGATAAATACTATCGGGGTTTCCCTCTCTTTAAATAAACCTCCTATCGTAAGACCAAGACCGATAGTCGCCACGGCAAAAATCATATAGAACAAGAACCACTCAAGAAGACGCTCTCCGCCGCTAAACCCGTACAGACGATACATTATTATAAACAAATACACGAAATAGCCCGCCATAAAAAGCAAGAAAGCAGACATCTTCCCCAGCCATATTTTAAACGGCTTAAGCCTTTTAGAGTATTCCTTCTTTCGCTCGTATAACGTACCCGCCCTAAGGCCTATTACTATCAGCATAATTTGGTGCACCATTGCCACAAACACGGCTGGCACCACATAATTACTATAAGATCCCAAAGGATTATACAAATTGACAATATTCATTTTTATCGGGCTGCGCAGCTGCGCTGCGGCTTTGCCTGCCCCAAGAGACTGCAACTTCTTAATTTCCACGCCCGCGGAAACCGTCTTAATAGCTTTCTGCAAAGCGGTAGTGGCTTGTTTATAGTAAACTGGATAGCTGGCGTCGGTATATATATGTACCCGTTTTGGCACTTGCTTGAGGATATCCCTCTCAAAATCCTCGTCCAGCGACACTACGGCAAACACTTCTCTACGGTCCAGCGCTTTCTTTGCCTCGGACAGCGAAGGATAGGCAACGGGGGATATTTCTTCCTCCGCTCTCATCATGCGCACCAGCTGGCGGGAAAGGACAGAATTATCTTGATCTACCACCGCCACCGGTATTTGGCGCGCAACCTCGCGCGCATACGGAAACGGATAAAAAAACGAATAAAACAGCGGCCCGCCAAAAGCCAGCAGGATAAAGCCGCCGTCTTTAAGCAATGCCTTCAATTCTCTTAATATAAACTCAATCATAACTTTGGCCCCAAATATTTATCCTGTTTTACCCAACGGGAATAACCCTTGGCCCCCAGCACAAAACATACCGCCCCCACAGCCGTCATAAACAAAATATCCTGCCAGGTTCCGGCCGCGTTGACGCCGCGCAGCAATTCGTTTACGAAAATGCGGTTTAAATGCGTACCCGGCAAAAATTCGGCCCAAGCCCGCGCCAATATCGGCATAGACTGCACCGGGAAAGATACCCCGTAAAACGCAAATGCCGGGGCTGCATAAATGGCGCATATGCTTAAACAAAAACGTAAATTATTGGTAAAGCCAGCAAATAAAAGGCCTGCGCAAGCCGTCATAAAAATAAAAGCAATACCGCCGCACATAACTCGGAAAAGACTTCCTTCCACAGGTACTTGGAATAAAGCGATAATACCGGTCAACATTATGACAAAAACCGCGAAATAACCCACGGAGTAAAAAGTTATTCTCGCGGCGCAGGCAGCGTAGGGGTGCTCTTCAAAAACACGTCTTAATCGTCTTGCGCGATATGTTTTTATATCCCATAACAAAGCGTAGCTTACGCTTATGCAAATAAAAATCTGTAACACTGCGGGCAAAAGGCCCAACCCAAGGAAATAAATATAATTCATACCCGGGTTATAAAGAATATTTTCGCTTACCTGCACAGGAGAGGCGAAAGAATCCCCCATCGACGCTGGCACCCCCAATGCGGCAAGGGTTCTGCGCTGGTATTTGGCTTGCAGTGCACCCACTACGGAGTTTAGGCCTTTTGTCAAATTGCCGCCTACCAGCAAAAACTCGTTATTTATCCAGGCGTTTATACTCGCCCCGCTATTCTTTAGCAAATCTTTATCATAAGATTCATCTATTGATACCACTCCGTATATCCGCCCCTGGTCCAAAGCCTTGCGCGCGGCCGCGACCGTAGCGAAAGGACGGGGCGACAAAAACCTGTTGCTTTTTAATGTCCGCATCAACTCTCGGGAATAATATCCAGATGAATTATCTACCACTCCTACGGGGATTTGGTCCAACACTTTCCCGGAAAATATTGCGAGTATGAGCCCCATTATTACAAAAGGATAGGCGAGCATAAAAAAACCGAAGTTTTTTTTGCGTTCAAAGATAAAAGCCCATTCCCTATGGATAATGCGGCGCCAAATATTTTTCATAAAGGGATTTCCATCAAAGCCGTCATGCCTTGGCGCAAAGAGGGCATGGGATTGACGGGTTTTGCGCGGACTTCAAAAGTTTTCAAGTCAAATTCCCCCCTCGTTTTGGTGGCGCTCCAAACGGCATAATCGCCTTGTTTGGAAATATAGGTCACCCTAAAGGGATAATACTCTTTGCCCAAGGAAGGGAAAGTCAGCATAATTTCTTTCTGCAAAGCGAAGTTGGAAAGCAAATCCTCCCTGACGTTAAAAGAAACCCATACGTCGGAAGTGTCCAGCACCGTAAGTACGCTTATGCCGGGTGCGGCCAATTCGCCCTGCTCCAGCACTACTGAGGACACTTCCCCGTCTACGGGGGAAACCAATTTCATTTCGTTTACGAAACTTTCCACCTCGTTTACCGCGCCCATCGCTTTCTGCGCGTTGGCGCGGGCTTCGTCCAATTTCTGGGCGGATACTACGCCCCCGTCATACAGTTCCTTCATACGGGCATAACTTTTTTGCGCCAATTCCCGGGGGGCGTGCGCCTGCGCGGCTTTGGCCAGCATATCGGGGGCGTAAAGCGTCGCCACGACCTCTCCTTTGCTGACCATATCTCCTTCCCTCGCCAGAATTTGGTCTACGCGCCCCGCTATCCTAGGCGATACACTCAGCTGCCTTATAACTACTTCCCCCTGCAAAAACATATCCTTAGGCCATAGCAGTGCCGCCAATACCGCCGCCGCTATTATACCACCGCCCAAGATAAACAACCATTTTTTACTATTCATAAATTCTCCTTATAAAGCCTGCTTTGCATACTCGCCAAACAAATCCGCCTGACCGCTTAAACTGAGCAGCATAGCCAGCGAAGTAACAAAATCATACTGCGCCTTAAGGCTGTCCAGCTGCGTCTTAAGCCATTGCGTCATTGCCATATTCACTTCCAAAGAGGTGCTGGTGCCGGTCCTAAATCCCAAACGCCTCGTCTTGTAAAATTCCTCGGTAAAAGCCAATTCCTTTTGCAAAGCCCGATAATTTTGTTCCGCGTTCTGCATTTTCTTGTAATAATATTCCAAGCCGGTCAAAATATCCTTGGTCTGCTGTTGCTTAAGGGATATTATGCTTTGCGTTTGCTTCTCGGCCGCCTTGGTCTGGTTATATGTCCGCCCACCTTCAAACAGATTCCATGCAAAGCCGACGCCGTAAGCATAATCCGGGTCCAGCACCGTTAAATCGTTAGTGTATAATTCGCGGTTGGCAAACAAATATACCGAAGGCAAAAAACCGGATTTTTGGGCTTTTGCGTTCGCCTCCGACAGTACCATTTTACTATCCAAAAGAGCCAGCGATGGATTATTCTCCAAAGCCTTATCCTGCAATGCCCGCAGAGTGGGCAGCTTTTCTGTCGCGACGACAAATAAAGAGGACCCGAGTTTTATATCCTCGTTTTCCCTCAGCAGGCTTTTAAGCAAAGACTGCGCCATTTGCGCGTCATTTAAGCTGGAAGCATAGTCGCGTTCCGCCTGAGCCAGAAGCACGTCGACGGACATTTTTCCCACTTTGGCTATCATACCAACGCGGAACATATCCGCGCCGTCCTTGGCGTTTTGGCGCGCGTTTTGTAAAAACTTTTCCCGCACTTCCACCATCTTATCGGACAATAAAGCGCCAAAATATTTATTGGTAAGTTCCACCAATAAATTATTGCTAAGCATATCCAGCTTGGCCTGGGCCCCCGCCACATTGGCGCCCGCGGCCTTATTGGCGGAGGATATCTTCCCGCCTGAATACAGCGTCCACGCCGCATAGGCCTGAGCCTGAAAAAACTGTTCGTCTTGAACCTTAAGCATAAAAGGCGGCAGAGTTACGCCCGCGGGATACAGCGGCTGAATGGCGCTGCGAATTTCGTTAAGATCTATCGAGATAGGATCGTTAATCGCGGTATAACTGCCCTTTACCCCTATTTGCGGCAAATACAGGCCGCGCGCACTGCTAAGCTGGGCACGGTACATTTCCTGCTCCCGCTTGACTGAAGAGAGGGTGTCGCTTGTCTGTAAAGCGCGGTCATAGGCTTGCTCAAAAGAATATTCCTTCGCGAACAGGGTGCTAGCCGACAATAAACATAAAACAAAAATCAATTTACGCTTTATCATAAGAAAAACCGTCCAATTTATTCGCCCATTCTATCATAACATAGGCCATCTCTTTGCGTTCGTCTTCCGATATCCACTCCGTAAGACGGCGTATAAACGCGTGATAGGCGGGCTTTATCTTGCTGTGAAGAGCCCTCCCCTTTGCCGTAATGGATATGCATTTGTGGCGGCGGTCACGGGGGTCTTCCTCCCGCTTTATAAGCCCCGCAGATACCAGCTTATCCAAAATACGCGTAATATTTCCGGGGGAAACCAACATCCTCTTGCTTATCGTCAGCTGATTGATGTGATTGTCCTCTTCAGCCAAAAGCGCCAGAACATTATACTGCGCCGTAGTAATGCCTTGGGAAAGAAAAAATCCGCTAGTGATTTTTTCCGCCTTGGCATACAAAAAAGCCGTAGCCCTAACCAATAACTCCGAGGAATTACGCGAACGCCTTAAAGTCTTATTGGCTTGGATCAATTTTGTTACAAGATGTTTTTCCATAAAAGGATTGTAACAAAAAATAATTGATATGTAAATTATTTACCTATAAAATAATATCGATACTGTTTTGCCCCTCATACGCAAGCACCCACAATCTTTTTTACAAACGCGCATAGGCAGCCATATAACAATATTAAGGGAAAAGGGGCAAATTTCAATAATATGCCATACCGATGAGAGAAGCAAGCCTATATTGCGGCGTTATTTAACGATTATCTATTATTCGTACTTTGCAAAGCGTCAATGGTGGGGGATTATATGGGGGTGAATCCTTTTTATCTTAGTTATATATAAGAACTTGCCCGTCCTGTAACCTTTTTCTAATGCGGGCGCCAAAACGACGACGCTTACCGCCGCAATTATAAGGAAAACCCCCAAAGCCGTGGAAAGCGTAAACGGCTCGGAAAAAACAAACACCCCTACCGCCATAGCCGTAAGCGGCTCCATCGCGCCCAACACGGAAGTAAAGGTGGAGCCTATGGCCTTTATCGCCAAAACTAAAGTTAAGTTTGAAATTATTGTAGGCACCAAAGCCAATAGCGCAAGATTAAAAATATCTTGCCAAGCCTCGACCGTTTGGAAGGAGCCCGTCAACGAAGTTCCCGCAAGCAGAAAAACGGCCGTAAATAAAAAGACGTAAAAAGTAAGCTTTTCGGAACTCATTGTTCTTACAGAGGATTTGTTCACGGCTATAATATACACCCCGTACGACAACCCCGATAAAACGGCCAGCAAAATGCCAAAAAAACTTACCCCGCCATCACTGCCGTTCCAAGAAAGCATAGCCACGCCAAGTACAGCCAAAACTATCGCGAACATCGTCCAAAGCGATTTTTTCTCCTTAAACACATACATCATTATAAGCGCAACAAATACGGGATAAAGAAACATCATCGTAGTCGCAATACCGCTGGATAAATACAAATAAGATGAAAACAGAAAAACAGCCGAACCTATATAAAGCAAGCTTAGCCAGGCTAAGGTTATCAACTCCCTTATGCTTATCCGCAGCGATTTGCGCATAAAAAAAGAATATGCCCACATCATAGCCGCGGCCATAGAAAAACGATAAAACAATATTGAAGGGGTATTCATCCCGCCGTGCAAAAGAGGAATGGTAAACAGCGGTATCAGCCCGAATGTAGCCGAAGTAATTACCGCATACAGAAAACCTTTAAAACTAAGCATATATACTATTTTATGTTTTTGTATTTAATAATACGCAAAATAAATTTTGGTGTTTACAACTCACAAAGATACAACATTTATCCCTTTACCACAAAAAACTTTTTATAATTTTATTCCTTTTTACCGATATTTTTTATTTTTATAATATTTTTTGATTACATATTTATTTCTTCTTTTTATCTAAAATATTTTTGTTAATATATTTTCGGATTTTTATTTTATGTCCTTTAAACGGTTATTTTCGTTTGCCGCTTTTGTCTTGGCGTTCTTAACTGCGGCCAATTCGTTCTCTATAAACAATTTTGAGTTCAAACCGTCTTTGCAATCCTATGCGGGTGCATCAAACAATAAATCGGCAATATATAACGGGGAGGATTATTCCCTAGCCTATCTTTTTATCAATGCTCCGCTGCAATATTCTTTTGACGTTATTCCAGCGGCCTTATACGCGGAGCCTTATTTTAAAACTTACTATTCCAAGGCCTTTGAGGAAGATCAAAAACTCGCCTTCGCCAATGCTTTTTTGCTTTTGAATTTCGGCCAATATTCCTTAAAGTTGGGGCGGCAGTATTACGCAGACAGTGATACCAATTTTGCCGTATATTTCGGCCCGGACGATAATTATGATTTTTCCTTTCCCTCTTATATCGACGGAGCGGCGTTTTCTTTCGGGGGCGATATTCTTTCTTATGACATCATCTTAGGAAAGGCCGAAGATTTGACCGGCGGTTTTAAATTGGATATTTCCCCCTATGCGTTTTGGAAAATTTCCTTATTCTCCTACTTTACGCAATTGCCTAAAGAAGAAACCCTCTATCTTTTTGGCGGGGGAACGAGGCTCAATCTTACCTCAAAACTAAGTGCGGCGGCCTATTTCGCTTTTAACGCGGGAAAAGAAGAATATCAAATGTTTAACAACTCTTTTGAAAAGAAATACAACGGTTATTTTTTAGGCGTCAATGCGGAGGCGGATTTATCTTCCGACTCTCTATCTACGCTATTATTTCTTAATTGGGCTTTCTCCTCCCCCAGCGACAGATCTTCCGAGCCTTTTACCCCCATATCCGCTTACAATATCTACGGCGATATAGCGGGCGGACAAAAGCTGTTTTCCAACGCGATACAGGCACTCTCCTTCGGGGTAAACATTTCCCCTCAGGCAATGGCGCGCCTAAATTTGGATTTCGAAATATTTTACTACTCTTCCTCTTTTAAAGATTCTTTTAATCAATATATAGGTTCGGAAGTCAATTTGTCGGCCGCTTACGCTTTTGACGATTTCTCCTTAAAATTAAACTACGCTTACTTCTACCCGGATACAGGCTTTCTTGAAGAGGCATCCCTATCCAGCTACGATATAAACAAATATATTCATATGCTGGGGCTTTACCTGTGTATTGATAAACTTTTCTGACAAAAAAGCGGGCCTCTCAATAGGCCCGCTTATCAAAAAACAACTTCTTTTTCAGTCTATATTCACAAGCTCGTATTCATTATTGCCCATACCGAGTTCTTTCATATAGCTAAGCTGCCTTAAACCTTCCCGGCTTTCTATACGTTCCTTTAAGTCGTGGGATTCTTCATCGGGCAAAGCGTAGACCATATCGACAGAAGCCTGATCCACCGCCAAAATATCGGTGGAAGCCAATATCCCTATATTGCGAGTTTTGGGCTCCGCCGCGCCGACCCCCGCGCAATCGCAGTCTACCGACATATTCCTAAGCACATTGATGTAAACTATATTATCGCCGAAGAAATCCGTAACCGCTTTGCCTCCTTCAACCATATTTTCCTGAAAAGCGGCGCCGGAAACGCTCCAACTTTCGTCTTTGCTCTGCATACTTTTCTCGTGCATCATTTTCTTGCCGATTTTACCATCCGCGCAGCCTATGGAAATGTTCTTTAAAGAACCGCCAAACCCGCCCATGGCATGCCCTTTAAAATGAGTAAGGGCTATCATTGAATCGTAATTAAGCAAATTCTTCCCGACGGAGATTTCCTTAAAATGCTTCCCGCCATTTATAGGCAGCATAACGGCGCCGTCGGCGTCCATTATGTCAACTTCGCAGAAATCCCAACCATTGGTCTTTATAGTTTCCAAATGGTCTTTTGTGTTATGCCGAGCACCTTTATAATAAGTGTTCGTTTCCACCAAATTACTGTTGGGCACATGCGCCTGCAAGGCCTTTACCATATCACGCGGTATTATGTTTGGCCCGTTAGGCTCGCCGGTGTGTATTTTTATGGCCGTCTTGCCTTTGATATTAACGCCGACTTTATCGTAAATCTTTACAAGCCCTTCGGGAGTGATGTCCTCGGTAAAGTATACTATCGCTTTAGCTTGTTTGCCGGGCAAAGGTTCTGCGGGATTATCCGCCTTGTTCGCCGCGCTAGCGCATCCCAATGCCAATATGCATACGCCAAAAACAAGGAATGCCGTTTTTTTAATTTTATTCATTAAAAGCCTCCTCCCCTTAAAATATTCCCTGCTATTTATATTTTAATACTTGGAGTTACTCCAAAGGCAAGCCTTTTTACTTTTCCGCGGCTTCTCCGCCAGCGCCGCGCTTTGCCTCCACTTCAAACAAGCCCGACGCCTTGCCAAAAACATTTTACCCCCATATTTAGACGCAATTAAAAAGATTATTTATATATTTTATACTTTAAGACTTTTTTTGAAAATTCAAATATATTTGCGAACTGTTATAAAAAGCGGAGTTTTTTATTTGCCTAAGCGGCCCTTTTTCGGCAAGCGGCGCGGAGATGTGTCTTTGAATAAATAAAGAAAGGAGAATCCTCTTTATAAACCGATTTTTCTATCCGTCAGACAACAAAAATAAAAATCCCCCGGCCTAGCTGGGGGTTTTCACAACATACAAAAAGCGGGGCTTTTAAAGCCCCGCTTTTATTTAAAGCCTTATATATTAAAGCCTTACGAGTACGCCGACCTGACCCTTGGTATTGTCAGCGGCATCAAATGTATTGCTATCGTTAGAATTATATTTGATATAACCGGCGCCCGCGAAGAGCTGGATATTGTCGTTATAGTCATACTTGACTACAAGGTCCGCCTCCAAAGAAGCAGAATGCTGGGCGGTTCTGTCCTGGAAGGCATAGCCGTCCAAAGCGAAGTTCCATTTCTCCCAGTTGTAATCCAAGCCGACATTGTATATCCTGCCATAAGCTAAAATAATCTCCGTCGGAGCCCAATCGCCCATCAACAAGCCCGGCCTGTAATTGCCAAAGGGCGCTGCAAAGTCTTTGCTGTATACAAAAGCCGCTCTGGGCGTAAACGCGTCCATATTGAGTTTGGCGTCCAATTTCAACAGGTAAGGATTATCGTGCGACTCTTTTATCAGCCTGTTGCCCTCATGGTTGCGGGCATATTCCGCGCTGACGAGGAAAGCCTCCGGCGCGAAAGTTAATTTGCCGCCGTAAAAACCATTATAGTCTTCGCCAACATCTTTTATATTATAGCCGTATAATTGGAAGCTTAAAGGATCGCTAAGTCTAAACTTTGCGTCCAAACCGTACATATAATGTTTGTTGCCAGTAGCGGAAATAGGGGGAACCCCGGCGCCGGCAGAGTTATATATTTCTAACTCACCCATAATCACATTGGCGTTGACAAAGTCATTGGCATAGGCCAATTTCACCGCGTCAATGGAGGTGGCATAATTATAATTGGTGGCACCATTCAATTCCGAGTTATAGTATCTCGGCCCGATATACATTACCGTACTGTCCTCGTCTCCGTAGAACTGGCGGCCTACTTTCATATCCAGCCAGCCGAAGAGCTCCTTCATCTCCACATTGGCTTCCACCAAGCGGATTTGATCCAAATAGTCATTGGCGCTCTTGCCTATGGTACCGGGCGTGACACCCTCTATCGTAGGGCCGGAACCCCATTGATTGAGGTACTGGAACATTAAATTGGCGCGTACATTTTCCGCCACGTCAAATGAACCGCCCGCCAAAACACGCATATTGGTGCCGGTGGTGAATTCGCCTGAGGCATTATGCCTGACGTCCGAAGCTATAACCTGCACATCCCCGGTTAGCTCAAAGTTTCTTAACAGCTCTGCGCTTGCAGGCATCGCAATAGCTAATGCCATAAACAAGCCAAGTAGTTTCTTCATGCTACTCCTCCTTTCTGTGTGTTATACAGCTTACCCTTCCATATAACAAAATAAAACCCGTTTTGGCAAGCCCCAAAAAGATGCTTTATTTTCTAATCAAAATTCTTTACACAAATCGTAAAAAATTATCTATAATACATTCCCTCTTTCGCTTCCTTGGCTGCGGCTTCTCCTTTTAATTGCTTCACTATTTCCAAACCGAAGTCTATCGCCGCGGCGGGGCCTTTGCCCGTTATTATTTGGCCGTCGGTAACGGCATAATCCTCTTTATAAGTTCCGCCAAAATCCTCGTTCATGGAAGTATAGCAGGTATAGTTCTTGCCCTTTAATAGGCCCATATGCCCAAGTATTGTAGGGCTGGCGCAAATCGCGGCCACCTTCTTGCCCTTGGCCAAAAAATCTTTTATCAAAGATTGCACGGCTTCGCTGCTTTCCAAAGCGGCGTAATGCGGCCCGCCCGGCAATACCAAGGCGGAATAATCTTCATCTTTAAAAAGAGCAAAAGGCTTTAATCCGCATACCTTTACCCCATGCTTGCTTAGAGCCTCAGCACCGTTAAGGCCGTATAAATCAACATCCAGTCCTCCGCGCGTCATTACAGAAAAAGAGGACATCGCTTCCATTTCCTCAAAGCCGTCGGCCACTATCATACAAACTTTCATCTCTTTTCTCCTTTAATTTAATATATATATCCCGCAGTTAAGATACCCGGCATAGCAAAGCCAAAGCGTGTAAGGCATCATCAAATATGCCAATACGGGCTTTGCCCGCCAAGCCTGCCTGATAAAATCCACACATAAGGCCGCCATCAACACTATTACGCATAAAGCTAAAAAAATCGCGTGAAACCCAAAGAAAACCGGCGTCCACAGAAAATTCAAAAACAGCTGCCAGCCGAAATATGTCAGCAGAAGCTTTCTCAGGCTGTGTTCAATATCCGCGCGCACCAACTTGTATAGCACCACGCTGAGCAGTATATACAGCACCGTCCACATCGGCCCGAACAGCCACCCGGGCGGCGTAAAAGCCGGTTTTGTTAAAGCGGCGTACCATTTCTCCAATGAATCCGCGCTTATCGCGAACCCGCCAAGCATCGGCAGGAAACACACGAGCAAACAAACAAAAAACATTATATATCTGTTTTTCATTGCTACCCCCAATTTTGATATAAATTAGTCTAAAAATTAGCGGGCCTGATTGTCAACGCAAAACAAAAAAATCTTTCCAAAGGCAATAAAATTTAGATCCGTCTTCTACACCTTCGCTTCGTACTGCCTCTTAAAAAATAAAATGGCTATGCATCATTTGCACAGCCGTCAAAATCCACCGCGAAAAGAACTTAAATTCCCCGTTTTTATCCGAACAAATCTTTAAGCGCCGCTTGAATATAAAAACCGGCTTTTTTATAAGATTTATCCACACTGCCCGCTATGAGGCTTGTTTCAACTACTTTGACAATTGAATATTTGCTCAGCAAAGCCTTATCTTTTATTTCGTTAAGACCACATATAAATATTACGGGTTTGCCCAGACGCCTGGCCGTATCGCAAATATAAAAAGGTCCCTTCCCGTAAAAAGTTTGTCCGTCTAACTTCCCTTCACCCGTAATTATTAAATCCGCCTGTTTTACCGCACTCGTCAAATTAAGCCGCGCCGCTATAAACGGAGCTCCGCTTACCAGCTTGGCCCCAAGAAACCCTTTAAGGCCCGCGCCCAAAGCGCCCGCCGCGCCGCAATGCCTTGTATTGATGTTTACGCCCAAACCTTTTTTGGCTGCGCGGCATAAAGCCGCCATTGCTTCTTCAAGCTCCGCCACTTGCGCCGCATTTGCCCCTTTCTGCGGGCCGTATACCCGCGCGGAACCCTTCTCCCCCAACAAAGGATTATCCACATCGCTTAAGCCGTATACTTTAATATCCCCCCAGAAAGAGCCTTTTTTAATACCCGTCAAAAAGCGTAATGTTTTAATGTCTGTGCCAATCTCTCTGCCCGAAGCATCAAAAAATTTATATCCCAAAGCCTTGGCCATACCAGTCCCGCCATCGTTAAAAGCGACTCCGCCAAGCCCTATATAAAATGTTCGCGCGCCTTTTTTATAAGCCGCTTTTATCACCTGTCCGATACCGTAAGAAGAAGCATGGATAATATCCAGCTCGCTCTTTTTCAGCTCGCCGAGCCCGCAAACTTTGGCGCTTTCTATCACGCAAGTATTGCCGTCCGGTAAAAATAAATATGGCGCCTCTTTCGTCCGCCCCAAAGCGTCCTTAGCTTTTACCTTATAGATTTTAGCCGACGGAAAAGAGGCGGCAAAGACGTCAAGCACACCGTCACCGCCATCCGAAAACGGCATAAACTTCACATCATGCGCGACAGATAAAAAAGACGCGCGAGCACATATATCCCGCGCGCTTATACTGCCTTTAAAAGAATTTGGCGCAAATAAAATCCTCATCAGAAGAACCAGTTTATCTTTAACATCGCGTAAACGCTCATCTTCGAGCTGTTCTCCAACTCGTCTTTAAAGCCGAAATACTTGCCCTTAACCTCAAAGCCCAAATTGACGTCGTCAATCGCGTATTCCGCACCAAGCCCGAACATAGCGTTGAAATTGCCGCCGCTTATACTGTGCGTTTCTTGCGTAGTCCAACCGTATTCGCCCGTTTCAACGTTTAGCAATTCATATTTAGAGGGGCTTTCCTCCACGCTTGAGCTGGTGTATCCAAGCCCGCCGGTAAGATAAAACCTTAAAGCACTTTGAGTATTAAGATAAAAATTGCTTAACAAGTTGATATCGTATACCTGCCCGGAAGTTTCCACATACATCTTTTCCGCTCCGCTTAAAGGGAACTCAAACTCCCCGCCGGGCAGCATGGCGTATCCTATTGAGCCGCCAAACCACAGACGATTGGTCATCTTCCTCATATACGCTAAAGAAAACGCTACATTAGCACCGCTGATTTTTTCTTCCGCGCCGCCATATTCGGATAAGTCCAAATTAAGGCTGCTGTTCATCATACCAAGATTCACGGCGAAATAGTTTTTGCCCGTATCCTTTTTCTTTATTTGATCGGTAATCAAGGCGTCTTCCTGTTCTTGCTGTTTCTTTTCTTCTTCCGTCAGCGCAGGTTTTTCGGCCTCTTCTTCGGGTTCTTCTTGCTGCTGAATGCTGTGAACGTGATATTTATAGGTTATTTTAGGCTCAATCACTTCCGGCTTGGAAGGGAATACCCTTTCCAAATCTTCATCGAAGGATAATCCCGAAGATGATACCGTCGCAGCGGCCGCGGCGGCCCCGGAGGATGAATCCCCGCTTTCCTGTGCGGCTTTGGCCTCTTCCTTAGCGGCCTGTTCAAGTTCTTGCTTCTTGGTTATATACTTCTTTTGCTTTTCCGCACTTTCGTAATCGTAGACTTCCATCGAAGAAATCTCCGCCACGTCCAAATTTACTATCCCGCTGTCCGTATTTAACGTCAGATTAAATTCGTCCAAATCGACAACCGTTCCGACGAACTCCCCGCCGCCCTTCAACAGCACGCGGTGCAAATCCGGCATTATGGCTTCAACCTCGCCCTGATTTATCGATATGGGGCCGTAGCTCGTCTGCACCCTTAAAATATATTCCCCCCTATCCAAGATCGATCCGTTTATTATAGTCCCGTTTTTAAGTTTGATGGCTTCGGCGTTGGATACCAAAGGAAGCAGGGAAAAAACTAAAATTAAAAATAAAAATCTTTTCATAAACCGCTTAAACTTACTGTGTTACCGTCAGACGGCGCGGCCCTTAAAAAGGCCGCGCCGCATAATCAAAAAACGCTTATTTGTGTTCTACCGCGTGTTTGATCTTCTTAAGAACTCTAAGTACTCTGGATATCGTAATCATAACCAAAGCAAAGAAGCCGTATGTTATAATCACTTGCAAAGTTATCGCCAGAGAATCCATTAAAGGTGCGCTCTCTTTAAAAGCATAGTACCAGAGCATCGCAAGTACATATACCATATAAAGCAAAGCAAGCACGCTTAATACCTTATATATTATGCTCAAACCTTTAAGACCAAATAATTTGTGAGTAATACAGCATTTGCGTTTCGTGCAGCAAGTTTCCTTGGTGCATTCCGTAACAGCAGTTTCCTGTTCCGGTATATTCTCTTCTTTTTCTGCCATAAATAACTCTCCTTTTATTTTAAATCTACCGACAGGGCTTCCGCTATCAAGTCCGCCGCGTGCTGGTAGCCTGCTTTGGCGCCTTCGCTGCTGCCGATCATTCTGGCTACCTCCAGGATTACGTCCTCACCCTCAAGCGCACGGACTTCAACTTCAGTACTCTGCCCGCTCTCTTTTTTACTTATATTGAAATTCTTTTCCCCGCAGGCCGCGACTTGCGCCAAATGCGTTACGCAGATTATCTGCTTATTCTTGGCCAAGGTCCGCATCTTGCGCCCTACAAGCTTGCCCGTAATGCCGCTGATGCCCGCATCTATTTCGTCAAAGACCATTGTCCCGCATGATCCGGCAAGCACCGTCTTTAATCCAAGCATCAGCCTGGATATCTCGCCGCCGCTGGCTATATTTCTAAGCGGACGTAAAGCCTGGCCCGCATTTGAGGAAAACAAAAATTCCGCCGCTATGTCGCCTTTCGGGCCGATTTCGCCGCGCTTGTCCAAGCTGACCTCAAAACGCACCTTCCCGAACCCGAGCGGAGATATTTCCTCCTTAATGCGCGCAGCCAGCGCTTTGGACGCGGCCTCCCTGCGTTTAAAAAGCTCCTCATTTAAGCATAGAAGTTTTTTATCCTGTTTTTCAAGGGCCTGCTTGAGTTTGGCGATATTCTCCCCGCTGCAGTCCAGCGCCGATATCTTTTCCCGCAGAGTGTCGGCAAAAGCCAAAACATCTTTAAGGGTTGCGCCGTACTTTGCTTTGGCGCGGCGCAGATCCTCCTGTCTGCTAAGCAGTTTATCCAAACATTCCGGGTCCGCGTCCAAACCCTCTTGATACGCAGATATAGTGGAGGCTGTATCTCCCGCGCAATTAAGCGCGCTTTCCAATTCCTCCGCCGCGCTTTGAAGAGTCTTGTCCGTTTCCGCCATCTGCCTTAACGCGTTTAAAGCCTTGGCCAGCGTTTCCACCGCCGAGCCTTCCATCTCACTTAAATAGCCGTATACCGTTTGGGCGTCTTGCAATAAACGGCCGGAGTTTTTCATTTTGGGTAAAACTTCTTCAATTTCCTCGTCTTCGCCTTCCCTTATATTAAGCTTTTCTATTTCTTCAAGCTGGTACTTGTACAAATCCAAAGCTCTTTGCTTTTCTTCCGAGGACATTTCCAAAGCCGCAAGCTTATGTTTTAAATCCACAAAAGCATCATATTCTTTTTTAAACGACGCCAATTCCGCGCCAAGCCCCGCAAATTCGTCAAGCAAATCCAAATGAGCGGCGGCCTTAAATAATGTTTGATGTTCGTGCTGGCCATGGAAGTCGACCAAATCCGCTCCCAAATCCGCCAAGTCCGCCACCAATACCGCTTTATCGTTTATCCAAGCCTTGTTGCGGCCTTTTACGTCGAGCTCCCTCTTTAAGGTAAAACCGGCGCCCTTTATGCCGTATTTATCCAGCTGCGCTTTTGACAGAGAATCTGAAGAAAATTCCCCGCATACCGTCATCTTGGAAGAACCTTGTTTTATCAGGCCGCTGTCGCCGCGCGCACCGAGCAGAAAACCCAAAGCCTCTATCACTATCGATTTGCCCGCGCCCGTTTCGCCCGTAAAAATATTCAGGCCCGCGCCAAACGCCACCTTTACGGAACTTATTATCGCAAAATTCTTTATTTCCAAACTTTTTAGCATTATCTGCTGTCCCACTTGAGCTTAATGCTCAATATATTAAAAAAATCGTATCCCTTAGGGAATAAAATATTTACCCCGCCTTCATAGTTTTTTATTGATATTTCGTCGCCGCAATCCAAAGGAAAATTTATTTGCCCGTCCAAGCTGAGCGCCGCGTCAGATTGGCTCTTTTCCGACATAACCTTAACGCGCAGCTCGCCCGCGCTGGGCAGCAGCAAAGGGCGCTGATTTAAAGTATGCGGACAAATCGGCGTTAAAATAAAAACGTCAAGTTCCGGCATGGCTATCGGCCCGCCCGCCGCCAAATTGTAAGCGGTAGACCCTGTGGGAGTTGCCGCCAGAATCCCGTCGCCCGTATATTCCTTTATGGGCAAGGAACAATATTGAGCGCTCAATTTGACGCTCCTTGGCGAAACCGCCCTCACGGCGGCCTCGTTTAAAGCCAAGTCGCCAAATACTTCCCGCCCTTGCCTGTATACGCGGCAATTTAACATCATACGGCGCTGGGAAATAAAATTGTCTTTTTTTATGTCTTCAAAAAGTTTAACAAAGTCAAGCCCGCGCTCCGCCGCCGCCAAAAATCCCAAATGTCCCGCGTTTATGCCCAAAATCTTTATATTGCTTTTGGCCGCCGCGCGCGCCGTTTTCAAAATAGTTCCGTCCCCGCCGACCGAAAATATTATGTCCGTATCCTTTTCAACGTCGTTTAAAGATGCGGAATAATCGGCAAAATAATAATTTATCCCGCTTTTTTGCGCCGCTTGCGCCAATGCGTCAGCCGCCGCCGCGCAGCTTTCGCGCGAAGGATTAAAAAATATCGCCGCTTTCTTTATTTCCATATACTTAATTCTATCAAATTACTCTTCCTATTTAATAAACAAATAAGTTAGAATAATTTTATGAAAATTCCCGTAAAATCTCTGCTTTTTTTCTTGGCGTTTTCCGCCTTGGCTTTGCCCCTTTTCGCGCAAGGCGCGGAAGTGATAAGACAAGACGGAAAAACAGTTTATTTTGATTTGTCCGACACAAAAAAACTTCCGCGCGGCGGGGATTTGTTTGAAATAGTTTTGCCGGGAGAAGAAATTATCAACCCGAAAACGGGCAAATCGCTCGGCAGGGAAGAAGGCGAAAGAATAAACGGCACTATTATCAGAGTAAAAGACCTTTTCGCCGTAGGCGAATTGGGTAAGGATATAGAAGTACTGGGTTTAAAAGCGCAATTTAAAAGTAAAAATAACCCGGCCGAACAAAACGTCCTTTTCCTAGAGGCCGAATTCCCAGAACAAAATGCCGTAAAATCGCTCTGGCAAAGCCCAGCTTTTAAAGAGGCGCCCCGCTTCGCCGCGCTTTGCGACATCGACGGCAACGCTATAAACGAAGCAGTACTCTCTTTTGCGCGCGACAATGAAATAAAAATCTTTTCGCTTTCGGAAAATAAAAAACTTCTTGAAAAAGCTTCTTACAAAATTCCGCGGGTAAAAAATATACTCGCGCTCGACTGCGCTACTCTGCCCGATACCGGCAAGGCGACGCTGTTCGTTACCATTTTCAACCCGCTGGACAATACCTTTGAAACGCTTCCCCTTTCAATGGAGGGCGGCGAACTTAAGGCGGGACAACCCTTCGAAGGATTAACCCAAGGCCTGGCACCATACAACAGGCCCAGAGTGCTTTATACCCAAAAAGTGGTAAAAACGGGAAAAAGGAACAATCTTACTCCGCCCGCCAGATTGATTTTTGAAAACGGCGCTTATCAAGCAGGAGAGGCTTTGAAAATAAAAGGCTTGAATACCATCTTCGGTTTTAATATGGCGGATTTGGAAGGCGATGGCGTATTGACACCCATATACATCACACAAGACGGCAAGATAAGAACACGCCTCGGCGAGCCGACAGACTTTGCGCTATCCGAAGGCGGAAATAATTTTTCCGTTTCACCAAATGTTTTTGAGTTTAACAAAGCCAAACACTCTCTTTATCTGCCTCTGCCCATATTTAATGGCGGCGAAGAGGGTAAAACTTTTTTGGCCGCCGCGCAAAATAATATGGATAAGGACAATCCTTCCGCAAATATTTATATACTTAAATGGACGGGAAGCAATTTCGGCAAATATAAAGTACTGCCGCTGCAAGGCACGCTTTACGATATGAAACAGGGCAATTTTGGCCCGTTTAAAAACACGCTTGCCGCCGTTTATGGCACCGCCGAAGGCGGATTTATGGCAGTTTACGCAACGGACAATTTTTAATATATTAAATTAAAGCGGATAACCCGCAGACAATTTAGATTTAACTTTTTAACTTCAGGAGATATTTATGAATACAACTTACCCGCAAACCGAACAGGAAGAAATAGTCCATCTTCTGGACCACGGTTTCGTCAAATTGATAGATTTCATGGGCAGCGACCTAAGAACCGTCAACGCCGCGAGAGTATCCTTCGGAGGGGTAAGCAAAGGCGAGGAAAAAGACAAAGCCTTAATAAAATATCTTATGGAGCATCAGCATCTTTCACCGTTTGAGCACTGCACATTTCAATTTCACATAAAATGCCCTATCTTCGTGGCCAGGCAATGGATGAGGCACAGAATAGCCTCCTACAACGAAGTCAGCGCAAGGTATACCGAAGTCAAAGACGAATTTTATATACCGACTGAATTCCGCGTGCAGGATACCCACAATAAACAAGGTTCCCTCTCCAGCAAGGACTTGGACAACGCAACCCTTTTAAAAATCTATGCCGACAGTATTGAAGCCTCTTATCAAGCGTATCAAAAATTGTTAAAGGCCGGCGTCGCCAGAGAAATGGCCCGCGGCCTGCTGCCGGTAAGCCAGTATACGCAGTTCTATTGGACCGTCAACGCCAGAAGCCTGCTAAACTTCCTCTCCCTCAGGGCCGACGGACACGCACAATACGAAATACGCGTATACGCGCAAGCGATCGAAAAGATTTTTAAACAAAAACTGCCCTGGACTTGGGCCGCTTTTGAACTTTTACATAAAAAATAAAAGCCCTTTTCGGCTTTTTAAGGAGACTTTATGAGAGTATTGGGTATGATTATGGCCGGCGGAAAAGGAGAAAGGCTTTTCCCGCTGACAAAAGAAAGATCTAAACCGTCGGTGCCTTTCGGCGGCAAGTACAGAATTATAGACTTTGTGCTTTCCAACTTCGTCAATTCTAATATATTTTCTTCCTATATATTGGTGCAATATTTGTCGCAGTCGCTTATAGAATATTTAAGGACAAGCTGGCCCACGCAAGGCATCAGCAGGGATCATTTCCTCACCGTAGTGCCCCCGCAAATGCGCCTTGGCGAACATTGGTACAGAGGAACCGCCGATTCCATACGCCAAAACATCAGCTTGATTAATGATTTTAACCCCGATTTGGTGGTAATCTTCGGCGCGGACCATATTTACAGAATGGATATTTCCAAAATGATAGACTTCCACATCAAAAATAAAGCCGATGTAACCGTCGCGGCAAATGTGGTGCCGCTTAAAGAGGCCTCCGCCTTCGGCGTTATGGCGGTCGACGACAATAACAGAATTATCAACTTCGAAGAAAAACCTAAAAATCCGCACCCGATACCGGGCAACCCGAAAAATGCCTATATATCTATGGGCAATTATATCTTCGATAAGAACGTCCTTTTAAAAATCCTTCAGCAAAAATACTGCGACATTCCCTCTTTGGATTTTGGCAAGAATATTATACCCGTAATACTTAAAACGCACAGGACTTTCGCCTACGATTTCCCGTCCGATAAACTCGCCGGGCTAAGGCCTTACGAAGAGCAAGGCTATTGGCGCGACGTCGGTACCATAGAAGCGTATTGGCAGGCTAATATGGACCTCTTGGGCGAAAATCCTAAATTCGATTTGAACAATCCGCATTGGCCGATAAACACTTCCGTCCACAATCTGCCGCCGACTTCCTATCTGGGCGGCACGGTGGAAAACAGCATGCTTAGCAACGGCTGCGTCATTCACCCCAAAACCTTGATAAAGAACAGCGTTCTGGCCAGCAATGTGGTGGTAATGGACGGCGCGATAATTGAGGACAGCGTAATAATGGACTCTTGCGTGATAGGCAAAAACTGCCATATTAAAAAGACCATTATGGACCGTTTCAACAATATCCCCGCGGGCAGCAAAATCGGCATAAACCACGAGGACGATATCCAAAATTACTATATCGATCCTTCGGGCATTGTGGTGATACCGCGCGGAAGGACGAAATTTCTGTGATAAAGAAAATAAAGCTCCTAAACAAAGACGAAATTTACGCCGTACTAGGAATACAGGATAGGAACCTCCGCGCTTTGGAAAAGGAGTTTAAAATAGCCCTCAACGTGAAACACACCGACGAAGACGGCGGGGCGGAATTATCAATCAGCGGGATACACTCCCGCGTGGATAAGGCCTATTCAAAAATACAGAAAAATTTGGAATTGCTCAGAGTGCCGCCCGCCCCTAATGCCTCCGCTTCCCAAAAAGTGCCTTTCGCGGACGGAGTAGTTTTCCGTCCCGCACACGCTTCCCCGATAAAGCCGCGCACCTTAAACCAAAACGAATACGTCAAATTGATTTGGGAGCGGGATCTTATCATCTGCACAGGACCTGCGGGTACGGGCAAAACTTTCCTTGCCGCCGCTTGCGCGCTTAGGGCGCTGCAGCTTGGCATAATAGGCAAAATAGTCGTTACCCGCCCGATAGTGGAAGCCGGCGAAAAGCTAGGGTTTCTACCCGGCGACATCAACGAGAAAGTGGACCCTTATTTGCGGCCCGTATATGATGCCTTCCAGGCTATGCTGGGCGCGGAAAAGTTTAACTCCCTTCGTTACGCCAATATCATAGAAATCGTACCTTTGGCTTATATGAGGGGCCGCACACTTGAAAATGCTTTTATTATTTTGGACGAAGCCCAAAACACCCAGCCCGAACAGATGAAGATGTTCCTTACCCGTATGGGGCTTAACTCCAAGATAATAGTTACCGGCGATATTACCCAAATAGATTTGCCCAATTCCAAACAAAGCGGGCTTTTAAACGTAAAAAAAATATTGGGCAAAGTGCCGCAGATAGGCTTCTTCGAATTTGAAAACGAGGATATTGTCCGCCACCCGTTGGTAAAAGACATTATTCAAGCCTATGACAAATGGGAGAAAAAATGCAAGTAAACATCTTCTACCGCCCGCAGATAGCAAAGTATTACAGGAAAACTTCCGCCTACAAAAACATCGTCTTAAAAGCCCTGGGCAAAGCTGCCGGGTTTAAAGGCGAAGTAAATATCGTATTCGTGGGAGAAGCAGAAATACATAAAATAAACCGCGAATATATCGGCCACGATTACGTGACTGACGTTATCTCCTTCAATTATCCCTACGACAAGAAGATAGGCGGCACCTTTGGCGATGTGTTCGTCTGCACCGCGCAGGCCAAAAGGCAAGCCAAAGAACAAGGCCACGGAGCTCTTTTTGAAAACGCCGTACTGGCCGCACACGGCACACTGCATCTGATCGGATACAAAGACGATACTCCTCAGCTTAGAAACGCGATGAACGCCAAAGCCGAAAAAATAGTAAGTTTGTTCTTATAAGGTTAGAAGTCTTCGTCCTCTTCCCTAAGCACCGAAACGCGCGCGGGGCCGTATCTGTTGGCCCGTTTGTCCGCGGGGAAGAGCAATACGATTATAAAGAAAAGATGTAAATAAGTCGCGAAAGCAAAAAAGCCGTATATGTTTAAGGCGACCAACAGCGCCACCGCGCCGACCAGCCACCAGGAACTTAAATTTAAATCGTGCAGCCTGCGGGAATCTATCGCCGCTATGCCAAGACCTATCGAAAACACCAACACAATGCTGACAAAAGTCTGCGCGCCGTCCAAGAAAGCGTAAGACGCCCTTATCCCGCCGACTTTTGAGGCTATAAGATTGCCTATAAAAACCAGCCCCAGCAAAACGGCCAGCAGGCATATATTAACAAGCGCTATCATTATGTGCGCCAAAATAAATTCCCTAATGCCTGCGCGGCCCTTGAAATCGAAATAATGTCTTAACGCTTTTTCGGCAAGTTCCATATACCCCCCCACAACTTATAAACCTTCTTTTGCGGCGCGCCGCGCTTTGCGCTTGGCAAGGCGCTCGGCCTTGGTTTCGCGCCGTTTGTATCCGCCTATTCTATCGGGCAAGGCGGAAACTTCTTCGTCGACTTCACTGCCGTTCCATTCAAATTCGCGCCCGCAGGCCACTATAACACTGCCGTCAGTTACGCCTTCTTTCAACAAAGCTTTCTCCAGCCCCACCTTCTTGAAAATGCCTCTAAGCCGCTGCACAGCCTCCGGCTGAGAGAAATTCGTCATAGAGATAAATTCCTCTATCTTCTTGCCGCTTATTTGCACACGCTCTTCGTCCAGCCTGGTTATCCTGAACATCGGCTCCACCGCGTGGATTACGGGGCCGCCCGTCTTTACCTCTTTCGGCGCGACTATCGGGTTCTTGGCTAAAATCTTTATAACTTCGTCCAAAACCTTGTTTATCCCCACAGCGGCCGCGGCCGAAATCAAAAAGACGGGATATTTGGCGTATTTCTTTTTTATCTTCTCAAAAACTTCTTTGGCATCGGGCAAATCCGCTTTGTTTACGACGAGTATCCTGGGCTTTTTGGACAGCTCTTTGCTGAAATTCTTAAGTTCGCCCTCTATCACTTTGACCGATTTCAAAGCGTCCATATCCTCAAAACCCTGGGGATCTATCATATGCACCAAAACGCGTGTGCGTTCTATATGTTTAAGGAACTGATGCCCCAAGCCTTTGCCCTCGCTCGCGCCTTCTATTATGCCGGGGATATCGGCTACTATAAAACTCTTGCCCTTGTGCGTGCTTATGCCCAAATTCGGGTTTAAAGTGGTAAAAGGGTAATCTGCCACTTTCGGCCTGGCCGCAGATACTGCGCTTAAAAACGTGCTTTTGCCGGCATTGGGGGAACCCACCAAACCGACGTCGGCCAATACTTTAAGCTCCAATATAAGGGTTACTTCTTCGCCGGGCTGGCCGTTTTCGGCTATGCGCGGGGCGGTATTGTTTCTGGTCTTAAAACTTTGATTTCCGCGCCCGCCGCGCCCGCCGCGCGCTACCAGCGCCTTTTGGCCGGGCAAAGTCAAATCCGCTATTATATTGCCGTCTTGTTTTACTACCGTACCAAGCGGAACAAGTATTATTTTGTCTTCCGCGTCTTCGCCCGTCTTATTGTAAGTGCCGCCCTTGGCGCCGTTGCCGGCCTCTATATGCGGATTATAGGCAAGTTCCTGCAAAGTGGTAAGATTAGGCTCGGCCTGCAAATAGACGTCGCCGCCGCGCCCGCCGTTACCGCCGTTGGGCCCGCCAAATTCTATAAATTTCTCGCGCCTAAACGAAAGGCAGCCATCCCCGCCTTTGCCCGCTTTTACGTATATTTTAACTCTGTCTAAAAAATTATTGGCCTGCATGTTTCCCTTCCATAAAATAGTCCGTATTGTTTATATTTTACCTTTTATCGGAGATATAGTACACATTATAGAGCTTTATTTTCACTCCGCAAAAACTTTTTTATCCAAATCGGAAAAAAAGCCTTTATACGGTTTCTCTTTTTTTATGGGTTTATCTTTATAATAAAAAGAAATCTCCACTAGCACACCTTTGGTTGTTTCCTTCAGAAAAACCAAGACCTCGGTTTTCCCGTCTTGAGAAACGCCTTTGGCAAAAAAGTCTTTATTTTCGGGCTTTTCCACGGCAAAGCCCGCTTCGCTAAGCGTTTCAAGCAGGGCGCGAGCCGTAAGCTCTTGATAAGCGGCATCATAGTATTTGGAACGGAATTGCTCGCCGCTATCATTAGCCGAGATATGCGCGCAAGCGCATAAAAAGACAAAAGAAAACAAAACTAAAAATATCTTCTTCATTTCGGCTCCGGAATAACTTGAGAAAGCACAAAGGCCAAATCCTCAAAAAATTTATCATATAAAGCTTTGTTCTTTATTCTATAACTTCTAAGCAGTTCGCCTTTATTATCCCACGCTTCCCTAAAGAAAACTGCTTTGACATTAGTAATATCTCCTTCCGGCTTAATAAAAATATTCCCAGAAAAAGATACTTCCTCTTCATATCTTAGCGAGATTATGCCAAGCCAAATCCACGGCGCTACGAATATGTTTGTAGCGGTAGAGGAATCCGCTTTCCCGCTTTGCCCGTAAAGAAAGCCGTATTTGATAAGCTCGTCGTTTATTTTATATTCGTAAGCTTCCAATACCTGCTTGCAAGCTTTCTCTACTTCCCCTTGCTCGTAGTCAAAAGTACGATAAACTTGCGAAGGGCTGCACTCTTCGGCTTTTATGTTCTTCTTCTGGCGTTCATAGATATTGGCTTTCCCGCCAAGGCAACCCGCAACGAAAGGAATTAAAAACAAAATCAATAAAATCTGTTTGCTCATATATTTATTATAGCAAGTCAAAAACGAACATAAGCCTTTTAGTCAAAAGAGTAAAACACCAAAAATAATTTCCCAAACAAAAAAGGCGGCCTTAAAAGGCCGCCTTTTAAGACTAAAAAAGTCTATTTTTTAGCTTCCTCTTTAGGATAAACAGAAACTTGCTGTTTGCCCTTTTTAGCCCATTCAAAGGTAACGATACCCGAAACTCTGGCAAAGAGGCTGTCATCGCTGGCTTTCGAGACATTGTTGCCCGGCAATATTTTGGTGCCGCGCTGCTTAAGAATAATCTCGCCGGCGTTCACAAACTGTGAACCGTATCTCTTAACACCAAGCCTCTGACCGTGACTGTCCCTTCCGTTGGAAGAGGAACCTTGTGCTTTTGTATGTGCCATTGTTATCCACCTATTCTTGGCTTTAAGCCGGTTATAAGATTATTTCTTTAATCTTGATTTCTGTAAGATTTTGTCTGTGACCCATGGTCCTTTCGTAACCTTTTTTGGGTCTTTTCTTGAAAACAATAATCTTGCGACCGCGTAAATGTCTTACGACTTCCGCGGTGACCTTGGCGGTTTTCGCCGCCTTGGCATCTGACGAGGTACCTTCCGCTTCAGCCGCCCACAGAGCTTTAAGCTCTACGGTAGAACCGACTTCCGCCTCCAGTTTTTCAACCTGCAGATTTTGACCGGGGGTTACCCAGTACTGTTTTCCACCTGTTTCTATTATTGAATACATAACTCTATTTTATCAAAAAAAGCGGAAAATAGCCATTCGCTCCGGCTTATTGCCGGCGCAGAGGCCTGCTTTCTTTGTTTAGAAGCGTTTAAACTTCTTTATTTATTATATCAAATTAAGTTTATATTGTTCTCAGCGGCTTCAAAATTGTTAGAATATTGCTATGCAAAAAGTATTGGTAGGTTTAAGCGGAGGCGTAGATTCGACAATGACGGCTTTGCTCCTTAAAGAGCAAGGCTATGAAGTCATTGGGGCGATTATGTCCATTTGGGACGAATCCATGCCCACGCCTAAAGTGCCCAACAAAGCCTGTCTGGGCCCTGAAGAGAACGATATCGCCACAGCCCAAAAAGTAGCCGATTTCCTTAATATACCTCTTAAAGTAATAGACTGCCGCGAACAATACAAAAATATCGTTTTGGGCAATTTTAAGGATGAATACCGCCTTGGCAGAACGCCCAATCCGTGCGTATGGTGCAACAGTTACGTTAAATTCGGCGCTTTGCCCAATGCCGCAAGACAAAACGGCATTGATTTTGACAAATTCGCCACAGGGCATTATTCAATTATAGAATTTGACGCCAAAACAGATATGTGGCTGCTCAAAAAAGGCAAGGACGAAACTAAAGACCAAAGCTATTTCCTTTACAGATTGGGCCAGGAACAGCTTTCAAAGACATTATTCCCGCTTGGCGCTTATACAAAAAAAGAGGTCCGGGAAATGGCTTTAAAATATGCCTTGCCCGTAGCCGACAAGGCCGACAGCCAGGATTTCTACTGCGGCGATTATAACGATATTCTAAAATTTCCGCCCAAGCCCGGCAAAATAGTCGACAAAACAGGCAAAGTTATCGGCGCGCATAACGGAATATGGAATTACACCATCGGCAAAAGAAAGGGCCTCACCGGCGGCGGGAACCAAAAACCTTTATACGTGATAAAAATAGACGCCGAAAAGAATCAAATAGTGGCGGGCTTTAAGGAAGATTTATTCTCCCACGAATTAACTGCGTCTTCGGTTAATTGGTGTTCCGTACGAAGACCGCAAGGCGAATTTAAAGCGATGGTAAAAATAAGGCGCCAGCATATCCCTGCTTTGGCTTCCGTAAAGCCTTTGGGAGAAGACAAGGCACAGGTAATTTTTGACGAGCCGCAAATGTCGATTACCGCCGGGCAAAGCGCGGTGTTTTACGAAGGTAATACCGTCTTGGGCGGCGGTATAATAGAATAAAGGAAACATTATGAAACATTTTTTGTTTATCTGTCTGATTTTATCGTCTTTTTTTGGGGCGGCTTGCTCCTCCGGCGGGAAAAACAATGAATGGTATGAAAACCAATCTTTCCTCAAGGCTTTACAATTGTCAGATTTCAAATCGGTAAGCGGATATATTTACACCTCGAACATAAACGTAAAAAGCCAAGACAAAAACGGCGACACTCCGCTTACTTTGGCCGTACAGTACTCAACCGACGCCGAACTTATCCAGACACTGATAGACGTCGGCATAGACCCAAACGCCGTAAACAAACAAGGATATAACGCCCTTATGTTTGCCGCGAAAAACAATATAAACCCCAATATTGCCAAAGCCATAATAATGACTGGTGCGGATATTGAACAAGCCGACCCTTCCGGCAAAACGCCCTTGATGCTGGCGGCCGAAAATAATAAAAACAAAAATGTAATATTGCTATTTTTGCAGGCGGGCGCACAAGGCAGAAACGACCCCGCCTTCAGACAGGCGCTTATACAGAACGTCAATCTTACGCAGGCGGACATAAACTTCCTGCTTATGGGCAAAATTGAAAATACGGTAAAAATACCGTGGTATAACAGCACGGAATTTAAAGCCGCGTTTCAGTCTGGCGATACAAAAAAATTGATGAGTGCCGTAAGAAAAACGGATTTAACCGCGAAAGAGGAAAACTCGGGAATGGACGCCTCCTCGCTTTTAAGTGAACACAAAAACATAGAGGAACTGGTTCTTTTCGTAAGAAACGGCGTGAACATAAACACTCAGGATAAAGACGGAAAAACTTTGCTCTACAAAGCCGCGCAAGAAGGCGACGACGCTTGGCTTAAAGCGTTAATAACCGTTAAGGCTGACCCCAATATCCGCGCCAAAGACGCCACCACCCCCGTAATGGCCGCCGTCTTGAATCAGCCCGAAAAACTCGGCAATATAAAAGCCCTCATACAAGCCGGTGCCAATCTGAACGCCGGATATAACAGGGAGGGATCCACCCTGATTTTTAAACTTATAGAGGAAAACAAAGACCCTAAATTGATAGATTTTCTGATCAAAAACGGAGCTGAAATCAACTTAAAAAACGCAAGGGGCAATACTCCCCTGATCTTGGCCGCGGCAAACGCAAAGGACGACAAAATCATCAACCTGCTTTTGGAAAATAACGCCAATATCGATTCCAAAAACAATCAGGGTTTTACCGCCCTTCTTACCGCCGCGACAAGCAATCCCGTCCCGGAAGTGACTTTGGCCCTTATGGAAAAAAGCAAAAATAAACTTGATACCGGCCACATAATGGATTTTGCGGCACAAAATCAAAATCAAGACGTATACAATGCCGTAATTAAACAGCTTAACGCGGAATTTGAGGAACGCAAAAACCCAAAAAATCTTAACGACAGTTCAATCTGGTTCAATAACGCCGCGCTCGTTTCGGCGATAAGAAGCGGCAATACCGCCGTCATTAAGCGAGAACTTAAGAAAAATTTAAATCTTGAGGCTTTAATGAAAGGCCAAATCAATGCGCTTATGCTGGCGTCCGCGTTCAGCAAAACGGCAGAACCGATAAACGCCCTGGTACAGGCGGGCGCAGACGTAAACGGCACAAACAATAACGGCGACACCCCCCTGATGACCGCCGTTCTGACAAATAAAAATTTACCGGTAATACAGGCCCTTATTTCCGCGGGCGCAGACGTAAACGCAACGGATAATAACGGCACCAGCATAATTATGGCGGCGGCCAATAAAAACCCGAATGAGAAAGTCCCCGCCCTGCTTTTACAAAGCGGAGCAACGGTGCCCGACACCAGGGCCTTGCTTCAATACGCGCAGGGCAACCCGAACAAAAAAGTTTACGAATTGCTGAAGAAACTCTTTACCGTCCCGGCGCAGCAGGCCAATAATCAGTAGAGGAATTCGTATCCGCTGTCAAATCTTATGCCCAGCTTAACGGCGGCAAATGCGCTTTTGGCCGAGGATAAATCATAATCGTTTGAGCCGGGATACCACGCCCAATTATAACGCCCTTCAAAAGAAATAAAAGTGTTGTTGTCGAAATTAAATTCCGCACCCAAGCCCGCCGACAGCGCAAATCCCGAAAGAGTGTCGGCTTTTTTATCCTCAACTCCGCTTTGCCTTTGGCTCACCCTTGCAAAATCCAGCCCCGCGCCAAGCGGAACATACAAAGAAAACCTGGAAATTGCCGGCGAAATAAGATATGTCTTCGTTAGCAACATAGGCCGGTATTGCTCCATGCGGAAATCAAAATCGCCCTGCGGCAAAGCTACGCTCTTGCCATAACCAGAATTGGTGTAAGAAAAGTCAAAACCAACGCTGAAATAGTTGCTTATCAGCCCCATAAGAGTCCCGCCCAGCACAAATCCGCTTCCGCCGAAATCGGCATCTTGCCCGAGCCAAGTTTTACGAGTGTCGGAAAAGGCCGCGCCGCCGTATAAAGACACTTCCATAGGCATAATGTATCCGCCGTTGACGTTAAACCCTTGATATGCAAAAACATATTGCCAGGCGAAACAAAACAGCAAAGCCGAAATTATTTTTATCTTTTTCATTTGATTTCCTTTTTCTTGGCGGCTTTCATTTCCTTTTCTTTGGCTTTGACCGCTTTCCACATTGCAAGCGCTTCTTCAGGCGAAGATGCATTTGCCCCGCCAAATACGTGCGGGTGCCTGCGGATAAGTTTTTGATTTACACCGTCTATTACTTCCCTTATGGAAAATCTGTTTTGCTCTTCGGCTATCGCGGCGTGGAACAAAACTTGCAGGAGCAGATCCCCCAATTCCTCGCAGAAGTTGTCATCGTCTTTATTTTCTATGGCGTCGATGACTTCTTGGCTCTCTTCCCGCAGGTTTTTTATAAGGCTTTCGTGCGTTTGGGCGCGGTCCCATTTACAGCCGCCTGGAGCGCGTAAGGCAAGTATGGTATTGTTAAGCTCGCCGAACAGGCGGCAGGCTTCTTTGTCATCTTTCATCACTTTACTCCCACAGCTTCGGGCTTGCCCGAAGAATTAAATTCCAAATATTCAAATTCGCCGTCAAACACCTTCTCCATACCGACGTCTATTGCCAGGATTTTGCTGTCCTCGCTGCGCACTATTTGGCCGGTGCGCGTATGCCCCACTATCTGCTTATAGGGCAGATACTCGTGCCCCGCGATAAGAGACGTCAAATCCTCCCAAAATATGCCGCCGTATCTGTCGCGCCCGCCGCGCAAATGGCTGACATTAAATATGGCGTGATGATAACTGTCGGTGCGGACGGCTTCCAAAAAGACTTCGTTTATATGCTTGGCTATCTTGGAAAGGCTGGGGCGCTTTTGGCCGATTTCTTCCTTAAGCACAGGGTAAAGACCGTCGCATACTCCCGCATGCGTAAAAAGATAGTGCCGCGCGCTATATGCCGCCTGCCAGGCGCCGGCAAGAATACCCTTGATAAGTTTGCGTCTGAACGCTTCTATATGAAAATAAGGCAGCGAGGTTATATGATAATTCCTTCTTAAAATTTCCAACTCGTGATTGCCTACAAGCCTTATAATCTGCCCGCCCGCTTTCTTGGCTTGAATGGCAAGCACGTCCAAGAGGCGGTCTATTTCCAACGGGCTGTCGCCGCGGTCCAATATGTCGCCCATCTGCACCACTATCGAATTGCCCGCAGTCCAATTAAGTTCCGGATCCATTATGCCGGCGCAAATTAAAACCGCGCTGAAAGAATAGTAATTGCCGTGCGCGTCGCCTATCGCGTATATTTTGCGGAATTTGCTTTTCGCCATATTTTAATTATACCAATGTAAATACTATAATAGTAATGGCAATGATAAAATCCGACAAATTCAACACGGCTAAGAAGGAAGTAATTAAACTTCTTGGAAAGGAAAACGTACTCACAAACAAAACGGCTTTACTGCTTAACTGTTTTGACGGCAGCCCCGTAAAAAGCCTGCCGGAAGCCGTATTGGAAATTAAAGACATTTCCAAACTGCCCGCCTTAATCGCCGTTTTAAACAAACATAAAGTACCCTTTGTGCCGCGGGCCGCCGCCACAAATCACGACGGGGGGGCAGTAGCCATTAAAGGCGGCGCGATATTAAATTTGAACCATTTGGACGCCGTGGAAGATATCAATATAAAAGAGGGTTATACCCTGGTTCAATGCTCCACGGTAAACGGCAATCTGCAAAAAATGTTGGATAAAGAGGGCTTTTTTTACGCGCCTGACCCGGCAAGCAAAGAATTTTCCACCATAGGCGGCAACTGCGCGCTTGGCGCGGGCGGCCCAAAAACTTTAAAATACGGCGCAACTTTGGCCAATGTATTGGGAACGGAGTTTATTTTACCGGACGGGACGGAAATTGCCTTGTCCAAAAATTCCCAGGGGCCGGATTTGCTCTCTTTGCTTTTAAGAAGCGAGGGTACTTTGGGATTGATAAAAAAACTGCGCTTAAAAATATTGCCCAAGCCTTCTTTCAAAAGAACTTTTCTGGCTTATTTTCCCTCGCTCACGGACGCTATGCTCTGCGTTAAGGAAATAATCGCCGCAGGCATCATACCTTCCGCTTTGGAAGCGCTGGACCACGCCACTTTAAAAGCGAGCGAATCTCCCGTAGAAGCGCAAGCCTTGCTGATAATAGAGCTTGACGGAAAAAGGACCGAGCTGCCCAAACATGCCAAGCAAATAGAATCTTTCTGCAAAATAAACAAGGCCGTAAAGTTAGAGGCGGCACAAAATGAAGCCAAACGCCGCGCCTTGTGGCAAACAAGACTTTCGGCCGCGGCCGCGTTGGCCAGTTTGGGAAGCGGGCTCTTCTCCTTGGATTGCGCCGTAAGCAGAGCCAATTTGCCAAAAGCGATAGAACAAATTTCCGCCATATTCGGCAAATACGGCCTCAGGGCGGGAATAGTTTTCCACGCTGGCGACGGCAATTTGCACCCTAACATAGCTTTTAAAGAGAATAATCTTTACGAACTTTCAAATATCAAAAAAGCGATAAAGGAAATACATCAAACTATTTGCGCGCTCGGCGGCACTATCAGCGCAGAACACGGAATCGGCGTGGAAAAGCGCGCGGCCATGGCAATGATGTTCGATGAAAATACTCTTAAAATATTTCGCAAAATCAAAACTGCGCTGGATCCCCAAAATGTCGCCAACCCCGATAAAGTGCTGCCGATAGCCTCCGTTTCCGAAAAGAAGGCCTCCCCTCCGCAAGACATTATCCCGCTGATTGAGGCCGTAAAACTAGCCAACGCGGAAAACAAACCGCTGAACATTGTCGGGCTAAACACGAAGCTAAAATTGAAAAAGGGAAATATTTTGTCTTTAAAAAATTTAAACAAAATCCTTGATATAGATAAGACCGACTACACAATAACCATTCAGCCATCGTTTTGCATGAAAGAGCTGGAAGAGGAACTCAAGAAGCATAATTTATATTTGCCCGTACCCGCGGTAAAAGGCAGTATCGGGGGAGTCTTTTCCGCCAAAACCATACCCGCGCTTAAAGACTATGTAACCGCGATAGAGGCTGTTATGCCCGACGGTTCCTTTATATCCTATGGCGGGAAATACGTTAAAAATACCGCAGGCTACGATTTAATCGCGCTTATGTGCGGCGCACGCGGGGCTTACGGCATAGTAACATCTCTTACTTTAAGGCTTTTGCCTTATAAAGCGCAAAAAAGTGAAGTTCTCCCTTTTAAAAGGAGGCTCCCTTCCGACGTAGAATTTAAGCTAAAAAAGGCGTTGGATCCGAACAACATTTTAAATCCTTTCCTTTTTGAAGGCACCGAAGATGAAAATAAAACACCTTAAACTCCCGCCCGCCCCTTTGAAATTGGGCAGCGAACGCGGGCTTGATTTTTATATCAAGGGCGAAGGCCCTTTCAAGGCGCAATATGCGGCGAGTACCTGTACGCGCTGCGGGGCGTGTTTGCAGAGATGCCCATCTTTCAAGGCGCTAAAAAGCGAGCTTTACTCCCCCCGCGGGCGCAGCCAGCTGCTAAAGTGTATCTTTGAGAGAAAACTCAATTTAAAACAGGATAAAACCGATATTTTAAACACTTCCGCTTCCTGCCTAATGTGCGGAGCCTGCACCGATTTTTGCCCGGCAAAAACGCCAGTGTCCGATTTGATGGCGGAGCTAAATTTTTCGCTTTTGGGCAAGAGAAAAACAAAGGCCTCCGCGTTAAGAAAGATTTTCTCCCGCGCCTATGCCCGCCATAAAATCCTGCGCGCGGCAAAACGCCAGCCCGCCTTGGAAAAAGAAATTATTTTTCTTCCTTCCCTGCTGGGCTTCAGGCAGATAAAAGACTCTTTAAAAATATTAAACGAAGCCGGTTTTAGTGCGCTGACGGACTTAAACGCCGCGGAACTGGAGCACCTCTATTTTTGCGCCGATATTATGGGGGTAAGGAAAGTCCTTCGCGCACTTTTAAAACTAAGCGAGGAAAACCCCGCCGATATGGCCGTGGATTCGGCGGAGATTTTTTCCATATTGAAAAAGGCCGCCTTGTTCGGCAAAGAATTTACCCCTCTTTCAAACAGGGTAAAGTTTATAACCCAATACATAAAAGCGCCCAAAAGTTTTAAAGTATCCCTTTCGGGTAAAAAAATTATCCTTCATCACAACTCTTTTTCGCCCGAGTTAAAAGCTTTGGGCATAAGCCTTGCGGAACTTTTTGTTTGCCCGCAAAACATTTTTTTGCTAGAGTGTATTCAAAGCAAACAACTGCCGTCGGCGGGTGCGTCTTATTGGACGGAAGTGAAAGGTAATAAAATCATAACAGCGCAAATCGCCGATACGCTTGAAAGTATTGAGGCGGATTATCTTGTGGTTTCTTCTTACGCGGATAAAAATCTGTTTAAAAAGGCCGCCCGCAACTTCAAGCAAAAGCGGCTTAAAATTTTACACGTATCCCAAATACCGGAAGAGTTTTATGGCAAGAACTCAGAATCAAACCCTCACCGATAAAAATAAACTCGATCTTCTAGTGGAGTTCGGGTGGAGAGTTTCGCATGAAACCAACCTCGACGCGCTTTTGGAACTTACCGCAAAACAAGTAACAAATATCCTTGGTACGAAAAGATGTTTTATCTTCATCAAAGACGAAGAGGCGGGGGAGTTATGGTCCAAAACCGTACGCGGCAAAGGATTGGAATATACCGAAATACATTTGCCTCTTAAAGGGCCGAGTATAGCCGCGCAGGTATGCCAAAGCGGACATACCATCAATCTGCCCGACGCTTACGCGGATAAAAGATTTTCAAAAGAGGTGGATTTGGTAACAGGCTTTAAAACTAATTCTCTTTTGGCCGTTCCTTTAAAAAATAAGGAAAACGTAACCATAGGAGTGCTGCAAGTAAGCAACAAAATAGACGCGACCCCTTTTTCCAAAAAAGACGAAGGATTGCTGAAGCTTATGGCCAATTTGGCGGCGGGCAAAATAGAGATAGCAAAACTTTATGAAGAAGTAAAACTCTCCAATCTTGAAACAATATACCGCCTGGCCATAACCGCGGAATACCGCGATCAGGCGGACACCAAACAACATATCGAGAATATAGAGCAAATAAGCTATCTTATAGCGCGCGGCCTGGGATTGGAAGAAAGCAGGGCCCAAACGATAAAACACGCCAGCGCACTGCACGATATAGGCAAAATCGCCATACCCGACAACATTTTGCTAAAACCCGGCAAATTATCACCCGAAGAGTTTGAAATAATGAAGCGTCATACAGTATACGGCGGGAAAATATTGGGCGGAGCTCAGTCCTCCTTATTGAAAATAGCGCATAAAATGAGTTTGTACCACCACGAGCGTTTTGACGGGACTGGTTACCCCGAGGGCCTTAAAGGGGAGGAAATCCCGCTTGAAGCCAGAATAGTGGCCGTAGCCGACGTGTTCGACGCCTTATGCATGAAACGCTGCTACAAAAAACCTTGGGATATAATGAAAGCCTATCAATTCATAATAGATCAAAGCGAAAAAGCCTTTGATCCGCACGCGGTAAAAGCGTTCAAAAAAATTTTTTCTAAAATAAAAAGCATTTATAAATCTTGTAAAGACTTGTAAATTTGTTATTATATTAACACTTTGCCGTTAATTTTATACGGAGGTCTTATGAATCTATTGATTGCTTTTGCCATAGCGGCCGCGATATTGGCTTTAATCACGGCTTATTTGAAAGGATTATGGGTTTACAAACAATCTCAAGGCACCGATGAGATGAAACAAATCAGCCACGCAATACAAGACGGCGCGAAGGCTTTTCTTAAAAGGGAATACAAAGTTCTGGGTGTAGTGATAATAATAGTCGCGGCGCTGCTTGCCGCTTTTAACAAAGGAGAAGTGCGCCTTGTCGCGGCGGCGTTTATATGCGGGGCGATATTTTCCGGTTTGGCCGGCGTAATAGGAATGAGAGTCGCCACTTTCTCAAATGCCAGAACGGCCAATGCGGCGCAAAAATCCTTAAACGCGGCTTTGAAAGTCGCTTTTAACGGCGGTTCGGTAATGGGTTTGAGCGTAGTGGGGCTTTCTTTGCTGGGGATATCATCTTTATTCTTGCTGCTTACTAAACTATTCGGAGCGGATCAGGAAGCTTTAAACCTCACCATTTTACCCATAATTACAGGTTTTTCGCTTGGGGCAAGTTTGGTTGCGCTGTTTGCAAGAGTCGGCGGCGGCATTTACACCAAAGCGGCCGACGTAGGCGCGGATTTGGTCGGCAAAGTGGAAGCCGGCATTCCCGAAGACGACGCCAGAAACCCGGCTACGATAGCAGATAATGTCGGCGATAATGTGGGCGATGTCGCTGGAATGGGAGCGGATTTGTTCGAATCTTACAGCGGGGCGATAATTAGCGCGGTGGTAATCGGCGCCAGCGCGGCGGCGGCCGGCGGTGATATAATGCTCGCGCTACTGCCCTTTATTTTAGCCGCGGCGGGCATAATAGCTTCCGTCTTGGGCAATTTTATAGTAAGAACACACGAAAAAGGCAACCCGCAAAATGCTCTTAACAGGGGAATGTATTTGGCGGCTATATTGTTTGCCGTTGCGGCTTACCCGATAACAATGTATTATTCGCCGGAAGTCTTCTCTTTTTCCGATGAATTTTATAAAGCGGGCGGCATTTACGCCGCGGTAATAGCGGGCCTTGCCTGCGGAGTTCTTATAGGCCTTATTACCGATCATTACACCGCGGAAGGCAAATCCTGCACAGCCGAGATAGCGCAAAGCTCAAAAAGCGGCGCGGCGACAAACATAATATCGGGCTTGGGCGTAGGAATGTTATCTACGATGTGGCCTGCTATTTTTATAGCGGCCGCGATAATACTATCTTACAAATTCAGCGGACTGTACGGCGTAGCGATAGCCGGGCTCGGTATGCTTTCGACCACCGGCATACAGCTTGCGGTAGACGCCTACGGCCCTATCGCCGACAATGCCGGCGGCATAGCGCAAATGGCGAAAATGAAGCCCGAAGTCCGAAAGAGAACCGACCGTCTTGACGCAGTCGGCAATACCACAGCCGCCATCGGCAAAGGGTTTGCCATAGGTTCCGCCGCCTTAACCGCCCTTGCCCTATTTGAAGCTTATAGGGTAGCCGCCAAAATAGAACAAGTGGATATGGCCAACCCGTATATTATGGCCGGCCTCTTTGTAGGCGCCATGCTGCCGTTTTTGTTTTCGGCTTTAGCCATGCGCGCGGTAGGCTCTGCGGCTAATGATATGGTGCAGGAAGTAAGAAGACAGTTCAGACAAAACAGCGGAATATTGCAAGGGACAGCCACCCCCAATTACGCGCGCTGCGTGGACATATCCACAAAATCTGCCATAAAGAAAATGGTTCTGCCCGCGCTTATAGGCGTACTTGCGCCGACCCTGACGGGTTTAATCTTCGGCAAAGATATGCTCTGCGGTTTGGTAATAGGAACTACCATAACAGGAGTTATGCTGGCTTTGTTTATGGCAAACGCTGGAGGCGCGTGGGATAATGCAAAAAAACATATAGAAAAGACGGCCGGCGGGAAAGGTTCGGACCAGCATAAAGCCGCCGTAATAGGCGATACGGTAGGAGATCCTTTCAAAGATACGGCGGGCCCAAGCCTTAACGTACTAATGAAACTTATAGCCATAGTTTCCCTTACCATAGCGCCGATACTTAATTTGATACAACCTTTGATAAAATAGAGGAGAAATAAAAATGTTAAAAAACAAAAAAGGGTTTACCTTAATAGAAGTTCTGGTAGTCGTACTCATAATAGGGATATTGGGGGCGATTGCTCTTCCGCAATATATGATATCGGTGGAAAGAGCCAGGGTAACAAGCAATATGAGCGTGTTAAAACCTATATACGATTCCGCATTGCAGTATTACAGTTTTAACGACGAGTTCCCGGACAGCTTAAAGAAACTGCCCGTATCACTGCCGGAAAGTTACAGCGTCAGCGGATTGACCGCCACCGCAGATGACGGATCTTGCATTGTTTCCATAGACTCCGCAAACAAAGCGGTAACTATGGAATGCGGCAAAGGAGACACCGCGGAATACAAGTTCGTATTTAAGTATAACATTAACGATTCTGGCACGATATTCGGAGCAGGAAAAGAATTCGTCGTTTTGGCAAGCGGGAACAGGGGTGACGTGTTTCACAAGGTGGCGAGTTCTTCCGGCTGGACAAAAAGCGGCGATGGGTATACTTTAAAATAAATCGTTTTAAAAAGACAAAAGCCCGACTTATAAGAGTCGGGCTTTTTATTTTCCGCAAATACAAACTATCGGGCTGTTTTTTATACTGTTTTTTAGTAGAATTTTATTAATGAGCGACAATATGCCTGCTTATAAAAAATCCAATTTCGGCGGGGCTTTTTTCTTTCTGTCAAAAGAAAAGAAACAAGCCTTGAGTATTATTTATGCATTTTGCCGCCTTGCCGACGATATTGTAGACGAAGGCTTTTCCGATGCTAAGCAAAAGCTGGACGATTTGAGAAAAGAACTGGACAATGTTTACGAGGGCTGCCCAAAAACAGAATTGGGTAAAGAACTTCTAAAAGCCGTAAAGCCTTTTAATATACCAAAACAATATCTGTCCGACTTATTGGACGGCTGCGAAAGAGATTTAAAAACGCCTGTGCGTTATGAAAGTTTCGGCGATCTGCAATGGTATATGTACAGGGTAGCCTCCACAGTCGGGCTGATGTGCATAAAAATCTTCGGATACAAAAACGAGCGGACGGAAAAATACGCCGTAGCCTTAGGCTATGCCGTACAGCTTACCAATATCGTAAGGGACGCAGCCGAAGATGCAAAAATAAACCGCATATACATACCAAAGCAGGATTTGGAATCTTTCGGAGTGAAAGAAGAAGATATTTTAAAGCTCAAGGACAACCGCAGGACAAAAGCCCTCCTCTTTTTTGAAGCGCAAAAAGCGCAGGAACTTTTTATCCAAGCGGAAAAACTTCTCCCGAAAGAAGATTTTAAAGCCATGCTCCCGGCCAGAGCTATGGGCAATACCTATAAGGCCATATTGGCGAAACTTATCGCCCGCCCTTGCCGATTGGACGATAAAAAGATAAAGTTAAATAAGATTGAAAAAATAAGAATACTCTTTAACACATGGAGAAACCGTCTATGAAGTTACTTCCCGCCCTGTTTATTTTAGCTTTCGCGCTTATGCCGGCTGCGGCCAAAGCAAAAACGAATATCGACGCATGCCTTTCAAAAAGCAAGGAGTATTTTAACGAAAAGGAATACTCTCTGGCGGAAAAGACTCTAAACGGCTGTCTTAAAACAAATCCCAAGAACGCCGACGCCCTAATAAGCCTTGCCGGCGTGGAAATGATTTTGGGCAAATTCAACAATGCCGAAAAGAATTTTATAAAGGCCTTAAGTTATTTGAACGCCAAATCCCCTTATAAAGCCTATATTTATTCAAGATTGGGCGATATTTATATGAGGAAAGCCAATCTTAAAGAGGCCGAAAAATATTATAAAACAGCCCTCAAATACGAACCGGCAAACATTAATGCTCTTGTCGGCGCGGGTATTTGCGAGGAAAAAACGGGCGACATAAATAAAGCGGTGGAATATTACAAAAAAGCGTTGGCGGTGGATTTTACTAATATCGTTTCAAGGGAAAGGCTCATCGCGCTTGAACCCGATATCCTAACAAAAGAGGAACTGCTAAGAACGATGAAAGAGCGCAATATAATTGACCCAGCCGCGCAGGAATTTTCGCGCGAGGATATGCAAACTCTCTCAAAAATGATAACCGCCGAAAAGAGCAACGGTATAGAATATCTTTCGCAGAAATACGGCGGCAAAATACCCAACGGCCTTATCGTGGAGCGCGACAGCAATAAAGTATATGTTCGCAAAATGCTTACCATTACGGGATATAATGATCTGTTGAGAAAGCTCTCTTCAGACGCCAAGCAATTTTTAATCAATAAAGGCGTTAGCGTAGCGGATCTGTTTACCCTTAGGGACGAAAACAGGAAACCGATTTTCAACGATATGGGCAATCTTACCGATGAAGGCCTGACAGCGTTTACCAAAATGTTACGCGGCGAGAAATCTTATTACCGCCCCGGCGAAAAATTGCCCGCCACCCAAAAGGAAATAGAGATGCAGGTGCGCAATTTAATATCCCAAAATTATATGGAAATAACTAATACCGAATACGCCGCTTTAATGACCAGAACTCAATGTTCCGAAAATACTTTGCGCAACCAGCTTAAAGTAAGATACGTAGATATTGGCGGCGGCAATAAAAGATATTTTGTATTCGCGCATCCGGACGCTTTGGAACCAATACGCTATCCCTATCTTTACGTTCAGCAATATCGTCAAGAACGACGCATAGCCAACAGCGAAGCGCCTGTATACGGCAATTCCTTCGGGCTTGGCAACGGCTTGCCCGCAAAATTATGCAAAAAAGACGGCACCCTTAATTGGGACGGTATGCCGGATTAAGCGATATGCCCCAATATTTAGCAGATATATCTAAAGAACGTTTTACTATGGATAAAGAGGAGGCGCATCACCTCAAAGTGGCGCGCCTGCATATCGGCGCGGAAATAAAAATCTTTGACGGGAAAGGTTCAAAATTCCTGGCAAGGCTTACGGCTCTGTCAGATAAATCCGCCTGCGGCGAAATATTAAAACCTCTGCCCGCGCCTACGCTTAAGCGCAATATTACCCTTTACTTTAGCGCCGTAGCGCGCGCCGCCGCGGAAGATATCATAGACAAATGTACGCAAGTAGGCGTTTCGCGCTTTGCGGCGGTATTGTCGAAATTCTCGGAAAAGGACCTGCTTAAAAAATGGGAAACGAAATATTCCCGTTGGCATCAGCTCGCCTTGGCCGCATGCAAACAGTGCGAAAACCCTTCCGTACCGCTTATAGAAAAACCTCTCCCCTTTGAAGAAGCCATAACCAAGCTCTCTACCCCGGCCATAATCTGCTACGAAGATGAAAATAAAACCTCTATAATTGATTATATCCAAACGATAAAAACAAAGGATCTTTCCATTTTTATCGGGCCGGAAGGCGGATACGATAAAGCGGAAATAGCTTTCGCCAAACAAAAAGGCGTTATGCCCGTAACTTTGGGGCAAAATATTTTACGCGCAGAAACGGCCGCGGCCGCAGCCTGCTGGGCGGCCCTGCAATGAAAGTGTTTATTAAAACCTTCGGCTGCAGGGTAAACCAGGTGGAAAGCGAAGCCCTGCTGGAGAAATTTAAAGACGGCGGGGCCGTCATTGTGCAGGCCCCCAAAGACGCAGAGCTGTGTTTGATAAACACTTGCTCCGTAACCGCTAAAGCCGACAGGGACGCCAACAAACTTATACGCCAAATCCTGCGCGATAATCCCTATTGCAGGATTATTGTTACCGGCTGTTACGCCATGGCTTCCGCCGATAAAATTAAAGCCCTTTTCCCGCAAGCCCAAATAATTTTTAAGCCTGATTTGGGCAAAACTCTTTTCGGAGAAGATTTGGACTGGACGGTAAAACACCATGAGGGCAAAACAAGAGCATTCGTCAAAATACAAGACGGATGCGACAATTTCTGCTCCTACTGCATAGTTCCTTATACCCGCCCTTTGAAAACTTCCAAACCCAAGCAAATTGCCTTGGCGGAAATACAAAATCTGATAAAAAACGGGTATAAAGAGATAGTGCTAACAGGCATAAATATCGGCAATTACCGCTGCCCGCAAAGCGGGGCGGACTTGGCCGATTTGCTGGGCGAGGTTTTTAAAATAGAAGGCGATTTTAGAATAAGATTCTCCTCCATAGAGATAAACACCGTAACCGACAAACTTATCCAAACGGCTGCCTCCGGCGGGGAAAAATTCTGCGATTATCTGCATCTGCCGCTTCAAAGCGGAAGCGACGCCGTCCTAAAACATATGGGCCGCCATTACGACACAAAAGAATATCTTGAACGCGTAAAATATATCAGAAGTTACTTTAAAAATATATTTTTGTATTGCGATATTATAGCCGGATACCCCACCGAAACGGAGGCGGACTTCAATAGCTCTTTGTCTTTCTTGGAGGAAGTCGGCTTTGCGGGTTTGCACGTGTTCAGCTATTCGCCGCGCGCAGGAACAAAGGCCGCGGCGCTAAAGCAACTCCCGCCGGAAGAAATAAAACGCCGTTCCGAAATTCTGCATCAAAAAGACAAACAGCTTAGACAAAAAGCCGCTCAAAGCCTTATAGACAAAGAGGCGGAATTTCTGGCTGAAACTTTTATAAAAGCAAACAACTCCGTAAGCGGTGTCTTGCCCAATTTCCAAAGAGCGCTTATTAAAGGGGTATCTTTACAACCCGCTTTGCGCAAAGTCAAAATAACAAAAGCGCAGGACGGAATATGCTTCGCGCAAGAAGTATAAAATTTCAATAATACAAAACAAAAAACGCGGAGCGTATGCCTCGCGTTTTTTTGTGTCAATTTAAATTATATTTCTAGGTTTTTAAGCGGAGAATCAGCCGAAAATCTTTTCAAACAAGCTTTTCTTTTGGACCTCTTCCTCAAAGGCTTGGCCGAGTTCCTCTATAAGTTTCTTTTGCCTTGGCGTCAGCTTCTTGGGCACTTCAAGATTTACTACAACCCGCAAATTGCCCTTCTTGCCCGCTTTGCCAAGCACCGGCATACCTTCCCCGTCAACCGTAACCACGCGCCCGTGTTGGGAGCCTTGCGGTATGACGACTTGTATTTCTTCCTTCTTAATGTTTTGGATTTTAATCGCCGCGCCTAAAGCCGCCTGCGGATAAGAGAGCGGTATTTCCAACACCAAATCGTCACCGTCGCGCTGAAAGATTTTATGTTTTTTTACGTGTGTCTGTATATACAAATCACCATAGCCGCCGTCATTGGTGCCAATATCACCGCCGTTGGGCACTCTTAAAACTACGCCTTCTTTTACGCCCGCCGGTATCTTTACGGTAAACTTGGCTTTGCTGCGCTGGCGCCCCGTACCTTTACAATCGCGGCAAGGCTTTTCAACAATGCTGCCTTGCCCGCCGCAATCGGGGCAGGATTGCCTCATGGAGAAAAACCCTTGGCTGAACTGCACCACGCCGCTGCCGCGGCAAGTGGGGCAAGTCTTGCGGCCGCTTCCTTCCTGCGCGCCCGTACCGTGGCATGTGGAGCAAGTGTCAACGCGGCTATAAGATACCTCCTTTTCTATGCCGTCATAAGCCTCTTCCAGGGTAACTTCGACTTCTTCTTTCAAATCGCCGCCGCGCTGGGCTCTGCGCCTGCCGCCGGTCGACGCCCCCCCGAAACTGCCTCCGAACATATCGCCGAATACCGAGCTGAAAATATCTTCAAATCCGCCAAATCCGCCGTGAAATCCGCCCGCGCCGGCTCCGTTTAAACCCTCGGCGCCGTAATTATCGTATATTTGCCTTTTCTGCGGATCGGAAAGTACCTCAAAGGCTTCATTTATCGTTTTAAATTTTTCTTCCGCTTCAGGATTACCCGGATTTCTGTCGGGGTGGTATTTCATCGCCATCTTCCTGTAAGCGCTTTTAAGTTCGTTTTGATCGGCGTTTCTGTTTACGCCAAGTACCGAGTAATAGTCTTCTTTCTTTGCCATTTCCAAAAATTCCCGTTTAGTTTTCCGCTATTAGCGCTCCTCTATGGAGCATTGTTTTGCCGTTCATTATAGTTTTTTGAACTTCGCGGCTCTATATAAATTTTATCAAACTTGACGCTTTGCCGCCCTTGCGCCAAGCTTTTTAATTTTACCGTTTCCACAAAAAAACAAGGGCGGAGTTACCCGCCCTTGTTCGTTAAACAATCCTTATTTGCCGTCTACGACTTCCGCTTCTACGACGTCGTCTTTCTTGGCCTCGCCTTGTGCAGCCTCCTGCGCTCCCGCCTGGCTTGCGCCAGCCGCGCCTTGCGCAGCCTGCGCTTTGGCTTGGGCTTCTTTATAGATTATCTCGCCCAGTTTCTGGCTGGCCGCCAAAGCCTCGTCCTTGGCTTTTTTGATTCTGTCAGTGTCTTCGGACTTGATGGCTTCCCTAAGTTCGCTTAAAGCCTGGTCTATTTTAAGACGTTCGTCCTGCGGTACTTTATCGCCGTGCTCTTTTAAGGCTTTCTCGGTCTGGTAAAGTACGCTGTCGGCTTCGTTCTTGGCTTCTATTCTTTCCTTCGTCTTTTTGTCTTCCTCGGCGAATTTCTCCGCTTGTTTGACGAAGTTTTCAACCTCGGCCTCACTGAGTTTGTTGGGAGCCGTAATCGTTATATGCTGCTCCTTGTTCGTGCCCAAGTCCTTGGCTGATACCTTCAATATACCGTTCGCGTCTATATCGAAGGTTACCTCTATCTGAGGTACGCCTCTGGGAGCGGGCGGAATACCGTCAAGGTCGAATTTGCCCAAAGGAACATTGTCCTTTGCCATAGGGCGCTCGCCCTGCAAGACGTTTACCGTTACGGCAGGCTGATTGTCGGCCGCGGTGGAGAATACCTGCGTCTTGCGTACCGGTATGGTGGTGTTCCTGTCGATAAGTTTCGTAAATACTCCGCCCAAGGTTTCAAGACCCAAAGACAGAGGGGTTACGTCCAATAACAAGATGTCTTTTACATCACCGGTAAGTACACCCGCCTGTATCGCCGCGCCGTCCGCGACGCATTCCATAGGGTCGATACCGCGTTCTATTTTCTTGCCGACGTGTTTTTCCACATATTCCTGTACTATCGGCATGCGGGTAGGACCGCCTACCATAATAATCTTATCGATATTGCTCATCGAAAGTTTCGAATCGCTTACCGCTCTGTCGATAGAAGCGCCGCAGCGTTCAACTATCGGGCTTACCAAGCTCTCAAGTTTTGCTCTGGAAAGTTTAAGTTCAAGGTGTTTCGCGCCCGTGCTGTCAGAGGTGATAAACGGCAGGTTGATGTCCGTTTCCATGGTGGTGGAAAGCTCAATCTTCGCTTTTTCCGCCGCGTCTTTAAGACGCATCATCGCCTGCTTGTCGTTTTTAAGGTCGATGCCGGAAGTTTTCTTAAACTCGTCAACTATCCAATCGATTATGGCATTATCCATATCGGTACCGCCGAGTTTCGTATCGCCGGAAGTAGCCAATACGTCAAAAGTTCCTTCCTTGCCCATTTCCATAATGGTGACATCCAAAGTACCGCCGCCCAAGTCAAAGACCAATATTTTCTGTTCCTTGCCGGTCTTATCGATACCGTAAGCCAAAGCCGCGGCCGTAGGCTCGTTTAAAAGTCTTACCACTTCCAAACCCGCAATCTTGCCCGCGTCTTTAGTCGCTTGGCGCTGGTTGTCGTTAAAGTAGGCCGGTACGGTAATTACCGCCTTTTCCACAGGCTGGCCCAAAAAGGCTTCGGCGTCTTTTTTCACTTTCTGCAAAATGAAAGCCGAAAGCTGTTGAGGCGTAAACTCATTACCCCTTAAATCATATTTGAAGCTCTCGCCCATCTTTCTCTTAAAAGCCGTAGCCGTGCCTTCCGGGTTGGATACCGCCTGTCTTCTTGCGGGCTCGCCCACCAAGCGCTGCCCGTCTTTGGTAAAAGCCACATAAGAAGGGAACGCTTTACCGCCGATAGAGCTGCCTTCCGCCGAAGGGATTATCGTAGGGCGTCCGCCCTCCATTACCGCCGCGGCGGTATTTGATGTTCCTAAATCAATACCTATTATTTTAGACATATTATTTCTCCTTATAAAATCTCTTGTTTTTCTGCTTCTTCTTTCTCGTCTTCACTGCTTTTGCCCACTATCACCTGCGCCGGCCGGACAGTCTTCCCGTCTATTTCCACCCCCGCGGCCAGTTCCTCTAGAACTATGCCATCCTGTTCCGGCGGGCATGCGATCGTAGTTATTACTTCCTGCGTCATAGGGTCGTATGGTTTGCCCTTGGCGCTTATTATCTTTACGCCCTCCGCCTTAAAAAGTTTGTCAAATTGATCAAATATCATTTTAAGGCCTTGTTTTATATGCTCTACGTTCGCCCCCGGCTTAGCGCTTTCGCCTTCAGCCTTTAAAAGCGTATCGTAAAGCGGCAAAAGTTTCTTTAAGGTTTCTACCTTGCCGTAGTTTATAAGCTGCGGCTTCTCCTTCTCCGTCCTTTTGCGATAGTTCTCAAAGTCCGCCTGTAATCTTACCAGCTGTTCCAAGTACTGAGCGGCTTTGTCGCTCTCTTGCGTTTTTTCCTCTTCGCCGGCCGCTTCTTCTTGAGTCGCTTCCGAAAGTCCTTCCTCTTCCAAAAGTTCCTCTCCCCCCTGCGGCTTGGAATGTTTCTTCTTATTCATTGTCGCTCCTTTCCTTTAATTCCAATGAGGCCCGCCAATTCTTTATCGTCGCGCCAAGCATATCTCCAATAAAATTTACCAGCGACATCATTCTGTTATATTCCATATGTTTGGGCCCTACTATTCCTATAAGCCCTATAGTCTTTCCCCCTACCTTGCACGCCGAAGATATTATGCTCAAGTCCCTTAGTTCGCTCAGTTCGTTCTCCGAACCGATGCTAACATCTATCCTTTTGCCGTTCTCGCTGTCAAGCTGCTGCATCTTTTCGCTAAGCAGCCCGGCAAATCTTTCACGCTCTTCCATTATGCGCATCATCTGGCCGAGTTGGCTGTATTCTTCCTGCGTCATAGTGTCCACCAGCTGGCTGATGCCGTCTATATAAAGACGCTCCTCCCTATGCTGATTGGCTGACATTTCGTTTAATATATCGCAGGCCAGCTCCGTAAATCCCTCCTGATCGGCGCTGCCTCTTCTCATATTTTCGGACAGCACCCTGTGCGCGTCTTTAAGCGTCAAACCCGATATTTGCTCGTTTATGAAGTGGTTGAACATCATAAGCCAAGTAGGCGATACCGCGCGGTTAACTCTAAGAGGCCAATGTTTTATTACCCCTTCTTCCGTTACCAATATGGCCAAAATGTTATATGGCCCAAGCGGTATAAAATCAAGCCTTTGTACGCTTAAATCCTCTACGCTGCTCCTGAACACAAAGCCCGCCGAATGCGATAACATCGACAGCATCTTGCATGTCTGCGCCATTACGCGGTTGATTTCCGCGTGGCTCTGTTTATATTCGCTTTCTATCCTTTCCCGTTCCTTGACGGCTATCTTTTGGATTTTGGACAAATAGTCCACATAAAAGCGGTATGCTTTGTCGGTGGGGATTCTGCCGCCGGAAGCGTGCGGCTGATATAAATAGCCTTCCTCTTCCAGCTTTTTCATCGTGTTTCTTATCGTCGCGCTTGATACTCCGGGCAGCCCTTTCTGCGCCACCAGTTCCGAGCCTACGGGTTTCCTGGTTTCCACATATTCTTGGATTACCATTCTTAATATTTTCTCTTCCCGTTCTTTGGCTATCTCAGGTTTAAGTATCCTCATTTCTCGGCGACCTTCTTGCTTATTTATTAGCAAACCTTTATCACGACTGCTAATATTCTAGCTAATAAAATCAAAATTGTCAATCCCCTTTTTAGTCTGCTAAAAATAATTTGCCGAAATTCTTGTCCAAAAATCGCCGCGGCAAAGGCTGATTAAAAGTCTAAATACGTCGGGGAAAATAGAATTTATAAACAAAATAAGGCGGTTATAAATTGGTATAATATATATATGGAATTTATAGATTCGCACGCGCATCTTAACGACCCGGCCTTTGACTCAGACCGTCAAGAGGTTATTGAACAGTGCCTCAAAGCCGACGTCAAACGCATTGCCGAAATCGCCTGCGAAATTGAAGAATGGCAGCCCGCCATTGAATTAAGCCGCAAGTACAAAGGCATAATCTTACCCGTATGCGGCATACACCCCGACTACGCTGCTACTCTTAACGATAAATCTTTAAACGATTTGGAACAATATCTTCTTAATCCGGAAGTAAAAGCGCTGGGCGAAATCGGCCTGGACTATAATGAATACGACGATCAGCCAAAAGACAGAGAAGTACAAAAACAAGCCTTTGCGGCCTTGTTAAAATTGGCGGCAAAAGTAAACCTGCCCGTTATACTGCATTGCAGAAAGAGCAGGGATCCCCAAGATTTCTCCGCCTATGAAGATATGTTTTCAATACTAAAAAACGCAGTATACACTGGCGGTATTATGCATTGTTTCAGCGGGCGCGAGCAAGACGCTTTTAAGGCGCTGGATATGGGTTTTAAACTAGGAATAAACGGTATTATAGGATACAAGAAAAACGACGACTTGCGCCAAATAGTAAAAAAAGTCGGCCTAAAATATATCCACCTCGAAACCGACTGCCCCTACCTGCCGCCGCAAAGCAAACGCGGACAGAGAAACTCCCCCGCCTATATCCCCGAGATCGCCCAAACCATAGCGGAAGTTACAGGCGAAACGCTAAGCAAAACGGCCGATCTTACCACGCAAAATACCATAGAGCTGTACAGGCTTAAATAAAAGCCTTCCGGTAACCCCATATAATTTCAATCACGTATTACAATAAATATCGGCTTTTACTTTTGCCGCTTTAAGGCTTTCGCATAAACATCAATATAAAACACCGCCGAGAACACCCCTCTTTTTCCCCCCATAAAAAAACGCCCCCGCTTTTAAGGGCGGGGGCGCTCAGATTTTACCAAGCCGATTATTTCGCTGCGGCGGTCTTGGCTATATCGACCAACTGTTTAAAAGAAGTCGGGTCTTTAATCGCCATTTCCGAAAGCATCTTCCTGTTAAGCGTAATATTGGCTTTGCTAAGGCCGCTGATGAAGGTGGAATAATTCATGCCTTCTTCGCGTACCGCGGCGTTGATTCTGGTAATCCAGAGCGAGCGGTAATTGCCTTTTTTGTCTTTCCTGTCCGTGTACGCATGTACCAAGGACTTGTCCACCTGCTGGGTGGCCATTCTCAAGCGGCGGGATTTGTCACCGTAGTATCCGCTTGCTCTGTTAAGAACTTTTTTCTTTCTCGCGTGTCTCGCGACGCTAAATTTTATTCTCATTTTGCCACTCCAACCTTATTTCATGGGAAGGTATTTCCTAAGAACTTTACCTTCCGCCGAGTTCGCCGCTATTATAGAGGCTTCTCTTCTTTCTCTCTTAATGCTTGCCTTTTCAGGGGCGAGTAAGTGCCGCCTGCCGGCTTTTCTGTTTTTGTAATTACCGGAAGCCGTAACTCTAAATCTCTTCTTCGCTCCGGTATGATTTTTTAGTTTTGGCATATTAACTTTCCTTACCTCTTTTCTTATGCTTTGGGGACGAAGGTAACGGTTACCCTGTTGCCTTGCGTCTGTATATTGCCATCAATATCGCCCACTTGCTCAAGCTTAACTTTCATATCGTTAAGCATCGCAAAGCCGATATCTTTATGCTGATTCTCGCGCCCGTAGAACACGACGGACACGCGGACCATGTCTTTCTTTTTAAGAAATCCTTCAATTTGCCTAACTTTCACTTCCAAGTCGTGGGACGCTATTCTGGACTTCAAGCGTATCTCCTTTAAAGAGACCGCCTTCTGCTTCTTCTTAGCGTCTTTATTCTTCTTTCCCTGTTCATAGATATATTTGGAGTATTCCAATATCTTACAAACAGGAGGCTGCGCTGTGGGAGATATCTCCACCAAGTCAAGCTCTTTTTCTCTCGCTTTTGCCAGGGCTTCGCGGATGTTCACTATGCCCAGCATTGTTCCGTCTTCGTCTATCAATCTGACTTCGGCGGCGCGGATTTGTTCGTTTTTTCTTAAAAGATCCTTACTGCTTCTGTTATTGTTTATTTTCATCTATTTCCTAACTGAAATAAATCCGCCCTTTTTAAGGGACTTATATATTATATTAAACCGCGTGCCGAGCTGTCAATCAGGCGCGCCGGCCCTTTTGCATATTATATCTAATTTTGTTATCCTTTTTATATATAATTATTCGACGGCGTTACCGACGCCGCTTCTATTAGAACGGAGGCCCAATGCTCAAAAAATTCCTTTCTTTGGCTTTTCTTTTGATTTTCGGCTCTTTCGCTTTTGCCGCAACCGTAGATATTTTTCACACTTCCGACACTCACGGATTTTACTTTCCCAGAAAAACAAACGGCAAAAATATCGGCGGATTTGCCGTATTGGACGCTTATCTAAAACAACAGCAGGCGCCTTATCTGCTGCTTGACAGCGGCGATTTTTCCTCCGGCACTTATGAGGCAAAACAATCCGGCGGCAACCTTTCCATACAGTTTATGAACAGGCTGGGATACAATGCCGCCACCATAGGCAATCACGAAAATGATTTCGGCAAAGCCAATTTGATAAAGAACGTCGACTCCGCCGCTTTTGACATTCTGGCCGCAAATTTAAAAGACTCTTCCGACAATCCCGCACTCTCCAAAGTTAAACCGTTTAAAACCTATATCATCAACGGCAAGAAGATAGGCGTAATCGGCATAGGGAAAGAGTTTTCCACCAAAGCCGACAATATAAAAATATCCGGCGAAAGAAAAGCCCTCAAAAAAGCTTTGCACCAATTAAAACAGCAGGGGCCCGACGCCATTATCCTACTTGTGCACGCCTCCATTGAAGACGATAAACATACCGACGAGAAAAACAACCGCGACCTTATCAAAGGCCTTGAAGGAATAAACGTAGTATTGGGCGGCCATGCTCATAAGGTTTTCCAAAACGTATACAAAAACGGAACTTTGTTTGTGGAAAGCGGAACGGCCTTGACGCATGTAAGCCATATCACGCTGGAATTTGACGACGAAACAGGCAAATTCGTAAAAGCCTACTCGGAGTTCGTGGAACTAGATGCCGATAAATATTCGCCCGACCCTTATATGCAGGAGTTTGCGGAGGCTAACCGCGCCAAATATATGGATAAACCTATCGGCAAAGCCTTGGAAACCATCCCCAACACAGCACCTAAAAACGCGGATTATATCGATTCGCCGCTGGGCAATCTCTTTGCCGATTTGGTCAAGAAACATACGGGCGCGGAAATAGGCCTGCAAAACACCGGCGGCGTGCGCGAAGCTCTGCTTAAAGGCGACATCACCACAAGAGCAGCTTATCAGATTTTCCCATTCCCCAATAAACCCTATATCGTAAGGGTAAAGGGCGATTTCTTAAAAAAACTGATACTTAAAAGTTTGAAACAGAACAGAAGCCTGTTCCAATATTCCGGCGTAGAAGTGGAATACGGATACAAACACAAGAAGCCGCAAATAATTTCCGTAAAGGTTAACGGGGAACCTCTGGACCTTGAAAGGACTTACACCATAGGCACCAACGATTATACCGCCAAGGGCGGATCTGAGGGTTATATGTTCAAAAAGATAGAGGATAAAGAACCTTATTCCCAAAAGACTATTACGGAACTTTTTATCGATTACGTCAAAGCCAATCCCAAGGGCATAAAAGGCGTCAAGAACGGAAGGATAAAGAAAGTTGATTTAAAATGAGATATTTTTTCTCTTTCATATCGGCGTGTTTGATATTCTTATGCGCCTGCAGCCCAGACCCGGGAATAGAGCTTGATATTTTTCACACGAACGATATACAAGGTTTTTATTGGGCCCGCAAATCCGCCGAAAACGACAACCGTCCGACCGGCGGAATCGCGGTATTGAAGAATTTACTCTCGAACCAAGAAAACCCCTTTATGCTTTTTGACAGCGGCAACACTTTTTCCAAAACGCAGGTGGGCAAACAATTTAAACTTGACGGTGCCGTCAATTTGATGAATAAATTGGGGTATACCGCCGCCACTTTAAGCTCGGCCGATTTGGCCTTGGGCTGGGATGTGGTGGAATCTGGCTTGAAAAAGGCCAATTTCCCAATAGTGGTATCCAACTTGGAAAACAAAGACGGAACCCAGCCAAAATACATCAAAAAATACGTTATAGCAGAAGAAAACGGAATAAAAGCGGCTGTTTTGGGAGTAATGTCTAAACAGGACTTCCCCGATACTTTAAGGAATTCCTCTCTTTTGGTAAAAGACGAAATATCCGCGATACGAGAGCTGCTTCCGCAACTAGAAAAACACAATCCCGACATAATCATACTTTTAAGCAGCATCGGATTTGATTTGGATTTAAGCAGCAAAAAAACGGACGAGAAAATCCTCGCCGAAGAATTGCCGGAACTTACCGTAATATTGGGCGGCAACAGCGACGTTTCCGGCGCGGAGACGGAAGAAATTTCCAAAACTTTGGTAACCCGCTGCCCGCCGATGCTTTTTGAAACGGCCAAAATAAAACTTAAATTCAGCAAGAATAAGCAATTTTCATCTTATCAGTTCGAGCCCGTAATCTTAGATAAAGACACCTTGGGCCAAGACGAAGATTTGGAACGGGAAATAGAAAATATGCGCAAGGTTGCGCTTAGAACGACCAGCCGCAAAATAGCTTCTCTAGGCATCGCTCTGCCCACTTACAGTGATAGGCCTTCCCCGTTGGGCGCCTATACCGCCCAATGCATAAAACGCTGGGGCAAGAACGAACTGGGTATAATAAATTCCGACGCTTTTTTAAACGGTTTCGAACAAGGCCCTTTAAGCGAAGTACAGCTAGGCAACGCCATACCGTTTAACGATAGGGTAATGTTCATCAAAATGCGCGGAGATGAACTTAAAAACGCTTTGGAGTACAGTATAGCGACAAAAAACAACTGGCCGCAGACGGCGGGCTTAAGGGTTGTTTACGATGCGGACGCCCCCTTGGGCAAAAAAATAAAGAAGTTATACATAAACGGCGCGCCTATGCAGGCGGCGCGGCTTTATTCCATATCCGTATCGGACCATATAGTCGCTGGCGGAATGGGCCATAACGAATTTTTAAATGTTTTTGAATTTAAAAATACCGACAGGACAGTTCGCGACATACTGCGCTGGTGCCTAAACAGGGATAAAGAAGTGCTTTCTGTTGCGCAAGACCTCTGGAAGGAAGAATAAATGACTTTCGTACAACCATTAAAGATAGGGGATTTCCTCTGCCCCTCAAATTTAGTATTGGCGCCCATGGCCGGGATAACGGATACCCCGTTTAGGATACTTTGCCTCAAAGGCGGGGCGGGGCTTGTCTGCGCGGAGATGGTATCGGCTTCGGCCTTAAAATACGATAATGCCAAAAGCGTAAAAATGCTGAAAGTGGCAAAAGAGGAGCACCCAATTTCCATGCAAGTGTTCGGGGGCGACGCGCAAAGCATAGCTTTGGCCTGCAAGCGGGCGCAAGAGCAGGGCGCGGATATAATAGACATCAACGCCGGCTGCCCGGTAAAGAAAGTCAACAAGGCGGGCGCGGGCTGCGTATTGATGAAAACGCCGGAAAAAATCGCCGAGATTTTGCAAGCCGCCGTAAAAAGCGTTAAAATCCCCGTAACTTTAAAGACCAGAGTGTCGCTTAACAGGCAAGAGAATTTAGCCCCGCTTCTTACCAAAATAGCGCAGGACAACGGCGCCGCGGCCATAACTTTACACGCTCGCGCGGCAGTCGATATTCATAACGGCGAGCCGAACATAAAGTTTTTGGAAAGCGCCTGCCAAGTCGCAAAGATACCCGTCATAGCCAACGGCGGAGTATTAAACGCGCAAGACGCCAAAGCTATGTTTGAAGCGGGCGCGCAAGCGGTAATGATAGGCCGCGGCGCGATAGGAAACCCTTTTATATTTAAAGAGATAGCGCAAACCCTAAACGGGGCGCAATTTACGCCCGTGGGCAATACCCGCAGGGCGGAAATATTCCTTGCGCTTGTTGAAGAAAACGTAAAATTTTACGGAGAGAAAGTAGGAATAAGCCGCAGCAAAAAAACGGTTGGTTATTGGCTGAGCGGATTTAACAATGCCGCCGCGGTTAGGGAAAAATTCGTCCGCTGCGAAAATCTCGCGGACGCCAAGGAAATTCTTTCTCTCGTTATAAAGGAGAAGCAATAATTCGCTATGACACTAACCCCCCTCATGCGTCAATATTACGACATAAAAGGACAAAACCCCGACGCCTTATTGTTCTTTAGGCTGGGCGACTTCTACGAGATGTTCGGCGATGACGCCAAAGAAGGCTCCCGCCTGCTCGGCCTAGCCTTAACCGCGCGCGGCGATCAGCCGATGTGCGGAGTGCCGTACCATTCGGCCAATTCCTATATCGCGAAACTGCTTAAGGCGGGCAAAAAAATAGCGATATGCGAACAGACCTCCAACATCACCAACCCCAAGACAAAACTGTTTGAAAGGAAAATAGTCAAAATAATAACGCCGGGAACGGTATTGGAAGATTCCATGTTGGAGGCGGGCAATTCCAATTACCTGCTCTCCGTAGAGACCGGCAAAAACGGCTGGGGGGTGGCCTGTCTGGAGGCTTCCACCGGCGATTTTTGGATAACCCAGAAAGACGACGATGAGGATATGACGGCGCTTTCGGCGTTGATGGCCACCATCAACCCCGCCGAAATTATCGGCGGGAAAGAAAGCCTAAACAAACTGAAAACTAAAATAATTATCCCGCAGGATATTACTCTTTCACCCTGCGAGGCTTCTTACGAAACAGACAAACTGCCCGATAATTGGCCCGGCACCTTGACGAATTATCCTTTGGCTTTAAAGGCCGGCCTTACCTGCCTTAAATATATGGCCGGGACAAATGATAATTTTAAGGAATATTTCGCTCCGTTCTACAAGGAAATATCGCAATATCTCCAACTAGACAGCGCCGCCGTCGCCACCTTGGAACTTATCTCCAGCCCCTTGGGCGGACGCAAGAATACCCTTTGGGGGATATTGGATTATACAAAAACGCCTATGGGATCTAGGACTTTAAAAGAGTGGATACTTAGGCCTCTGCTTGATAAAGAAGAAATATCGGCCAGACAAAACTCGGTACAGGCCCTTCTTGAAAACGAAGCCGCGCGCGACCAGCTCGCCTTAATCTTAAAAGACGTCTGCGACATTGAAAGGATTATGAGCCGCGTCGCCACCTCTTCGGCCACCCCGCGGGACTTGGCGGGATTAAGACAGTCTTTAAATCTCTGCGACAAATTTAAGGATTGGCTGCTAAATTACGGATCCTTATTGCCGGAGCTAAGGGACGTATTCGCCAGTCACTTTAACAAGATAAAAGAAATTTCGGATTTACTCTCCCGCGCTTTAAACGACAATCCGCCCGCAAAACTTTCCGACGGCGGCATAATCAAGCCCGGATATAATGCCGAACTCGACGAAATCGTAAATCTTAAACAACATGCCGACCAAGCCCTTATGGCCATCTGCCAACGGGAAAAGGATCGCACGGGAATACCCTCTTTGAAAGTAGGGTTCAATTCCGTATTCGGCTATTATATAGAAGTAACAAAAACGCATATATCCAAAGTGCCTTACGATTATATCCGCAAGCAAACTCTTACGGGCGCTGAAAGATTTATAACGGAAGAACTTAAGGAACTGGAAAAGAAAATCCTCTCCGCGGAAGAAAAGAGCCTTCGCATAGAACTTTCCCTCTTTGAAGAAATAAGATCTTATCTTTACCAAAATTTGGCGATATTGAAAAAGACGGCTAAGATTATAGCCAAAAGCGATTGTATGTTTTCTTTGGCTTGCGCCGCGCTTAACGGCAACTACAAGAAGCCGCAAATCGCGCCTTCAAATTCGGCCTTGGTTATAGAAAAGGGGCGGCACCCGATAGTGGAACAAAATATCCCCAGCGGCAGTTTCGTGCCCAACGATTTATTTTTGGGCGGGCAAGGCCCTCAAATAATACTTTTAACGGGCCCGAATATGGGCGGCAAAAGCGTATTTTTAAAACAGACGGCCTTAATCACCATTATGGCGCAGATGGGCAGCTTCGTGCCGGCCGACGCAGCCGAAATCCCTTTAACCGACAAAATTCTTACCCGCATCGGCGCGCAGGACGCTTTAAGCCGCGGGGAATCAACCTTTATGGTGGAAATGCGCGAAACGGCCAATATCCTTGCCTGCGCCACGCCCGCCACTTTGATACTGCTTGACGAAGTGGGCAGAGGCACTTCCACCTACGACGGCATTTCCATCGCCTGGGCCATAACGGAATTTTTGTATAAGCCGCACGGCGCGGGGCCCAAAGTACTGTTCGCGACGCATTACTTTGAGCTGACGGAGCTGGAAGAAAAATACGCCCGTATAAAGAACTTCCACGTGACGGCAAGCGAATACAAAACGCCGAGCGGCGAAATAAAATTAAACTTCCTCTTTGAGATCCAGCCCGGCGGCGCCGATAAATCCTACGGCGTACACGTCGCCGAAATCGCCGGCCTGCCGCACAGCTGCATATTAAGAGCTAAGAAAATCCTGGCCGACCTCGGCGAAAAACAGGCTATGAGCAATACTATGCAGGAAGACAGCGCGCCGGATTTATTCTCCAGCCCGATAGTACAGGAAATAAAAATGGTAGACTTAAATAAAATAACGCCGCTGCAAGCTCTGCAGATTATAGCCGAATGGAAAAAGAGGTTAGAGTGAAAAATATTAAAATTTTGGATCCAAAAACCGCCGGCAAAATAGCCGCGGGCGAAGTGATAGAACGCCCCAGCGGAGTATTAAAAGAACTGTTGGAAAACAGCTTGGATTCGGGTGCGACGCTTATCAATATAGACATAGAAAAAGCGGGCAAAAAGCTAATCCGCGTAAACGACAACGGGCAGGGAATAGCGCAGGAAGAACTGCCGCTTGCGCTGTTGCGCCATTCTACAAGCAAGATAGAAAACTTTGAAGATTTGGATAATCTAAACACTTTCGGTTTTAGGGGTGAAGCTCTTTATTCCATAGCGGCCATTAGCCGTTTAACCGTTTCCTCCTGCGTGCAGGGCCAAAAAGGCGCGATGATACAGGCCGAAGGAGGTAAAATAACCAATCAAGCCCCCGCTCCGGCGATAAAAGGCACAACTGTGGAAGTGCGGGATTTATTCTTTAATACGCCCGCCAGACTTAAATTCCTAAAATCGGACAATGTGGAAAGAAGCCACCTTCTTTCCTGCGCGGAAGAAGCCGCCATGGCCAACCCGCAGGTGGTATTTAATGTCCGGACGGACGGCTCCAAAATCTATTCCCTAACCGCGCAAAAAGACGACGAACAAGGTTTAAGAAACCGCCTGGGCAAAATATTGGGCGAGGATATAGCAAAAACAATGCTGTACATACAGGACGAAAAACACGGCTTTAAGGCTTTTGTTTCGCCCGCGGATAAACTTTATCCCGCGCGCGACAGGCAATTTTTCTTTGTCAACAAGAGGCCCGTTTCCTGCAAGCTGATACAGCAGGCTTTATATAAAGCATATCAACCTTACAGAGAAAAAGACAAACATCCCTCGGCCGTAATTTTTATGACGCTTGCGCCAAGCGAGTTTGACGTAAATATTCACCCGCAAAAAAAGGACATCAAATTTGTAAATGAAAGCGAAGTTTTTAACTTTATATATTCAAAAATCGCCAATGCCCTTTTGCAAAACGCGCAAAGCCAAAACATTGAACTTGGCCAATCCAAACGGCCCGAGGCCGAGCAGAAAACTTCTTTTATTTGCCCGCCCGTTCCCGCTTTTGAGAAAAAGCCCGACTTTAAAGAACAGGCGCAGTGTTTGGGGCAGTTGCTGAATGATATGACCCTAAAAACCTTTAACACAGTACAAGCTCACGATTTTGAAGTCCCGCCCTCCTATTCTTTTAACAATGCCGCGGAAATAAAAGAAGAAGCCCCCAATCAAACACGGCAAACGACGCCCGATCTTATAGAGGAATCTCAGCCCGATCAACCGCTCTGGTTTAAAGGGCCTTATACCTATATCGGGCAGCTTCAGCAAAGTTATCTTCTGTTTGAAAACCCGCAAGGCCTGGTAATGATTGACCAACACGCCGCGCAGGAAAGAATTTACTTCGAAGAATATATGGAGCAAATAGAAAAATCATCCGTACAAATCCAGCCTTTAATGTTCCCGGTAAGCCTGCAGCTGCCCGCAAGCAAACTGGAGGCCGTACTCTCTTGGAGCAAAACATTGCAAAACGCGGGTTTTGAAATTTCGCGTTTTTCAAGCGGCACTTTGACGATAAACTCCGTACCGAATTTGCTCAAATTTAAGGAAGAAAACATAAAGGATTTTATCCTTTCGCTTTCCGACGTTATCGGCGATCCCGTCAAATCCGACGACAGCCTAAAGTATCGCCTAATTTCCACCATGGCCTGCAAAAAGGCCATAAAGGCGGGCGAGAAATTGGAAAAAACGCAAGCTCTTGCCCTTCTGGAAAATATGAAAAAATGTAAAGACGCTCTGCACTGCCCGCACGGCCGCCCGACTTTGATCACTCTGGAAATGAAGGAAATTACCCGCAAGTTCGGCCGTTCCTAAAAAGAACGCTATTAGAGTTTGCAAAAATTGCGCCGCCAGCTGCGGAGTTAAAAGGCAAAACTAAAATCTTCTTTTCCGCTTAGATTGATTTTTTAGTTTTCCCACTCAAGCGATTTCGGTAAAAAGTAAGCCGCGCTTTTGCGCGGCTTTTTAATTTGCAAAATACATATCGAAAAACTAAAAGTTAAAGTTAAGATTTATGCCCAGCGCTTCCTTTATGCACTCCTGTGCGTAAGAATCCGTCATACCCGCTATATAATCGGTTATTATAACTTTCGGATCGACGCCTTTATATATCTCCCTCATGGAATCTATATAATGCCCAAAACTTTTGGCGGCCTTTTTCTGTTCTTTTTCGTAACCCGGGCCAAGAGAATATTTCCCGAACAAGTCCATATAATAATCAAACAATTCGCCTACGGCGTAAGTTAAAACGTCTTTTTGTTTGGCTATCGAGGAATGATTGTAAATATGCTTATAATTGAAAGTTTTAAGCTCGCCCATAATCGCGAATTTATCGTCGGAAAAGCCTAAACAGTCTTTGTCTGCGGAATTGTTCGTGAGATCCAAAACGAGGGTATTTATTATTTCGCCGTTGTTTTCGCCCAGTTCCTTTTTGATTATGGAAGGCACGTCGTTATAAGTTATTATGCCCGCGCGCACCGCGTCTTCTATATCGCGGCCGAGATATGCTATTTTATCGGAAAGGCGCACTACGCAGCCTTCATAGGTGGAAGGGAGATGTTTCCTGTCTTTTATCGCTTCCAAATCGTTCGGTTGGGCCCCCGGCTTTAAAGCATTATTGTTAAAATCCTCCCCGCAGTGGCACAAAATCCCGTCTTTTACCGCATAGGTGAGATTTAACCCTTTACCGTAACAGGTGAGATGTTCCACCACGCGGTATCCGTTTACTTCATGCATAAAATTGGCGGGCGCTATTTTCTTGGCTATCGCTCTTTCGCCTTCATGCCCGAACGGCGCATGGCCCAAATCGTGCGCGAGGCCGATGGCATAGGCAAGCTCCTCGTTAAGCTGCCAGTTGCCTGTCCTGTTCAAGCCCTTGCAGATGGATGCGGCTATGGTCGCTACGTGCAAAACGTGTTCTATGCGGGTGCAGATATGGTCATTATCGGGCGCGGCGAAGACTTGCGTCTTACTTTTTAATCTTCTAAACGGCTGGGAATGGATTATTTTTGTTTGGTCCCTAAAATATTCCCCGCGGAAGTCCGGCTCGGCCTTATAGGTTCTTTTTAAGTATATCTCATCTGAAAAGGGATTTTTGTTCATAGAATTATTATAATAAAGTTAGAGAGGTGTTTTATGAAAAATATTGCCGTATACCCCGGAACTTTCGATCCCGTAACAAACGGACATCTTGATATTATCCGCCGCGCCGCCGAGATATTCGACAAAGTCATCGTCGCCGTATTGATAAACAAAAACAAAAAACCGATCTTCACCGCAAGCCAGCGCCTTGACCATCTTAAACACTGCACGAAACAATTTAAAAATGTTACGGTCGATAGCTTCGACGGCCTTCTTGCCGACTATATGAGAATAAAAAAAGCCAAAGTGGCCATACGCGGCCTACGCGCTTTGACCGATTTGGAATACGAATTTATCCTCGCTAACACCAACAGCGAACTCAACCCGGATATGGAAACCGTTTTCCTTATGCCCAGCGCAAAGTATACCTATCTTACCTCATCTATGGTACGCGAGGCTTATGCCTTCGGCGGGCGCCTTAAAAACAGCGTACCGCCTTACGTGGAAAAGGAACTGCTCAAAATCTACAAAAAATAGATTTATTTCTTTTTTAGATAAGGCTCAAAAAACGGATAGTATAGATCATCTTTAAGGGGATATTTTATTTCGCCCTCTTTTTGTTTGGCGCAAAAAACTACGGGCGCGTCTTCTATAACGGCAAAAGGTTTCTTCTCCCGGCCCTCTCCCATCAGCAACCCCGCGCCCGCCGCCAAAGTGTCGGCGATATTTACCATCGTCATTTTAAGTTCCCGCCCGAATATGTCGCCTTTGCCGCGGTAATCCTTTACCCCCTTAAAGCCCGCATAGCCCACTGCCGCCGATATTACACCGGACCTCAAAGGCAGTATCATACTGTCGGTCAAAATAACCCCCAGCTTCTTTACACCGTAAATCTTTTTTAGTTCTTTCCTTAAAACTTCCGCCGTCTTGTAAGGGCGCTTAGGGAGCAGAGAAAGTTTCCCTTTTATATTGCTCTCGTCTACGCCGGCGTTCGTCATTACCATTCCATCCTTTACTGTAAAATGGCAAAGGGCTGTCTTTAAACAAAAGTCGCTTTCTTTTTTTATTATTTCTTCTTTGTGTGACAAAGGCGCCGTACGCCCTTCCCAAAGGCCAGCAACCTTGGAAGATACCGCTATTACAACGCCCTCTTTTAAGGCGGGCAGATGTTCCTTTATAAACGAGGGGAGATCCTCTCCCTCCTTAAACAAACGCGTTTTATAGGCTTTTATTTGCATTTAAAAAGGCTCCACGAAGCGGCGGAATACTTCATTGGCCAGATATTTTCCGCGCCGCGACAGTTTAAGCAATTCGCCTTCGGCTTCTATCAGGCCTTCCCGTTTAAGAATTTCAAATTCGCCGCCAAAATATTTTAACATTTGGGCGCAGGGTTTAAAACCTTTAAGATACCTAAAGCGCAATAAAATTTCTTCCCCGATTTTGGCCTTACCTTTAAGTTTCTCTTCCGACAAAACGGGGCGGCGGCCTTCGTTTACGCTTTTGATATATTCCTCTATCCCGCAAAGATTTTGATAACGCACTCCATTTAAATATCCGCTCGCCGACGCGCCAAGACCCAGATATTCCCCGTTAAACCAATAGTTGGTATTGTGGATACTTTCAAAGCCTTCGCGCGCGTAATTGGAAATTTCATACTGCTTAAATCCGTTATCCGCAAGTTCTTTGTATCCGAGCTCCAAAAGGCGGACATAAAAATTTTCCTCGTAAGAATATCCCTGTTCATAAAGGGGGGTTCCTTCCTCTATTTGAAGGCCATAAAGAGAGATATGTTTGGGTTTTAAAGTTATAAGTTTTTTAAGGCTTGTGAGGAAGCTATCCTCGGTTTGAGAAGGCAGGGCGGCCATAAGATCTACATTTATATTATCGAAATATTTTGACGCCGCCTCATACGCTTTTAAAAAATCCTCCGCACGATGAGCGCGCCCTATCAGCTTTAGCTCTCCGTCGTTAAAACTCTGAAGCCCCAAACTGATTCTGTTTACTCCGTAATTTTTAAGGAGGGCAAGTTTTTCTTCGTTTACGCTTTCGGGATTGCATTCAAAGGTAAATTCCTTAAAGCCTCCGCCATATTTTTCATTGATGAATTTAAGAAGGAACTCCATCTCCTCGGCGGGCAAGAAGCTCGGCGTTCCGCCGCCGATATACACCGTACGAGGGCGGAGAGTATCGTAAAAAGAAGCCTCTTTTTTTACCGCTTTAAGATATTCTTTTGCGAGCGCGAGCTTGCCGCCGTACGATACGAAATCGCAATAAAAACATTTGCTCACGCAAAAGGGAATGTGTATGTAAAGCCCCGCCATTACGCACCGGCTTTATAATCAAGATAGGCCTGCATAAACGGGTCCAAATCGCCGTCCATCACGCCTTGTATGTTGGAGGTTTCATAGCCCGTCCGCAAGTCTTTTACCATTTGGTAAGGCATAAAAACATAAGAGCGGATTTGATGTCCCCATGCTATATCGCCCTTTTCGCTGTAATGGCGTTCCATCTCGGAGCGTTTTTTGTCCAGTTCCATTTCGTATAGTTTGGCCTTTAACATCTTCATCGCGCGGGTCTTGTTCTGCAGTTGGGAGCGCTCCACCTGGCACGCCACTACTATACCCGTCGGTTTATGCAAAATGCGGACAGCCGTTTCCACTTTGTTTACGTTTTGCCCGCCCGCGCCGCCGCTTCGGCAGGTGGTAACTTCTATATCCTTATCGGATATTTCTATATTTATTTCGTCTTCAATATCGGGCAAAATATCCAATGAAGCGAAAGAAGTATGCCTGCGGCTGTTTGCGTCAAAGGGGGATATTCTTACAAGCCTGTGTACGCCATTTTCGCTCTTTAAAAAACCGTAGGCGTAAGGGCCTTCTATAAACAAAGTAACGTTCTTTACGCCCGCTTCTTCGCCGGGTAAAATATCGGTAATGTGTACTTTAAAGTTATGCTGCTCGGCCCAGCGGGTATACATTCTTAAAAGCATATCCGCCCAATCGCACGATTCCGTTCCGCCGGCGCCGGCGTGTATGCTTACTATGGCGTTAAGTTTGTCTTCCGGCCGCGAAAGCTTGGTTTTAAACTCGACCGATTTTAAAGTTTCGTCCAGCTTATTTAAGGCGGAAGCGGCATTTTCCAGTTCGGTTTCGTCCGACATCTCCTCCGCCAAAGAAATCAAAGTCTGCGCGTCCTCCAAAGAACGGCGCATAGCTTTGTAAGTTTCTATATCGGTTTTTAAAGAGTCGATTTCCTTTGATACCGCTTTGGCTTTATCCGCGTCCTGCCAAAAATCGGGCGCGGCGCTAAGAGCTTCTTTCTCCTTAAGCAAATCCTGTTTAGAGGATATGTGCTGTATCTCAAAGAGTTTATCCAACCTTTGAGATATATCGCCCGTAAGCTGATGCAAATCTTTTATTTCAATACTCATTTCTTACGCTCAAAAATACCATACTGAAGATTACCAAAGGCACAGCCAAAGCCAGACAGATATAAGCGAATAAATCGCCGTGCGTGGTATAGAAAGTCTTTGTATCTCTGTCTTTGAAAACGAAGTTGAAAACAGAACTTTCCTGTTTGTCCAAACCCGTTTCAAACCTTATTTTGCCCAAACTGTCTATCCAAGCGGAAATGCCCGTATTGGTAGAACGCAATAAAGGCCTGCGGTTCTCCACGGCCCTAAACACATTCGCACGCAAATGTTGATAGGGCGCCGCGCTTACCAAAAACCACCCGTCATTGGATATGTTTACAAAAAAGTCCGCCCCGCTTAAAGCCTGTGCCCTGTATATCGAGGGGAATATCGATTCAAAACAAATTTCCGTGCCGAACTGATATTCCGCCTTCTTATTCTTGCCCGGCACATCCGCCATTATGCTGAAAATCTTGCCCGGCTCCTTGCCCGCACTGAAAGTACCTGTAAGAGAAGTTATCCCATTGGCTTCGTAGAACCCGCCCAAGAGGCCTTGGAACGGCAAAAACTCCCCGAAAGGAACCAGCTGCGTCTTTTTATAGTCGTCGTTTATCCCGTCTTCATTGACAAGCACCGCCGCGACATATTGTTCATCTTCCACTACTTCCGTCCCGCCGAATATCTGCCAAACTTTAAGTTCTTTGCTCTGTTCCTTGATATAGTCCATATACTCACTGCTGAGCAAATCGCCAGGCAAAGAACTTTCCGGCCATATCACCAAATTGGCCTTTTTGCCTTTTAACGCTTCCATCTGCCCCGCTATCGTATAGACGACATCTTCCTCATAGCCGGAAATAAACAGCTTATGCGTATAAGGCTGCATTAAAGCTATACGCAAACTGTTGGGGGAAGACTGCATATAATTAAGCTGTTCCTTTATTACTTTATGGCCAAAACTTAAAGTAAGCAGAAGAATACAAAACGCCAATATAAAATAGAATACTTTGACCGCGCGGTTTATCCTCAAAAACAAATAGCCCGCCACGAGAGAAGTAAATATCACCACAAAACTTACGCCGTAAACGCCGGTGTAGGAGCTTATCTGAATCAGATACAGAAAATTAAACTGCGTGTAGCCCAAAACAAACCACGGAAACGCCATAAACTTTAACGCTATCAGCTGATGAAGTATCTCCAGCCCGACCCACAGGCAAGCGCTTGCCAAGGGCCAAAGAAGCGGCGTCCTTTTAAGATAATAAGAACCTACGGAAAACAATGCGAATTGTATCGCCAATACCGAAGATAAAGCCGCAAGGCTTAGCGTCGCTATGCCGTTATTGCCCAAACCTTCAAAAACCGTGCCAGATATCCAGTGCAGTATGACAAAATAAAATATCCCGCCGGTAAGCCAACCCACTATAAGGCTGAATATCGCGCTCCTTATATTAAATATCGCTATCGCAAACGGGATAAACGCCAACCACGCGTAGACCGGCGCAGGTTTGGTTATATAACTTTCGGCCAGCAGCAAAGCGCAGGCTATCGCGCAGACCGCCACGACCAATCCTGTAAACAAATCGCTTATGATTTGCGAGAGTAAAATCTTCCTTTTAAATTTCTTTACTTTAGGGAGATCTTCCCCCAAAGGCTTTAAAGTAATGTCCTGGACATCTTCCTCGGAAATCGGCTTTAAAAAATCGCGGCTGCCGCCCATAAACAAATCCTCTTCCTTTATCTTCAAGGAAGGATTGTTTTGCGCCGCTGAAGCGTAAATATCGTCCTCCGGTATAAGGCCGGCCACCGTATTGGACGGCTTGCCCAACCCGGTCTTTTGGGGCCTTGGCGCGGCGGGCGCTTTGGCGGACGCCGGCGCCTGAACGGTTTTGCCGGCGGGTTTATTATCGGCTTTCTTGCCTTTTAATAAATTCTTGGCCTTATCGCGTAAAGCGTTAAGTTGACCCTTTACAAAATCAATATTTATCTTCCGCAACATTTTTTGTATTTTTTGCCGCTGCCGCAAGGGCATAAATCGTTGCGTCCGATTTTATGATGCTCCTGCGAAGGGGTTTCTCCTTTTTCGGTTTCCGCCGTTTTCTTTACTATCGGCTGGCGTCTTTGCGGGGGCAGCTGCAAACGGAAGATATAATCTACAAACATATCTCTTACGCGCGTCATCATATTCTGATACAGATTGAAGGATTCCTTCTGATATTCTATCAGCGGATCCTTCTGCCCGTAAGCCCTAAGCCCCACGCTCTTTTGGATTTGGTCCAACTCGTATAAATGCTGTTTCCAGCTTTGGTCGAGAAGCTGCAAAAGAAGCATTCTTTCTATCTCGTCAAATAAAATGCCCTGCTCCAGAAAATAGTTCGCCCTTTGCGTATAGATCGCTTTTATCTTCTCTATTATCTCGTTTAACAGTTCCTTGTCGCTTCTGCCGGCGGTGTTTTCCGCCGTGTAGCTTTCCTCAAGAGTAAAGTGTCTTTTTAATACGGCGTTTAAACTGGCGAAATCGCTCTGCCTGGGATGGTGGCGATTGTAAAATTTATAGAAAATTTCTTCCGCAGTTTCCTCTATCATCTGATTGATGCGTTCGGTAAAATTCGCGCCGTCCAAAATGGCGTTCCTAAGATTATATACCGCAGTCCTCTGCTGGTTCATTACCTTATCGTAATCCAAAAGGTGCTTTCTTATATCGAAGTTGTGCCCTTCCACGCGCCTTTGCGCGCCTTCTATCTGCTTGGATATTATGCGCGATTTTATGCTCTCGCCCTCTTTCATACCCAAGGTCGTCATTACCGAGGCGATTCTCTCGCTGCCGAACAGGCGCATAAGCTCATCGTCCAGCGCGACGTAAAACCTGCTTGATCCTTTATCGCCCTGCCTTGCGCAGCGTCCGCGCAGCTGATTGTCTATACGTCTGCTTTCGTGGCGTTCGGTGCCTATTACCGTAAGGCCGCCGTGTTCAGCCACATATTCCTGCTCGGCCTTATCGCACGGATTGCCGCCCAAAACGATGTCCGTTCCGCGCCCCGCCATATTAGTGGCTATCGTTACGGCGCCCTTGCGCCCCGCCTGGCTGATTATCTGCGCTTCCATCTCGTGATATTTCGCGTTTAATACCTTATGCGGTATGCCGCGCTTTCTTAAAAGTTCGGAAAGTTTTTCAGATTTTTCTATCGACCTGGTGCCCACCAATACAGGCATGCCCTTGCGCCAAAGCTGTTCGACGTCGTCAATAACGGCGTTAAATTTCTCGCGCTCGGTCTTATAGATTATATCGGGGTCGTCTTTCCTCAGACAAGGCTTATTGGAAGGTATTTCCACCACGTCCAGTTTGTAAATCGTCCAAAACTCATTGGCTTCCGTCATCGCCGTACCAGTCATGCCCGAAAGCTTGTTGTACAGCTTAAAGAAGTTCTGGAAAGTTATCGTGGCCAAAGTTTGGTTCTCTTCCTTTATCGGCAGATGTTCTTTGGCCTCCACCGCCTGGTGCAAACCGTCCGACCAGCGGCGCCCCGGCATCAGCCTGCCGGTAAATTCATCTACAATGATGACTTCCCCGTCTTTTATTACGTAGTGGACGTCCTTCTCGTACAAGTGATGCGCGCGCAAAGCCTGATTGATATGGTGCACCCATTCCGATTCCACGTCATTATACAAATTGGGTACGCCGAGCATTTTTTCGGCCTTGGCCACGCCTTCGTCAGTTAAGGTTACGGTGTGGTTCTTTTCGTCGATTAAAGCGTCATAGCCTTTGGATAAATCCTCTCCCGCGTATTTGGCGTTTACTTCGTCCTTTTCCGTTATCTTGCGGATTTTGAGAGAGGGTATCATGCGGTTTACTATATAGTACTTGTCCGTCTTTTGGTCCGAAGGACCGGATATTATCAAAGGAGTTCTGGCCTCGTCTATCAAGATGGAGTCCACCTCGTCGACTATACAATAGTTTAATTTCCTTTGTACTCTGTCGCCCGCGCGCACCACCATATTGTCGCGCAGATAGTCAAAGCCGAGTTCGTTGTTAGTTACGTAGGTTATGTCTTTTAAGTACATTTCCCGCCTTTCGGCATTATCCATATCGTGGCTGATATAACCCACCGTCAAACCCAAAAATTCATGTATAGGACCCATCCACTGCCTGTCGCGTTTGGCCAAATAGTCGTTTACCGTAACCACGTGAACGCCTTTGCCCGTCAAAGCGTTGAGGTAGGAAGGCAAAGTGGCTACCAAAGTCTTTCCTTCACCCGTTCTCATCTCCGCTATTTTGCCGTCGTGCAAGACCATACCGCCCAAAAGCTGTACGTCATAATGCCTTAAACCCAACACCCTTTTTGCCGCTTCTCTCACCGCGGCGAAGGCTTCTGGCAAAATATCGTTTAAAGTTGCGCCTTTGTTAAGCCTTTGTTTAAATTCTTCAGTCTTGGCTTTTAAAGCCTCGTCACTCAAAGAGGAAAAATCCTTCTCCAGCGCATTTATCTTTTCTACCGCAGGTTGGTATTTCTTTAACTGTCTTTCACTTTTTGTTCCGATTATTTTATCAACTATATAGGTAAGCATATTTCCTCTTTTATTCTAAATTTTATTGCCTCGCGGCGCAGGCCCTTTTCTCCCCGTGGAACGGAGATATTTCCCTAAGCCTCTTTATTATCGGCGGGAGAACCTTTATAACTTGCTCCACTTCCGTTTCCGTATTGGACTTGCCCAGCGAAAACCTTATGGAACCGTGCGCAAACTGAAACGGCACTCCCATCGCCATCAATACGTGCGAAGGCTCCAAAGAACCCGACGTACATGCCGAACCAGAAGACGCACAAATATTATATTCGTCCAACATCATCAATATCGATTCGCCTTCCACGTACCCAAAACTGATATTGCTGGTATTGGGCAGACGGTGATCCTTGTCGCCGTTGACTCGGCAGTCGGGTATTTCTTTAATAAGGCCGTTTTCCAAATTATCCCTTAATACGCGGACTTTGTCTTCATACAAAAACAATGTTTCTTTTGCAATTCTCGCCGCTTCGCCAAAGCCGACTATCGCGGGGACATTTTCCGTTCCCGCGCGGCGTAAACGCTCCTGATGTCCGCCCACCATAAACGGGAAGAATCTAAGCCCCTGTCTTATATAAAGAGCGCCTATTCCCTTAGGCCCGTTTATCTTGTGCGAAGAGCACGAAAGCATATCCACCCCCGCCTCTTTTACGTCTACGGCTATCTTGCCGACAGCCTGTACGGCGTCCGTATGGAATAAGGCTCCCGCCTCATGCGCCAAAGCGCAAATATCTTTTATAGGGAAAATCGTGCCCGTTTCGCTGTTGGCCCACATTACGCTGACAAGCGCCGTATCTTTATCCAATACCGCTTTGTATTGGGCCATATTAAATCTTCCGTCGGCGTCAACCCCGATAAAATCTACCCTGTACCCCTCTTTGCCAAGTTTTTTGAATACTTCCAATACCGCGGGGTGCTCCACCGCGGAAGTGATTATATGCTTTTTGTTCGGATAAAATTGCAAAGCGGAGTATATCGCGCTGCTGTCGGCCTCCGTACCGCCCGAAGTAAATACCACTTCCGCCGCGTTTGCATTGATTAAATCCGCCACCTTAGCCCTGGCAAGCTCTATCGCTTTTTTGTTGCCGCCGCCAAAACGATGCATACTGCTGGCATTGCCGTATTTCTCCGTAAAATACGGCGCCATCGCTTCAAACACTTCCGGCAATACTCCGGTAGTGGCGTTATTGTCAAAGTAAATCAAGCTCATGCCTGTTTTACCTCTATGTCTTTGGAAATTTTGTCTTTCAAAGTCTTTTCCACAAAGCCTTTAAGCGTCGCGCCCGCATTCATACAGCCGCCGCACATGCCAAGCAGCTTCACCGTAACGATATTGCCGTTTATATCGGTAAGTTCTACGCTGCCGCCGTCTAAGTTAAGTTTGGGCTTTATATCATTGTTCAGAACTTCTTCCACGGCTTTTATTTTTTCCACTATTGTCATTTCGGAATAGGGCTTCTTTTCCTCCGCTTTAGGGGCGGAAGGGACTTCGCACGAAAGAACTTTGCTTAATATGCGGCCGATTTCTTCTTTACACTTCCCGCACGCTCCGCCCGCTTTGGTAAAGTGGGTTACGTCTTCCACCGTTTTAAGATTATTGTTGTGTATCGCTTGGATTATAGCCTGCTCGCTTACATTGAAACAATGGCAGACTATATTGGTGCCCGGTTCCTGCTCAAATATCACGGGTGCGCCGCCTTGCCTATATGATTTTATGGCGGCGTCCAAAGCCTCCATACCCATAACGGAACAATGCATTTTTTCTTCAGGCAGGCTGCCCAAAGCCTCGGCTATGTCCCTGTTGGTTATCTTTAGAGCCTCGGCCAGCGTCTTGCCTTTTACCATCTCAGTCAAAATCGAAGAAGACGCTATCGCGCTTGCACAGCCGAAAGTCTGGAACTTTACATCCTCTATAACTTCGGTCTCTTTGTTTACTTTTATGGTAAGTTTTAAAGCATCTCCGCAAATCAGGCTGCCTACCTGGCCGGTGCCGTCAGCGTCTTTGATTTCCCCCACATTTCTCGGATTTTTAAAGTGATCCATCACCTTGTCTGTGTAATCCCACATAAAATATCTCCAAATCTGTTAAGTATATTATACTATAAAACGCCCCGCCCCTCACGACGCAAAAGCCCTCGCTTTACGCGAGGGCCTTTCCCGTTTTATACAAATCCTTTTATCTTGCCGCCGTTCTGAAAAAATTGCCCCTGTTGGAACCCAGCGTCGGCTTGCCCATCATCTTATCCGCAACCAAAACTATATCCTTTCGGCCTGAAGCATATAGCTCCTTACTCTCACCGAAAATATCGCCGCTTTTCAAAACGCCCAAATTGCCGTGAGAGTTGATCTGTACTTCCAGCTTGATATTGCCTTCCACATCGTCAATAAGCAAATCTTCCTTGCCGATATTGAAATTCATCGGAAACTTAGGGTTGATTATCCTCTTTATGGCTATTGGGACATCGGCCTCGTTCTTTACTACTATGGAGCATGAAACATTGTCGGCCTGCGCGGGCTTGCGCAGCCTTTCCGCCACGTCTACACGGCCGGAGAGCGTAAAGCCCTCGTCAGCTTTCGTCGTGCTTATCACGTACCCGCCGAAAGCGAGTACCAAAAACGTGAATGTTATTACCAAGTATTTCATATTATAAATATTATACCTTTTTTTTATCCTTTTTAAACAGGGGCCGGATTTTGCAGTCGGCACATAAAAAAAGCGGAACGCCTAAGCGTTCCGCCTTTCAAGCTAAAATCTTATTTTTTGTATTCCAAAAAGCCCCAGACTACCGAAGAGTGTATCCACCCTTTTACGCCGTCCGTGCCTTCCACCTGCAACCAATTGCCCTGCTTCTTTATGAATTTTAACGGATAGCCCTCTTGTACTATCCACGCGACTTCCGCGTCGCTGCTGGGCGATACTCTTATATTGGCGTCACTCTTGGCCGAAAGGCCAGGCGTCTCGGAAAGCAAAGTCTTGTGTATCCAACCTTTAAAACCTTGGAAATCTTTTACTTCCACCCAATTTCTGTCTTTGCTTACGCCAAGCATTCTAAGCGGAGTATACTTCCAAACTTTAAAAGCCACTTTGCATCTGGTGCTCGCGCAAGTTCTTATATTGCCCTCTTGCACGCCGACGCTCGCATATTCCGCCGCGGCAAAAGCGTTTACTCCTAAAAACAAGGCTATAAAAGCCGCCGAAATTTTTGTTATGTTCTTCATATTTTCCACATACTCCGTTAAATATCTAATTTACCCGCTGGAAACAGTATATCATATTTTTTCGTTTCCGCAAGTACATATCGCCGATACGCCTATCTTGACGTTTGCCGGTTTCCTACTTATTATATAAAAATGCTATCATTATTTTAAAGAAAAAACTAGGAGCCTTACAGATGAAAGAACAAATTATCGCACTTCTGCAAAAAGTACGCCCCGCCCTTCAAGCCGACGGCGGCGATGTTGAATTCGTAAACTTTGACGAAGCTACCGGCGTGGTTACCGTAAAACTTAAAGGAGCCTGCGGTTCCTGCCCTATGGCCACAATGACACTTAAAAACGGTATAGAAAGATATCTTAAAGAAGCCATCCCGCAGATAACCAGCGTAGAAAAAGCTTAATGCCTCTGGTCGATTTGCACGCCCATACCAAACATTCAGACGGGACAAACACCCCGTCTGAAGTCGTTTACCATTATAAAAGGGCAGGCGTCAGATTGATGGCCGTAACAGATCACGATACCCTTTCCGCTGCCAAAGAAGCCCGCGAAAAAGCCGAAGAACAAAATATTCTTTTTGTAAACGGCGTAGAAATAAGCACAAAAGAGCACGATCATCTGCATATTCTCGGCTTTAATGTCGACCCGGAAAATAAAATTCTGCTCGACTTCCTGGAGTTCAGCAGAGAGGAAAGAAACCAAAGAGTAAAAAACATCATCAGACAGCTGCGGGAAGTGGGCCTGCCCATCACGGAAGAAGACGTGTTCCGCTTGGTAAAAACCGTAGCTTCACGCGCACATATAGCAGATGCTCTCAAAAATAAAAAGATAGTTTCCAGCAGGCAGGAAGGTTTTAAAAAATATCTCGTGCAAGGCCGCCCGGGTTATGCCCCGCCAAGAGGCGCTTCCGTGGCGGAAACAATAAAAATCATACGCCAAGCCGGCGGATTGGCTTTTATCGCCCACCCCGGCATAGTCAAAGACTGCTGGAACTTCCCAGCTTGGGTCAGCGCCGGATTAAACGGTATAGAAATTTACTACCCTGCACACTCTTTCCAAACCAAGCAGGACCTCTTTGCCATAGCAGACAAATATAAACTGCTGATAAGCGCAGGGACAGATTTCCACGGAACAAAAAGCGGCAGGGCCTGTACACCCGGTTTCGATATCCCGCAAAATACTTTTGAGGACCTAAAACGGGCCTTTGGATTATAATCGGATTATAATATGATTACCATAGCCCACCGCGGCGCAAGTGCTTACTTTAAAGAAAATACCCTTAAAGCTTTTAAGGCCGCCTTTGATATGGGCGCACTCTTTATGGAAACGGATTTACAGCGCTCCAAAGACGGTGTTTTGCTACTCTATCACGACTATCGCCTGCCAAACGGACAAAAAATTAAAGACCTTAATTATTCCGCCTTGCGCAAATTGCAAGTACCCACTCTGGTGCAGCTGTTTGAAACGGCAAAAAATCCCGCTATAAAAATCAATCTGGAAATAAAAAACGACGACAACCTATACCCTGATATAGAAAAACAGCTTTTCTCTCTTCTTAATAAAGAACCTAAAGCGAGTCTTGAACGTCTGCTTATATCCTCTTTCGATTTTGATACTCTTAGGCGGGTACGGGAATTAAACTCGGGCATAAAGATAGGCGTTCTTACCAGGGATTTTAAACTAGCCCAAGCATTGGAAATCAACGCTTACAGCGTCAATATGAGTGTTAAAAGGATAAAACCTTCCATAATCAAAATATGCCGCCAAAATAATCTAAAGACTTTTATATATACGGTAAACGATTATAAAACCGCACTTAACTTGAAAAAGATGGGGGTTGACGGCATTTTCAGCGATTTCCCGGAAATTATGTCGCCCGCCTTCTTGAAAATCGGGCTTTCCATTTAAAACAAAAACCCCGATGTTTGCATCGGGGTTTTTAAATATAGCCAAGTTTTTTACTCTTCGTAATAATATTCTTCGCCGGAAGTTTCCTCATACCCGTAATCGTCGGCGACTTCTTCCGGCTTGAAAGCCTTGGGTTTGCTCCAGAGCCTCTTAGTGTTCTTATAGTCCTCCAATTTAGGATCATCGGTCCAGACTTGATTATACTCGTCAAAACTATACGTTCCTTTATCGGGCATTACCCTAAAGATATAGTCCGATTCCACTAAAGGCGCAACACCGCGGCGCTCTCTTTGTGCTTGAGCAGAAACATCCAAAGCTCTGTCTACGTCGCTTTGTAATGCGCCGCCTTGCATTTCGTTTTCGTAATCTTCCGGGACAGGTTCCTTCTCCAATTCCGCTATTTGCTCATTGAAAGTCCTCTCCTTTATATTGCCAGAAGACGTCCCGCCGCCGTAACACCCGGCAAAAAACGCGGGGAGTATTATGAAAAATAGAAGTTTTCTCATTTTAGTTTCCTCTCGGCTGCGCGCAAGGTGTGCTCAAGCAAACACGCCAAAGTCACCGGCCCTACTCCGCCGGGAACCGGCGAGACCGCACAGCTCTCTTTTATATTTTCAAAATCAATGTCTCCGCAGAATATTCCGCTTTCGTCTTGATTGGTACCGACATCTATCAGTATTGTACCTTTTTTTACCATTTCTTTTTTGATAAACCTGGCTTGCCCCGCGGCGCTAATCACTATATCCTGCTCCAACAAAACTTCCTTCAGATCTTTTGTTTTGGTATGGCACACGGTCACTGTCGCGTTTTTACACATAAGCATCTTGGCCAATGGTCCGCCTACCGTATTGCTGCGCCCTATTACGCAGGCCTTCTTGCCGCAAAGCTCTATCTTATGATACTCTAAAAGACGCATCACCGCAAGAGGGCAGCATGGAATAAAACTCTCCAGTTTTAAAACGTCGTCCCAGCTCTTGCACATAAACAGCCGCCCCATACTTATAAGGCCCGCGCCATCTATATCCTGATCCGGGTTTATCAATAAAGAAATATCCAAACCGTTTAAAGCCGGCGGCAAAGGACGGGGTATCAACAGTGCGTCTATGGCCTTATCCTCATAAATCTTGGACAACAGTTTGACGAAATCCGCCGGGCTTGTACTCTCTTCCACTAACACTATATCGGCCTGTATGCCTGTTTTGCGCGCGGCGTTTACCTCTTTCGTCAAATAAAGATGCCCCGCGTAATCGCCTTGCCAGGAAACCCCGACAAGCCGAGGCGCCCGCCCCAGCTTTGTAGTCAATTCTTTAGCTTTCTCAGGCAGGCTTTCCCTTATCGCGGCCGCCAATGTTTTGCCTTCAAGTATCGTTATCATTATGGAAATTTTATAAAATTTTGCCCCTCTTTTCTATTAAAGAGGGGCAAATATTTAGAAGCGTTTGTCTTTTATTCAAAATAGCTGTCGAAATCCTCTCCCAGCAAACTATCGCCAAACAGGTCCTTCTTCGACATTTTCATGCTGTCTTTTGCGCTTGACGAGCCCTTATCCTCAAGCAATTTGACGAATTTGTTTTCCAAAACGTTTAACTGGCTTTCGTAGGAAGATCCTCTCATTATATCGCCTTGATTCGGCTGCGCGAAGGTTTCCATCATTGGGGCCAAATCCACTTTTATGCCACCGAATTTGCTCATAGACGATTGCGCCGAAGACTTGGATTTAACCTCGTCAAGCATTAGGCTGAGTCTTATCGCCTTGGCAACGGCGCGGAAATACGCCGCGAAAGAGTCGCTGTTGGAAAGCCTTACGAAAGAAGCCATAGAGCTTTCATCCAAATCGGCCAGCTTTATATCCGCCGGAGTACCGGAACGTCCGTTTTTAAATTGTTCCGACAAATTGGCAAAAAACTCGTGAGTGTTGTTAAGAATTTGAGCCGAAGTTATTAAATTAAGCGCCATTGCCGAATTGTCAAATTGTTCGGGGTCAAGAGCGTATCCGTTGATTTTATTTATGAAATTGCTTGCTTCCAAACTGGAAAGCCAATCTGCCGTTTCCCCGTAAAAAACCGCTCTTATCTCCGCGCAATGCTCCGCAGACTCGCCGTCATAATAGACTTGCTGGCTCTTTAAAAGACATTGCGTAAAATCTTGCTCGCTAACCTGCGACGAAGGCACAAAGTCGGGCATAGCCGCGTTTGCCAAGCCGAAAGCAGCCATAAAAGCCGCTATAAAAAATATCTTCCTTTTCATCATAGACAAACCTCTCTGTCTCGCGCGAAGTACTCGCGAGTGTATATATTTAAATTATATATGCTCCACCTAATATTGTCAACTTTAAGCCTTACACAAAGCCTTATAATAAAGCAGCGCAATTATAGTTTTGGAATCGGTTATCTTCCCGCTTTTTACCATTTTCAGCGCTTTTTCATAATCGATAAGTTTTACGTTTACAAATTCGTCCGCGTCCAAATGCATTTTGCCTCTTTTTAAATTTTCGGCTAAATATATATGCAGCACCTCATCGGAAAACGCTACGGAAGTGTTAAAACTTAAAAGTTTCTTTATTTTGCCCGCTTTATAACCCGTTTCTTCCTCAAGCTCGGCCCGCGCGCAGGCAAGGGGGCTCTGGCCTTTCTTCATTTTGCCCGCCGGAAGTTCCAAAGTAACTTTCTTCACCGGATAACGATATTGTTCAACGAATAAAACTTTACCGTCTATAAAAGCCAATACCGCGCTGGCGCCGGGGTGCAGCATATACTCCCTAAAAGATGTTTTCCCGTTTACCAGCCTTACCGTATCGACATTGAAACCAGTTACGCCCCTGTAAATCTTCTTGCTCTTTATTTTCTTCTCTACTAATTTACTATAATGTGTCATAGAGCCTCCATTTGCAGCTTGTTTTTATATTAGCTTTTTATACGGCAAAATAAAATGACGGAATTTGTACACCTTCATAATCATACGGAATATTCCCTGCTTGACGGTATGATACGCATCGCCGGCAAGGGGCCGTCTTCTTTTCTCAAAGGTTTGGCAGAACAAAAAATAAAAGCCTTCGCAATGACGGACCACGGCAATATGTACGGCGCGATGGAATTTTACAAAAATACCCGCGAAGTCGGCGTAAAACCCATTATAGGCTGTGAGTTCTACTCAACCCCTTTTAAATACAATGTTATCGACAAAGACAAAAGCGCCTATAACCACCTTACCGTACTAAGCAAGGATTTACAAGGCTACCACAATTTGATGCAGCTAAATTCCGATGCCTGGGTAGACGGGTTTTACTACCATCCCAGAATAGATTTCGACTTGCTGTGCAAAAACAAAGAGGGCCTTATAGTTCTCTCCGGCTGCCTTAAAGGCGAACTGGCGCAAACCGCCCTTTATAAAGGCGAGGAAGAAGCCATAAAACTGGCTTTGAAATACCAGGAAGCGCTGGGCAAAGGCAATTATTACATAGAGATTATGGACCACGGCATACCCGAAGAACAGGCCGCGCTTAAAGTACTATTGGAAGTTTCAAAAAAAACCGGGATACCGCTTGTCGCAACCAATGACTGCCACTACGAAAAACGGGAGGATTGGCAGGCACACGATATACATATGTGCATAGCTATGGGCAAGACTTTGGACGATCCTTCCCGTCTTAAAATGACCACTCACGAACTATACTTCAAAAGCGGCGAGGAAATGGCCAAACTCTTTGACTATGCTCCGCAGGCCATAAAAAACACCTTGGAAGTGGCGGAAAAATGCAATCTGGAATTTAAGAAGGAAGGCTTTGTAATGCCAAACTTCGAAATACCCAAAGAATTCGCCACCCACGCCGATTACCTGAGATTTAAATGCATAGAGGGCCTAAAAAAGAAACTTAAAACGGACGCCATTCCAGAAGAATATCAAAAAAGGCTGGACTACGAGCTCTCCGTAATAACCTCTATGGGTTTCGCGGTATACTTTCTTATAGTGGCGGACTTTATAGCTTATGCCCGCAATAATGACATACCCGTAGGGCCGGGCAGAGGTTCGGGCGCGGGCTCGATAGTAGCTTACAGTATGGATATAACAAAACTGGATCCGCTGAAAAACAAATTGCTCTTTGAGCGCTTCCTAAACCCCGACCGCGTCAGCATGCCGGATTTGGATATAGACTTTTCCGACGCTGGCCGCGAGAAAGTAATAGAATATATGCGCCATAAATACGGCAACAAAAATGTGGCGCAGATAATAACTTTCGGTACGATGAAGGCAAAACTGGCTTTAAAAGACACCGCCCGCGTTTTGGGCTTCAGCGTAAGCGACACAAACCGCCTGGCAAAATATATCCCCGACGATTTAAAGGCCACCATTCACGGCGCAATAGAACAAGTGCCAGAAATACGCTCGGAAATGGAAAGAGATCCAAAAGTAAAGCAGCTCTTTGAATACGCAATGAAAATAGAGGGCCTTAAAAGGCATACGGGCGTACACGCCGCCGGACTTTTGGTAACCAAAGAGGAGGTAACAAAATACACTCCTTTGGCCAAAGGCTCAAAGGGTATTATAACTACCCAGTTTGAAGGCAATACCGTATCGGACATGGGCCTTTTGAAAATAGACTTCCTTGGCTTAAAGACTTTAACCGTTATAGACAATACCATCAAAATGGTAAAAGAGCTGCGCGGCATAGATATAGATATAGACAATATCCCCTTGGACGACCAAAAGACCTATGAACTTTTACAGGCCGCGCATACCACCTGCGTGTTCCAGCTGGAAAGCGGCGGAATGAAAGACTTGGTAAAACGCTTAAAACCCAGCGTATTCAGCGATATTTCCGCATTGGTCGCCCTATACAGGCCAGGCCCTATGCAAAGCGGTATGTTGGAAAGTTTCGTCAAGCGCAAAAACGGGGCCGAGAAAATAACGGTCGACCATAAACTGATGGAACCTATTCTGGCCGAAACTTACGGCACGATGATCTATCAGGAACAGATTATGGAAGTTTCCAAAGCGCTGAGCGGTTTTACGCCAGGCGAGGCCGATACTCTGCGCAAAGCTATGGGTAAAAAGAAACTCGACATTATGGAAAAATTCCGCGAAAAGTTCATTTCCGGGGCGGAAAAGAACCGCGTACCCGCCAAACTCTCCAACAAAATTTTCGACCAAATGGCCAAATTCGCCGAATACGGTTTTAACAAATCACATTCCGTAGCATACGCTTTGGTATCTTATCAAACGGCATATTTAAAAGCCAATTATCCGGTAGAGTTTATGTGCGCGTCGCTTACCAACGAAATAGGCCATAACGCCATAGGCTCTTCCGACAAGGAAAACAAAATCGTAACCTATCTGGAAGAAGCCAGAAGAATGGGCTATGACGTTCTGCCCCCCGATGTGCAAAAATCAAAGCCCTATTTCAGCGTGGAGAAACTGCCAAACGGCAAAGAGGCTATTCGCTTTGGCCTTACCGCCATAAAAAACGTCGGGGAGGAAGGCTGCAAAAATATCGTTAAAGAAAGGGAGGAAAACGGCCCTTATAAAGATTTATACGATTTCTGCGTAAGAATAAACCTTTATCTGGCAAATAGAAAATCTTTGGAATCTTTCGCGATGGCCGGCGCTTTTGATTCCCTATATCCAAACCAAGATCCCCTTTACGTAAGAGCGCAGCTCTTAAGCGATATAGATCCCGTAGTTACGCATTCCATAAAAATTAAACAGGAGAAAGAAAGCGCGGCTTCGACCTTGTTTGGGGACGGAATGGTAGATATCACCATACAATCCAAACCCGTCCTCAAAAAAGTGCCTCCCTTAACAAAAGCCGAACTCTTAAACAATGAAAGGGAAGTTCTCGGTTTATATTTGTCCGGACATCCGCTCAGTAAATATCAAAGACATATAAAAAAAATTATAAAGACCGACATTTCAACCATACACGACAACCCCACCATAGGCACCGTGGAAGTGGCAGGTATAATATCAAGAATAAAAAAACGCCAAACAAAAAATAAAGATAACTGGGCGCAACTCACTATTGAAGACGAATCACAATCCATAACGGCAAACGCTTTCAGCCGCGCTTGGGCCACAATCAACGGGAAAGTGGAAATAAATCAGGCTGTAATAGTTACGGGCGATATCAGGGGTGATGAATTCTCCGCCAAGCCGGAAATTATGGTCTCTGCCGTGGAGCCTATCCTTAGCGCAATATCAAAAAAGGCCGCCGGCTTTATAATACATTTGCCTTCTTCCTGCAAAACCGAAACCCTTCTTACGCTTAATTCCCTTCTGCAAGCCTCGCAAGGACTGACGGAAACCTTCTTAGATATAGAAGAAAACGGCAAAAAAACAGTGATAAGAACCCCTTACAGAATAAATATACATAATTCCTTGGTTAATTTCATAGAAGAAAATATCGGCCCAACCGCCTGGGATTTTGAAACAAAATAAAAACTTTTGCTTTTCTCAGACGGAATTATCGACTAAAAAACCTCTTGCATATATTAAATTTTTTTATTAGACTTGTGGTATCGGGCTTAAATGCCCTATTCCAAGCAGGAGAAAGACCATGGCAGAAAAAGTTCTTAAAGTTGGCGTAGAGCGCGAAGACGGCTTCCTTTATTATATCGATAAAGACGGCGACGTCTCCAGAGTGCAAATGGCCCGCGGCGGCAAAAAAGGCGGCAAAGCCAAAAAAGTAGCCAAAGCCGGCATCAAAAAAGAGAAAGGCTTTCTTTATTTCTTAGATAAGAAAGGCGATATCTCCAGAGCGAAAATGGTAAACGCTAAATAATCTTGTTTATACATTGATTTGAAGCCCCCATCTAAACGGGGGCTTTTTATTGTTAATAATTATACACTCCAAAGTGCAGCCCGTATTAAAGCCTGTTTTTAATGACTATTAAAACCTAAACACAAATTGTTTGTTTTAGGAAGGCTACGATTTTTGAAAACCATTATATGGCCGATACTTTATCCATCTAAACAAAAACCCCGGCCTTTTCAGCCGGGGTTTTTAGCGCGTAAATAATTTTATTTGGCGGGCGCAACCGCTGCCGGTTCTTGAACAGGCTTAGTAGCCTGCTCTGCCGCCCTATGATGGGCCGGCCTCAAATGATCCGCCGGGACAATGTCGGCAGCAGGTCTGGGATTAGGGCGCACTATCCCTTTAGAACCGGGGCCGAGCACCGTTATCGTACCGATATCCGCACGGGTTTCGGCGGGTGCAAAGTCCAGCTCAACCCATATTTTGGGCATATCGCTTTTGGCTTTATATCTTTTATTTACCTTTTTTACTTCGCGCAAAAGCTGTTTATTCAGATTGAGCGAAGAAGGTACCTGCAAGTAGGTAAACCTTTCCGGCCTTTCGTATATGCCTGTATATTCTTGTACATCCTCAATATAGTCCGTCAGCTCTTCGGTAAAATCCTTTGCGGATTTTACGGCTTGGGCGACCTCTCTAACGTTAGGCATGTCCCCGTCGGTAAAAACTTTATAGCTTATTACCGCGTTTTGCCCCCTATCCAAGTACGGAGCGACGCAGCTTTCCCAGAAAGAGCTCGTTTCCATATAATATTCCATAGCGTCTTCAAAAGCATCCATATTGCCGTGCAACGCTTTAGGGAACATTACCGCGCAATCCTGCGCTATATAATTATGAACGCGGAAATTCCTTCTGTCTTCGCGTCTTATGCTCCTGTCATCAGGCCTTGCAAAAGCCGCGGTAGCACTTACGACAAACGCGGCGCATAACAACAGTCCTGCATACTTCTTTGATTTCATTTAACCCCTCCTTTTATACAGGCCTACTAAAAGCCGGGTTTTAGCCGGCCTTATATAGTATGCCATATTTTAAAGCAAAAACAAGCCCCCCGCTTTACGGCGGAGACATTCTGCCAAGTTCAGTTCCCGGCTTAAAAGGTTCTTTTAAATGGGCTTTGGCCACTTCGTCAATATCCCAGTTTTGCTTGCGCGCTATTATGTCTTTATATAAAGGCTCCGAAAGGTCCCTGCGGCCTTGCGCGTCATAGCACTGCGCCAAACGGAGTTCGTTATAAAGCTGCCAGCGGCTCATTTCCTGTTCTTTCGTAGCTTGCCGGCTTTGCTCAAATACTTTTGCAGCTTCTTCATATTCGCCCTTCGCCATCAACGCCGTACCCATGGCGGTATAAGAACGCGCAATATATATTTCCTTATAAAAAGGCTTTACGCCGATATTGTTTAGGAAATCTGCCGCCTGTTTGTAAACATTGTCATAGTCCTTATTTTCGTAAGAGGCAATTATCGCCACAAAATTATAAAGAGGATTGTTGGGATACTTTTCCAATATCTCGTGGATATACTTGTCGGCCAAAGGAGGATTGTAATATTTATCGCTTTCTATTGATATTTCCACCAACAGCAATTTGGCCGTATCCGCGCTGAAACGCCCTTTTTCCTTTATCATATTAAGGTAGTCTATTCCTTTTTGGGCGTCCCCGCTGACAACCAATTTCGCCAGCACTTTTACCACGGCGGGCAAAGTGCCGGCATAATATTGATAAATCGCTTCGCCCAAATACGCGTCGTACATTTCGGGATCTAGCTTGGTGGCCTTATTCATATACTTAAGGCCCTTCCTGCCGGAAAAATACGCCTTTATATAACTTTTGTTGGCAAGTTCAAAACGGGCTTTTACTCCGTAGACGCCGCCCAGCGCCATATAAGCCTGGGCTTCGTCGCCGTTGTCTTTAAGCCATTGTTTTATACCTTCTATCGAGCTTGAAATACTCTCTTTGAATATTTCCGCCTGCGCGGGATTGCTTTTTTCAAACTCGTATTCAAAGCGGGACCACTCTATCATCGTTCTGCCAAACAACGCTAAAGGATAATTGGGATATTTTTTTAGAAGCGTATCGATATTTTGGCGCGCGGTATCAAAATCCAAAGCGTAAACCGCCCGAACACCCGCATCGGCCAAAGACAATACTTCCGGAGTTAAAGAATTAGCCCAACCCAAACTGCAACACAAAGCAAAACCCGCGACAAAAAACAACTTTCTAATCATTGCGGGTGATCCTGTCTTTGCCGAAGTAAGGGCGTAAAGCCTCCGGTATGATTACGCTTCCGTCAGCCTGCTGATAGTTTTCCAATATGGCGGCGAAAGTTCTGCCTACCGCCACGCCGCTGCCGTTTAAGGTGTGGACGTATTCCGTTCCTTTCTCGCCTCCGCGTTTGAACCTTAAATTCATGCGTCTGGCCTGGAAATCGGTGCAGTTGGAGCAAGACGAAATTTCCCTAAATGTGTTCTGGCTGGGGAACCAGACTTCCAAATCAAAAGTCTTGGCGGAAGAGAATCCCATATCGCCCGTGGAAAGTAAAACTCTTCTGTAAGGAAGGCCTAAGGTTTTTAAAACGAGTTCCGCTTCCTGCGTCATCTTCTCGAGTATATCCATAGATTCTTCCGGCTTAGCAAGCCACACCATTTCGACCTTATTAAACTGATGCTGTCTGATAAGGCCTCTGGTATCCTTGCCGTAAGAGCCGGCTTCCTTCCTAAAGCAGGGCGTATACGCCGTAAAGGCTTTGGGCAAATCGCTGTCCTGCAAAGTTTCGCCCCTGTACATATTGGTAAGAGGTATTTCCGCGGTGGAAATCAAGTACTGATCTCCTTCCCCGTCGACGTGATACATATCTTCCTTAAATTTGGGCAGCTGGCCGGTGCCGTAAAGCACTTCCGCGTTTACTATGGCGGGGGGCATAAATTCCGTATAGCCGTTTTTGACGTGCAAATCTATCATGAAGGCTATTAAACTCCTCTCCAAGCGGGCACCATCGCCCCTTAGCAAAACAAATCTGCTGCCGGAAAGTTTCGCCGCGGTGGCAAAATCCAGAATACCCAAACTTTCCCCTATTTCGTGATGGTCCTTTACCTTAAAATCAAATTGCGGGATAGGCAAAGTGTTTTCCTTCACCACGACATTGGCCGTTTCGTCCGGCCCTACGGGGACATCGTCCGCAGGCAAATTGGGAATCGTCAAAAGAGTTTGACGTATTTTTTCTTTAAGCGCCGAAACTTCGCTTTCCTTGCCCTGCATACTCTCTTTAAGTTTATTGGCTTCTTCCATTACGGCTTTGGCGGCATCGGGGCCTTCTTTGGCGCGCACTATGCCTATTTTTTTGGAAATATCGTTTCTTTTAGCTCTTAAATTTTCCACTTCCAAAAGCGCTGCCTTATACTCCTTTTCTTCTTCCAGTATTCTATCGGCAAGCTGCGTCAAATTTGGGTTTCTGGAGGCGAGTTTCTTTTTCGTCCCTTCAGTATCGGCGTTTAAAATTTTAATGTCTATCATAATCTCCTCTCGCCAAATCGTTGACGGAATATGGTTTGGGAAAGTATTTCTTTATCGGGCTTGCCTTTTCCTTGCTTTCGTCCAATACAAAATCCTTTACCACCCCGGTGTCAACGGGCACATATATCATCTGTCTTACAAAAAACAAAGCCAACGGTATCAATACGGCGCACAGAATAAGCCAAAAAGCGGGGCTTGCGCCGTGAAATTCAAATTCTTCTTCCCCGCCTATCCTCATAGCTTTTCCTGGTCTTTCTGATATTCCTGCTTTGCTTTGCGAACTTTCTTGTCAAAACTTTTTATCAGCGCGTTCGCGCTTGAAGAGAGCGCATCCAACCCGCTGACGCCCTCTTTCGTATCGTCGCCCACCCAAATAATTTCGGCAGTATCAACGTCTATCATCTTGGCCACCACGCCCACTTGTGCGTAAATCGTGTATTCTACGGGATAAATATCTTTGCTGCTGGTGTGCTGCTGGCCCGCGTAAGTGCTTCTTATTTGGACATTGCCGTCAGAATTCTTTACCACCTCTTTGGAAAATACCGGCTCGCTCGAAGTCCGTCTGCTGACATTATACACAAGCTGCTTCTGCTCGGGCATATAGGACGTGATTTCGCCAGTCAAAAGAACATCTACTCCCAACACCTTGCCCAATTGGCGCGTTACCGCCGGCGAAAGATAGGACGTAGTAGATAAATTATGCTCTTGCAACACTTCCTCTATTTGAGCTCTTTCAACTACGGTATATCCGTATTTTATAAGGCTTTTGGTAAAAAGGTTTTCGGCACCGCTAAAAGTATCATCGGGGGAGGCGAAAGCCAAGACGCCTATCCTCTTCAAGTTATTAAAGTTATAACTTTTGCTTATATAAGTCTTTGGCGCGCAGGCCGAAACGAAAAAACAAAGGATCAATATGATTATATTTCTCATAATATCATTATATAATTTTTTACCTTTACGCCTAAATTTAATAAGATATAGCTATGACAGAAAAAGATCTTTCAGATAAATTCAAAAAAATCAAAGCCGTTCTTACCGATGTCGACGGAGTTTTGACGGATTCCACGATGAACTTCTTCGTAACGCCGGAAGGCAAAACGGTAGAAATAAAGAAATTCAGCGCCTATGACGGCATAGCCTTCCATATGCTCAGGGACTGCGGCATTATAACCGGTATTATTACCGGCGGCAACGCACCCGCTACGGAAAGAAGGGCCGCCTCCTTGGGTATGGATTTTTTGTATTATAACTTCCTCTCCAAACTGCCGCCTTTGCAGGATTTCATCAAGCGAAGTGGGCTTAAAGCGGAGGAAATAATCTTTATAGGCGACGATTTTATCGATATACCCGCCCTAAAAGAAGTCGGCCTGCCCTGTGCCGTGGCTAACAGCCGCCAAGAAGTAAAAGACTGCTGCCTCTACATAACCCAAACACCCGGCGGCAGGGGCGCCTTTAGAGAGGTGGCCGAACAAGTGTTAAAAGCGCAAGGTTTTTGGCCTCAAACTATGCTTAACGCACAGCAAGGCGCAATAGGCAAAAGCAAGAAAAAGCAAACTACGGTAATAGATTACAAATCTTGGGATCCTTCTTACAGCGGAGTGTTTTAACTGATCCGTTTTTGCTAAAATATTTTGGACAAGTTGCAAATTAAGGAGATTATCAATGAAAAAATTGCTCATCAGCACAGTATTATTAGCCCTTTTCACCCCGGCTTTCGCGGGTATAGACCAAGGTATAGACAAGGGTATGACCCATATTTCAGTTTTGGGCGGTTTCGCCGTTCCCACCACGGAATACGGGTTTTCCCCAACGAATGTCGGCGCCTCTTTTGGCGATGAAAATTTTGACTATGGCGACGTCGGCCCGACCTACGGTCTTCAAATTATGCATTACCTTACCCAAAATATCGGTTTGGGATTGGAATTTAACGCGACAAATTATGATGCCGCAGAATACTCTCTTTCCGCTATGGGTTTTTCGGAAACGATAAAAACTTCCGCCGATAAATATGCCATGTTTCTGGCCGGTAAGTTCAACTTCGCGCCCGATGCCAAAACCAGGCTTTATATACCCGTGGGAGTTGGTTTCGCAAAATATAAAGGGAAAATGGAATCCGATGTTTTTGGAGAAGAAGAACAATCCGCCACCAAACCCGCTTTATATGTAGGATTGGGCGTTGAAAGCGACTTAAACGATATCTTTATTTGGGGTTTGGAAGCCAGATACAACCACTGGTGGATGGACGATAATAAATTTGCCGATACGAGTTACCTCTCCGATATTTCGCTTCTTTTGAAAGTAGGCGTAAAGTTATAATTTGACGCGACACAAAAAAGCCCGCCTTTTTTGGCGGGCTTTTTTATTTGCGCCTAAATGTTTTTGATATAATAAACTTATGTCGATAACGGTAATCATTTTGTTAAGCATTATAATATGCTTGGCTTTGTTCCTCCCTTTCACCATACATGCGGTGGAAAAGGAATTGGAAGCCTTTTTATTCGTGCTCGGCATATTGGCCGTAAGCATTACGGGATTGTGGAGTTGGGAACTTGTATCCCATGCTCTTAAAGAGCCGATAGCAATATCTTTAGCGGTCCTCATTACGGGATTGCTGTTCCGACAGTTCAGAAAAGCTATAACAAAATTTATAGAAGTGGTTGAAGATAAAATCGGACTAAAGCCCACTATTGTCTTATTCGTTTTCGTCTTATCGCTTTTATCAAGCGTAATTACGGCTATAATAGCCGCCTTGATACTGTGCGAAATAGCGGCGACTTTGCGTCTGTCTAAAAGGGATACCGTGCACGTAATAGTTATGGGCTGTTTCGCGATAGGTATGGGCGCGGTACTAACTCCTTTGGGCGAGCCGCTTTCCACGATAGTTACCAGCAAACTGGCGGAAGAACCCCACAATGCGGGGTTTTTCTATCTGTTTAATTTGCTGTGGGAGTTTATATTGCCGGGCGTACTGCTTTTTTCGTTGTTGGCCGCCAGGACAAAAGATCCCCAGAACCTCACCAAACAAAGCGTAGATCACGAAAGCAAAAAAGATATTTTAGTAAGAGCGGCGAAAGTGTTTCTGTTTGTAATGGCTTTGGTGTTTTTCGGGCAAGGTTTGACGCCCTTGGCGGAAATAAGCATATTAAAACTGCCGGAATGGGCGCTTTATTGGGCGAACTCCATCTCGGCGATCTTGGATAATGCCACATTGGCCGCAGCGGAAATCGTACCAAGCATGACAAACAAACAGATAGAATTTTTGCTTATGGCCTTAATAATATCGGGCGGTTTTCTGATACCGGGCAATATCCCCAATATTATCTGCGCGTCCAAATTTAAAATAAAAAGCAAGGAGTGGGCGAAAGACGCTTTGCCCATAGGCATAGCGGTAATGCTTGTTTATTTCGTAATACTAAACCTGGTGCCAGTCGCGTCCAAATATTGATATGATAACAACGGAAGAAATTATTATAAGAATTTTAGCCGCCTTAATCTTAGGCGGAGTAATCGGCCTTGAGAGGCAATATCACGATAAGCCCGCAGGCTTTGCGACAAACACTTTAATTTGCGCGGGTTCGGCGGTATTTACGCTGCTTTCTATAACCTCGGCTTTTAACTACGGGGGCGATCCCGCGAGAATAGCGGCCCAAATAGTGGCGGGCGTCGGCTTTTTGGGTGCGGGTTCCATACTCAGGGACGGCAACAAAATATCTGGCCTAACTACGGCGGCGGGGATATGGCTGGTCGCGGCGGTGGGCATGGCCGCGGGATACGGCGAATTTATTATAGCGGGCTCCGCCACGATATTCGTCTTGATACTGCAGCTGTTTATCCGCAAACTTATGAACAGCTTTGATTATGTAAGATTATACGATTCTCTCACCATAAAGTGCGAGCCTTCACCCGATATAGTGCAAAAAATAAACGACACGCTTAAAAAACATAAAGCGGAAATAATAAAAGAAGATTTGTTTAAGGAAGACGGACTGTTCGTTATCAAAATGATAATAAATATGTCCAAGAAAGCTTTCACCGAAAGCTTTAAAGAACTTATAATGTTAAAAGAAATAAAATCATTGGATAAATAATTATGACAAACAATACTCCAGTACCCTTATTTAATTTGCAAAAACAGCACGAAAGTTTAAAAGAAGAAATTAACAAAGCCGCCTTGGAAGCCTTAAACTCGATGAAATGGCTTTTGGGCCCCAAGACACAGCAATTTGAAGCGGATTTCGCCAAAGCTCTTAATGCCGAGCATTGTATTACCTGCTCTTCTGGTGCAAGCGCAATACAAATAGCGCTTATGGCCGCGGGCATAGGCAAAGGCGACGAAGTTATCACCACTCCCTTTACCTTTGTGGCGACGACCACGTCAATAACTCTTACGGGTGCGGATTTCGTCTTTGCCGATATTGACCCCCTAACCTATAATCTTGACCCAAAAGACATAGAGCGCAAAATCACCTCTAAGACAAAAGCCATCGTTCCCGTACACCTATACGGCTATCCAGCCAATATGCCGGAAATTATGGCCATCGCCAAGAAACACAATCTTAAAGTTATAGAAGACTGCGCCCAAAGCCACTTGGCCTTATGCGCGGGCAAATATACCGGCACTTGGGGCGATGCCGGAGCATTTAGCTTTTATCCCAGCAAGAACCTCGGTGCCTGCGGCGATGCCGGCGCGGTAGTAACCAACAATAAGGAAATAGCCGACGCCTGCACCAGCATAAGACACAGCGGCCGCTCCTTGGGTAAAGCCTATGAGTACGATAGGGAAGGCTCCACCTTAAGAATGGACGAAATCCAGGCCGCCATATTGGACGTAAAACTTAAACATCTCGCCAAATGGACGGAAAACCGCACTAAAGCGGCCGATCTTTACCGCAAGAAATTAAGCTCCGTAAAGGGGATAACTCTCCCGCCTCAGGCGCCCGAAGGCTGGAGCCAAAGCTATTATGTCTTTACAATTCGCGTAAAAGACCGCGACGCTCTAAGCGCTTTCTTGAAAGAGAACAATATCGGCAATGCCGTTTACTATCCAGTACCGCTCTATAAGCAGCCCTGCTACGCTCACTTAAACTGCAAAGCGCAGGATTACCCCAACACAGAAGCCGCGGCGCAGGAAGTTCTTTCTATTCCTATGTTCCCGGAAATTACGGAAGAACAAATAGATATCGTATGCAATAAAATAAAAGAATTTTATAACAAATAATAATTCTTTTAAGACACCCCCCCCTGCTTAAACAGGGGGGTTATTTTAAATATTTTTGCTTTGCTTAGCTTTTTGCAAAGAGGAATTAAATTATTTTATTCCCGAAATAATTGCCAATTTCGTTCTTCACGGCGCAAAAGGATTTTAACAAAAGGCCCCGCTTAAGATAAGCGGGGCCTTTAGCGAAATTAGCTTGCCGTTAAAAGTTTATTTGGCATTGGCTTTAGTCATAGCGGCGTCAATTCCGCCTACGATAAAATCGTAAAGTGCGGCGTCAGCCTTGAGTAATGCCTCCTTTAAAAGAGGCTTCTGCTCTTCTCCAAATTTTGATAAGACAAAATCCTTCCCCTCAAAATATTCCGGCCTCGGGCCTATGCCGATTCTAAGGCGCGCAATATCCTGGGTACCCAACTGTTCTATAATATGGCGCATTCCGTTTTGCCCGCCGGCACTGCCCTTGGCTCTGAGGCGTACGGCACCTAAAGGAAGGCTCATATCGTCAAAAATTATCAGAATATTCTTGGGCTTTATTTTATAAAAAGAAGTTACCCCCCTCACCGCATGGCCGGATAAATTCATATAAGTCATCGGTTTAAGCAAATAAATGGTATTGGCGCCAAGCTCCGCTTTAGCAAGCAGGCCTTTGTCGTTCTGCCATTTCTCCCATGAGGGATTAAACCGTTCGGCAAAGACATCCAAAGCCATAAAACCCGCGTTATGGCGCGTCTGCTCATATTGACGGCCGGGATTACCCAACCCCGCTATTAAATAAATTTCGCCCATAAAACCTTAATAAAAATACCTGCTTAAAGCAGGCCTTGTCCCAAAAAGAAAGGGGCGCATAAAAATGCGCCCCTTCAAATGCAAGATTATTTCTTTGCGGCTTCGCCTTCTTCCTCTTTCTTGCCTTTGGTGGCGGAAAGTTCAGGCTGAGCTGCAGCATCGGCGCCGGTAGCCGCAGCAGCGGACGCAGATTCATCCTTAGGCATAAGCACGTGTACTACCGTTCTGTCGCCTTCGCCCAGTATCGTTACGCCCTTAGGCGTTTTGATATCCGCTACCGTTATATGATTTTCAAGCGTTACATTAGTAACGTCAACTTCAATGTGGTGCGGGATATCGGCAGGCAAGCATTTTATCGTTACCTCGCGCAATACGTGGTCGACGATGGCACCGTTAGCCTTGGCAAAAGCGCATTCGCCGGTAAGTAGCACGGGCACTACCGTTTCAATGGCGTGGTCCATGGAGACTCTCTGGAAATCTATATGTATCGGCGTATCTTTTACTACGTGATACTGTACTTCCTTAATAATGGCTTGCTCTTTACCCGTAGGCAAATTGATTTCTACTATTACGTTTCCGCCTGCTTTCTGTATCGCAATCAAATCTTTTTCCGATACCGTTATGCTGGCAGGCTCTTTGCCCGCACCGTAAATAACGGCGGGAATTTGTTTCATCGCTCTTAATTTAGAAAGTTCACCCCTAACGCCGGCTTTTTGCCTGGCTTGGGCTTCTACTTTTATCTTTTCCATTGTGCTGCTTCCTCCAACTTCTGTTTTTTATTTGAAATTTTTATTTGAACATCTCGCTTATTGATGTGCCGTCATGATTTCTCTTTATCGCGTCGGCAAATATATGCGCTATGCTTAACACTTGTATTTTATCGCTCGCTTTGCGTTTTTCAGGCAAAGTGTCGGTAATAAACAATTTTTCTATCGCGGAATGGTCTACCTTGTCCACCCCGTCCCTTGAAAGGACGCCGTGCGTGCAAACCGCGTAAATCTTTTTCGCGCCGTTCTCTTTTACCTTATTGGCAACCGCCGACAAAGTACCCGCCGTATCAACTATATCATCTACGATGATTACCGTCTTGTCCTTAACGTCGCCGATAACATTGTACACCACAGCCTCGTTTTTCTTGGGGCGGCGTTTGTCTATGATGACCAAGCCCGCCTCCATCTTCGCGGCGAATTTTCTGGCGCGTTCCACTCCGCCTACGTCGGGCGATACTATTACCAAATCTTTCGGCTTGTTCTTAAGGAAATACTCCAAGAATACGCCTCTGGCTCTTAAGTGGTCCACCGGTATATCAAAAAAACCTTGTATTTGCCCGGCGTGCAAATCCATAGCCATTACCCTGTCTGCACCGGCCATAGCTATTAAGTTAGACACCAATTTGGCGGTTATCGGTACGCGGGGGTTGCTCTTTCTGTCGGCCCGGGCATATCCGAAATACGGTATTACCGCCGTTATGCGGCCCGCGCTAGCGCGGCGCATGGCGTCTATGGCCACCAGCAGTTCCATAAGATTTTCGTTGGCGGGCGAACATGTCGGCTGGATTATATAACAATCTGCGCCGCGCACGCTTTCCAATATTTGCACGTCCACTTCGCCGTCGGCGAAACGATCCACGCGCAAAGCGCCCAACTCTTTGCCTAAATGCTTGGCTATCTTTTCCGCCAAGGCCCTGTTCGCGTTACAGGTAAAGACTTTTAAATCTCTGGTACATTGGCAACGTATCATTTTTATTTATTCCCTTTTTTCCTGTTTAAATTTACCTGCCGCGCCCTGGCTATCGCCAATTCGCCCGCAGGTATATCTTCCGTTACGGTAGAGCCTGCGCCTATTTTGGCGCCGCGCCCTATCTTTACCGGTGCAACAAAATTCGTGTTGGATCCTACAAAAACATCATCGCCTATTACCGTCTTATACTTGTTTACCCCGTCATAATTGCAGGTTATCGTACCCGCGCCCACATTGACGCCGGAGCCCATTTCCGTATCGCCTATATACGTCAAATGCGAAACCTTTGACCCTTTGCCTATAACCGCTTTTTTTATCTCTACATAATTGCCGACTTTCGCGCCCTCTTTTAAAACAGCGCTCGGCCTTAAATGAGCATAAGGCCCCACTTGGCACTTTTTGCCGACTGTCGAATCGGTTATATAACTGCCGCTCTTTATTACCGCGCCGTCTTCTATCTTGCTGTTTTCTATCCAGCAGTCCGGCCCGATTACGCAATTCTTGCCGATTACCGTCGCGCCTTGTATGTGGCTGTTGGGGTATATTACGCTGTCGGCCCCTATTTTGACCGTAGCGTCTATATAGGTAACCTCGGGGTGGATTATCGTTACGCCCGCGGCCATAAAATCATCGTTGGTTTTAGCCCTCATTATAGCGGCCGCTTGCGCAAGCTGCTTCTTGGAGTTTATTCCCATAGCTTCAGTAAAATCCTCCGCCTTATATACTTCCACCTTCTTGCCGTTTTCCTTAAGCAAGCCTAAAGTGTCGGTAAGATAGTATTCTTTTTTCGCGCCCTGCGGTTTCAAAAAAGCCAACATCTTTATCAAAAGAGGCGTATCGAAAATATACATTCCGGAATTGACTTCCTTTATCAATGCCGTTTTCCCGTCCGCTTCGCTCTGTTCGACTATCTTCTTGAAAGAGCCGTCCTCTTCCTTAACTATTCGCCCGTAACCGTAAGGGTTTTCTATATTTACGGTAAATACCGTACACGACGCTTTTTTGTCGTTGTGGCGCTTAATCAACTGTTTTAAAGTTTCCGCGCGCACCAAAGGAGCGTCACCCGCCAAAATCAGAACATTATCGTATTTTTTGATGAACGGCAAAGAATCCTTTACCGCCGTTCCGCTGCCGGTAAGATTTTTCTGCAATAAAAACTCCACCGGGGTTTTTATGCCCCATTTGGCTAAATTGTCTTTTACCGTTTGCTTTAAAAGGTCGGCCTGATGGCCAGTAAGCACGCCTATGGCCGAAGGCTTTAATTTTTGGGCCGTTTTAAGTATGTGCGAAAGTATAGGCCCGCCGCAGATTTCATGCAATGGTTTTGGTGTTGAAGACTTCATTCTCGTGCCTTTCCCGCCTGCGAGAATAAGCACGCACAGATTTTTTTTGGCTACCATAATTTCCTTTACTCTTGCCGTAGAATCTTTACTACTGCATATATTATACCAAAAAAAGAGGCTTTTCCAAACAAGGCCCTTCCCCCTGTTTATCCGAACAAATCTTCGCTTTGATATTTTATAAGCGCCAGGAACTCCTCTTCCGTCATTATTTTTATGCCTAGTTCCTGCGCTTTTTTTAGTTTTCCGCCGGCCGCCTCGCCCGCGACCACCGCAAATGTCTTGGAAGATACCGAACTTGAGGTCTTCGCTCCGTTCTCCTTGGCTAAAGCCTCGGCTTGGGCGCGGGGCATTGTTTTTAATTCCCCGGTGAACACAAAGGTCTTGCCGCTTAAAATACCGCCCTCTTTGCGGCGCGGCGTATTTATCGGCTCAACACCGCTTAGCTTAAACCTTTCCAGTTCTTTTTTTATCTCGTCTTCCGCAAAGAAATCGTATATGCTTTTGGCTATTACCGGGCCGATTTCCGCTATCCTTTCCAATTCGGGCAAAGAGGCTTGGGCCAAATTCTCAATACTGCCGAACTCCTCGGCCAAAAGCTGGGCCGTCTTCGCGCCTATATGCCTGATGCCTAAAGCGTATATAAATTTGCCAAGCGGCCTCTTTTTGGAGCTTTCTATCGCGTTAAGCAAATTATCCGCCTTTTTATCGCCGTAAGCATTGAGCGCCATTATGTCAAATAAAGTCAAATTGTAAATATCGGAAAGTTTTTTTATGGAGCCGTTATCCACCAGCTGTTCCACGGCGGCTTCGCCAAGTCCGTCTATATCCATAGCGTCGCGCCCCGCAAAATGCTGCACCCGCGCTTTTATCTGGGCGGGGCAATTGGGGTTTATACACCTTATCGCCACTTCCCCCTCTTCCCGAACCAATATCCCCCCGCATATCGGGCAAGCCTTCGGTTCCGCTATCCTCAGAGCGCCTTGCGCGCCGCTTACCACTTTTACTACTTTGGGGATAACTTCGCCCGCCCTTTCCACGGCGACCGTATCGCCTATCTTGATGCCAAGGCGGGCGATTTCGTCAAAATTGTGGAGCGTCGCCGAAGATATTATAACGCCGCCGCATTTTACCGGCTCCAATTCCGCCACCGGCGTAACCACGCCCGTGCGCCCTACCGAAAAATTAACGTTCTTTACCTTCGTTTGGCATTGTTCCGCGGGGTATTTAAAAGCCTCCGCCCAGCGCGGGCTTTTTGCCGTTTCGCCAAGTTCTTTTTGCAAAGCGAAGGAATTGACTTTTATCACCAAGCCGTCGGCATCGTATTCCAGATTGTGCAGGATTCGCCCGAAGTCCTCATAAAATTTTATAACTTCCTCTATATCGGTAAAAACCTTCCTCACAGGCGATACCGGTATGCCGCAGGCTTTGCATTTGTCTATGAATCCCGTAAAACTATCAACGCCCATATCGCCCCAGCCATAGCTGTGCGCGTAAAAACTCAAAGGCCTGCCCGCCGTTACCGACGGATTCTTTTGCCTTATCGAGCCCGCCGCCGCATTGCGTGCATTGGCAAAAGGAACAAGGGCATCCTCCTGCTGGCGTTCGTTCATTTTTATTAAATCGGCTTTCTTTATAAATACTTCGCCCCTGATTTCCAATATCCCTTTAACCGGGCAGAGTAATTTGTGAGGAATGTCTTTTATCGTTTTTATATTGGCCGTAATGTCTTCCCCGATTTTGCCGTCGCCGCGCGTGGCGGCTTTGGTCAAGAGGCCGTTCTCGTAAGTCAAAGAACAGGATACCCCGTCTATCTTTGTTTCGACAACCATTTCAAATTCCGTACTTTTAAGGGAAGAGCTCGTCCTTTCATACCACTGCCGAATTTCCTCGGCGTTATAGGTATTGTCCAAGGAAAACATCGGCGCCAAATGCTTGTACGGCGCAAAAGAGGAAGAAGCCGCCCCCCCTATTTTGCGGGTAGGGCTGTCAGCGGTTATATATTGGGGATTGGCCGCCTCAAGTTCCTTGAGGCGCGCATATAATTGATCGTATTCGTAATCGCCGATTTCCGGCGCGTCTAAATTGTAGTAACGCTCGTTATGGTATGATATAAGAGCTTTTAAACGCTCTATCTCCGCTTTAATGTCCATTGCGTTCCGTTTTGATTTGGTCCAGCAAACCGTTGATGAATTTGCCGGAGTTTTCCGTAGAGTACTTCTTGGCTAGTTCTATCGCTTCGTCGATAATGGCCGGGATAGGCGCCTTGTCCGCGCTGAAAGCTATTTCGTAAGTCGCCATTCTAAGTATAGATCTGTCCACCGCCGACATTCTCTCTACCGACCAGTTCTTGGCGCGGGCGGATAAAATTTTGTCTATCTGCGGCAAATTATTTATAGTGCCTTGCACCAAATCCTTACAGAAGGAGAAAGTATCTTCCTCCAAATTTTCGTAAAAACCGTTGACGAACATTGTAGCGTCGTCTTTGGAAAATTTACCCGTATCGGTATAGTATAAACTTTGTAAAGCGTATTCTCTGGCTAGGCGTCTTTTGCTCATAAATTATCCCGAAAAGTGTTAAATTTCACGTCTATTAGTTAGATTTTATCAAATATGGCAAATTAAAGCACTCGCTTGTTAGCTTAATATATTTTATTTCACCGTCAAAAGCAATAGCGGCGCGCAAAAAAGCCCCGCCGTATTGTAAGCGGGGCTTTTACTTTAACCAGCTAGGTTAAATTTTATTTGGCGTCTTCTTCCGGCTTTTCTTCTTCCTCTTTCACCACCGGCGCCACGCGCGAGATTTTGTCGTTATCCTCGAGCCTGACCAATCTTACGCCCTGCGCATTTCTGCCGACGGATCGGATTTCCTCGCAGCGGATCCTTATCGCCATGCCCTTTTCCGTTATGACCATAAGATCCTTGCTTTCGTCCACCAGCTTGATGCCCGCCACGCAGCCGTTGCGCTGGGTAGTCTTTATCGTGATAACGCCGCTGCCGCCGCGGTTCTGCGTTCTGTATTCGCTGAACTCCGTGCGTTTGCCGTAGCCGTTTTCGCATACGGACAGAACGTCCGGCTGCTCGCCATCGCGCTCGGCCTGTTCCATACCGATTACGCTGTCGCCCTGCGCAAGTTTTATGCCTCTTACGCCTTTGGCCGTTCTGCCCATGGCTCTGACTTGGTTCTCGTCAAACCTGATCGATTTGCCGTTCTTGGTGGCGATTATAATGTCGCTCTTGCCGTGCGTTTCCTGCACCGATACCAAGACGTCGCCTTCTTCAAGACCGATCGCTATTATGCCCGTGCGCCTGATATTGGCGAACTCGCTGAGTTCCACCCTCTTGATGGTGCCCATTCTCGTACACATCGTAAGGTAAGTTTCGCCGCAGTTCTTGGGATCGAAATCCTTAAACGCTATGGCGGAGGTTACTTTCTCTTCCCCGCTTATCTGCAATAGGTTCACTATCGCCTTGCCTTTGGACTGCCTGTTGCCTTCCGGTATCTCAAAAGCCTTTAAGGCGAATACTCTGCCCCTGTTGGTAAACATAAGTATCGTGGAGTGGCTCGACGTAACGAAAAGATGTTCTATAAAATCTTCCTCTTTCGTCTTGCCGCCTATTATCCCTTTGCCGCCGCGGTTCTGAGATTTATAGGTGTCTAAGGGGATTCTCTTGGCGTAGCCGTCATTGGATAAAGTGATTACAACTTCCTCCTCCTCGATAAGATCCTCTATGGAGAAGTCCGAAACCTCGTTGGATATTTCCGTCCTGCGGGCGTCGCCGTAGTTCTTCTTCATCTCGCTAAGTTCCGTAACGATAATATCCAATATCCTCTGCGTAGAACCCAAAATATCCTGCAATTCCTTTATCAGGGCTACAAGGTCTTTCTGCTCCTGCTCTATCGCTATGGAAGACAGCTGCGTCAACTGGTGCAGCCTCATATCCAAAATAGCCTGCGTTTGAGCTTCGCTCAGTTTAAAGCGGGTCATCAAGTTAAGTTTCGCTTCCGCCGCATCTTTGGATTTGCGGATTATGCTTACCACTTCGTCCATATTCGCTATGGCGACCAGCAAACCTTCCAAAATATGTTCGCGCTTTAAAGCTTTGTTTAAGTCAAAGCGGGTACGGTTGGTGATAACTTCCTGGCGGTGCTTGATGTATTGGCGCATAGCTTCCTTCATACCCAATACGCGCGGTTTGCCGTCGACTATCGCCAGCATATTCACGCTGAAAGAGCTTTGCAGCTGCGTGTGTTTATACAGCTGGTTCAATACAACCTGCCCGTTGCCGTCCCTCTTTAATTCTATCACCAGGCGCATGCCCCTGCGGTCGGATTCGTCGCGGATATCGGATATTTCCATTATCTTCTTGTCTTTGACCAAGCCCGCTATCGTTTCGATAAGGTTAGTCTTGTTGACTTGATAAGGTATTTCGGTCACGATTATAGCTTCGCGCCCGCCTTTCATTTCCTCAATTTCCGCTTTGGCCTGTATCTTCAAAGAGCCTTTGCCTGTTTCAAAATAATCAAATACGCCCTTGGTGCCGCGCAATATGCCGCCCGTAGGGAAATCCGGCCCCTTTACTATTTGCATCATTTCCTTGGTGGTTATCGCCGGGTTCTTTATCAAAGCGATTATACCGTCACATATTTCGCCCAAATTGTGGGTGGGGATATTCGTCGCCATACCTACCGCGATGCCGTTGGAACCGTTTACCAAAAGCTGCGGCATTTTCCCCGGCAATACCGAAGGCTCCTGCAAGGAGCCGTCGTAGTTCGGGACAAATTTTACAGTGTCTTTATCTATATCTTCCAAAAGCTCGTCGGCTATCGCCTGAAGGCGGACTTCGGTATACCTCATGGCCGCGGCGCTGTCGCCGTCAACCGAACCGAAGTTGCCTTGCCCGTTTACCAGCATTTTCCTCATCGAAAAATCCTGAGCCATACGCACCAAAGCATCATACACCGCCATATCGCCGTGCGGGTGGTATTTACCCAATACATCACCTACCACACGGGCAGATTTCTTAAACGGTTTATTGTATTTTAAGCCCATCTCCTGCATCGCGTATAAAATACGTCTGTGTACGGGCTTTAAGCCGTCCCTTACGTCGGGCAGAGCGCGGCTGACGATTACGCTCATGGCGTAATCTATGAAGGATTTCTTCATCTCCTCGCCGACGTCGCGCTGCTTTATATTGCCAAATAAATCTACGCTTTTTACTTCCTGTTCCTGCGAATTATTGTTTAAATTCTCTGCCATTTAAATACTCCTTAAATATCCAAGTTGCTGACTTCAAGAGCATGACTTTCTATAAACGCTCTCCTGGGCTCTACTTTATCGCCCATAAGCATGGTAAATATCTTTTCCGTATCGGCGCTGTCCTCTATCGCTACGCGCAGCAACTTGCGCTTGGAAGGATCCATCGTCGTTTCCCAAAGCTGTTCGGGGTTCATTTCGCCAAGACCTTTGTAGCGCTGTATGCTCGCGCCCTGAGCGCCCGCGTCCTTCACCGTTTTCAAAAACTCCTGCAAGCTGTAAACTAAAATATCCTTTTTGCCGTCGTTTACCGTAAAGATGGGATTTATTCTCTTCTTTTCGTCGGTTATCGCGGGATATTGCTCTAGGCTGTATCCGTTCGCTTCCAATTTGTTCTCTATCGCCAAAAGTTTGGTAAGCTCGGTCAAGCCTTGATAATCCAGCTCAAGCATATCTTCAGTTATTTCCTCTTCGGGAGTGCCGTCCGCTATAAGGTTTTCGCGTTTCTCTTCTTTATATTGCTGTTCGTATTCCCTAAATTCGGTGTCGCTGTAAAAATATTTGTATCCGCCAGATTCAAGAGGCGTGCGGAACATCGGTATTCTGCCGGATTTCTTAAATTCCTGGAAATCGTGCAAACTTAAGGCTTTTATCTCAAGTTTCATTACCATGTCTTCCGTTTCTTTTAACAGCTTGAGGAATTTCTCCAACTCTTCTACGCTGAGTACGCTGCCGTCTTTCTTCTTGGCCGTAATGGAGTTTAAAGCCTCCTTAAACAACCAGGCCTGCATTTGCTCTTCCGTTTGGATATATTCCTCAGTCTTGCCTTTCTTTACTTTATATAAAGGCGGCTGCGCTATATAAATGTGTCCGTTTTCTATCAAAGGCTTTAACTGCCTGTAAAAGAAAGTCAAAAGCAAAGTGGTGATATGCTGGCCGTCTACGTCAGCATCGGCCATCAACACGATTTTGTGGTATCTTAATTTGGAAATATCAAAACCGCCTTCACCCTCTCCTACGCCCGTACCTACCGCAGATATTAAAGTGCGGATTTCCTCGTTGGAAAGTATTTTGACGAGCTGGGCTTTCTCTACGTTTAAAATTTTACCTCTTAAAGGCAATATCGCTTGGAATACTCTGTCCCTGCCTTGCTTGGCCGAGCCGCCGGCCGAATCGCCTTCTACGATGAATAACTCGCAATTTGCGGGGTTCTTTTCCTGGCAGTCGGCTAATTTTCCAGGAAGACCGCCCGACTCCAATGCGCCTTTCCTGCGGGTTAAGTCTTTAGCCTTTCTCGCCGCTTCGCGAGCGACTGCCGCGCCTATACATTTTTCGCATATAGCTCTGGCCGTTTTCGGGTTTTCCTCAAAGAAAGTAGATAATGTGTCGCCAACTATCGAGCGGACTATACCTTCTATTTCCGAATTGCCCAATTTCGTTTTCGTTTGGCCTTCAAACTGCGGGTGCGGTATTTTAACCGATAACACCGCCGTAAGACCTTCCCTAAGATCGTCGCCGGTAATATTCAAATCTTTATTTTTTAAGAGATTGTTGCTCTTAATATATTCGTTTACTATTCTGGTTAAAGATGATCTGAATCCGCTTAAATGAGTTCCGCCTTCTATCGTGTTAATATTGTTGACGAAAGAATACACGTTTTCGGAATAGCCGTCATTATATTGTATCGCAAAGGAAATATAATTATTGTCTATTTCCTTGGTGAGATATATCGGTTCCGGGTTAATTACCTTTTTATTCGTATTTAAATATTTTACAAATTGGGATATGCCGCCTTCGTATAAAAATACCTGAGATTTATTTTCAACTCTCTCATCAGTAAGAGTTATTCTTACACCGGCGTTTAAAAAGGCAAGCTCCCTAAGCCTGTTGGCGATGGTATCGTAGGAGAATATATTATCGCCGAAAATTTCGCTATCCGCCTTAAAAGTCACCTTCGTGCCGTGTTCTTTGGTTTCTCCAACAACTTCTACTTTACCCTGCGGCTTGCCGCGTTTGTAGGATTGGAAATATATTTTCCCTTCCCTCTTTACCTCTACTTCCAACCATTCAGACAAAGCGTTTACGCACGATACGCCCACGCCGTGAAGACCACCCGATACTTTATACGCTCCGCTGTCAAATTTACCGCCGGCGTGCAGCACCGTCATTACCACTTCCAGCGCGCTTTTACCTTTAAGTTTAGGATCTTTGACGTTCTTCATAGGATCTACGGGGATACCGCGTCCATCGTCTTGTATGCTGCATACATTATCTTCTTTTATCGTTACGTTTATATGTGTGGCGTTGCCTGCCAAAATTTCGTCTACCGAGTTATCTACAACCTCATAAATAAGATGATGAAGGCCCGGCGCGCCAGTAGACCCGATATACATCGCAGGACGTTTCCTTACCGCCTCTAAGCCTTCCAAAACCTGTATTTTGGAAGAATCGTAATCCTTCTCCAACTCTGCTTCTGATATAGTCATGTTTTACTCCTTTAAATTATCAAAATCCGTTTTATCCAAGCTCTGTCAAAATTTTTATTTAATTCCCTTATTATTTCCTTCTCTTTAAGTTTAAGTTCGTGCCGGGCAGCCATTACTTTAACTTTTACGTATATCGTACCGCCCTGTACCGCGTCAATAGCCCAATATTTGGCGTTTGTGCCTAAAGATTTTTCCCATATATTTTCCAATATTATCAAACGGTTAAGAGTTCCGTTTAGCTTGGAAAAAGAGTTTAAAACCTCTTTTGACTCATGCCAAATTTCCTTCTTTTTTATTTCCATCGGTTTAGGCCTTTACGGGCATTATCACGTATTTATATTGTTCCTTGCCTTCCGGCTCTACCAGTACGGGATTGGATCCGTTCACAAAAGAAAATATAACATTATCGCTGCCTATTATCTTAAGAACGTCTATCAAATACTGAGGATTAAAAGAAGTGTTGAAATCTTCGCATTCACACTCCACTTTAAGCTCGTCGGAAAAATCCATCTTGGAAGAACTGGCAGATATACCAAGTAAATTATTGCTCAAAGCGTATTTTACCGTACCGCCCAAATCGCCCGCGCATAAAGCGGCGCGCTTGGTGGAAGACAATAATTCCTTCGCGTTAACTTTAAGAATAATATTTTTCTTAGTAGGAATAACCTGCTCATAATTAGGGAAGTTGCCTTCTATAAGCCTGGATATAAAAGTCGTGTCTTTCATATTGAAACTTATTTGATTGGCGCTTACGGTTACGTCTATAAAATCTTCGTCTGAGGGTTTGTTTATCGTCAAAAGTTTCAACAGCTCGTTTAAAATTTTACTGGGCACTATTATTTTAAATTCCTTGGAGTTTTGTAAGGCGGGAGCCGTAGCCAAAGCCAATCTCCTGCCGTCGGTGGCGACAAGTTCGAATTTCTCGGCCGTATTTACCCATAAAAGACCGTTTAGGACATATCTAGTTTCCTGAGTGGAAGAAGAAAATATCGTATTTTCTATCATTTCTTTTATTTCTTTTGCTTTTATGCTGAAATTTTCGTTCCTTTCTATTTCCGGTACTATGGGATATTCGCTCTTGGGCGTGCCTATTACCCAAAATTTAGACTTGCCGCTTTTAATATGAAGTTTATTGTTTTCGTCCGTTTCCAAATTTATCTCTTGATTGGAAGGCAAGTTCTTAAGTATATCGGCAAATTCCTTTAACGGTACGGTTATAGAACCGTTTTCCAATACTTCGGCTTTTATATTGTGTATGGTCGCCATTTCCATATCCGTTCTGGTTAATTTAACATTACCGTCCTGCGCTTCCATAAGAAAATTATAAAGAATCGGCAAAGTCGTTCTGCCTGACAATCCCGATTGAATAATTTGTATGCCTTCCAAAAAATTTTCTTTAGTAATATTTATCTTCATATTATTATCCTTATTATTATATCCTGTTAATTGTGTTGATAATGTTTATAGCACTATACAAATACTCTGTTTGATTTGTTGATGGTTATCACTTTTTGTCAACATTATAAACATCAATTATCAAAAAACGGTTATGTTAATTGTTATCAACAGCTTTTACCTTAGTTATCAAATCATTGATAATAGGGGCAAAAAGAAGATTATTGTCGATTTCTTCCTTTACCTTTTCCTTGGCATGTATTACCGTTGAGTGATCCCTGTTAAATTCTCTTCCTATTTCCGGCAGGGAAAGAGAAGTAAGCTCCGTAGCCAAATACATGGAAACCTGCCTAGGCCACGCTATGGAATTATTCTTTTTCTTGGAGTTTAAGTCCTCTATACTTACTTTGAAATATTTGCATACAACCTTTTTTATCTGATTTACGCTTATGGAATATTTTTCCCTTTCAAGCGTTAAAATATCGGCCAGTACTTCCTTGGCGATGGAAATTGTCGCATTTACACCATGAATATTACAGTAAGTAGATAAACGGAAAAGACAACCTTCCAATTCCCTTATACTGCCTTGCACTCCTTCCGCTATAAAGGCTAAAACGTCATCGGTAATATCAAACTGGTTTGAATCCCTTTTCTGCCTTAAAATAGCTATTCTGGTTTCAAGGTCGGGGCGTTTTATCTCCGCCACTATGCCAGAAAGGAGCCTAGAAGATAATCTCTCGCTCAGACCAAGTTGGTTTGGTGTTCTGTCCGAAGTTAAAACTATTTGTTTTCTATTGTCAAAAAGACTGTTGAAGGTATAAAAGAATTCTTCTTCGCAGCGTTCTTTTCCCACTACGAATTGTATATCATCTATCAACAAACAGTCCAAAGAACGGTATTTTTTTCTAAAAGAATCCTGTGTGGATTTTTGTAAAGACTCTATATATTCCGATACAAAACCTTCCCCGGACATATATAATACTTTGGCGAAAGGATTTTCCTTTAAAATTTGGTTTCCTATTGCGTGAAGAAGATGCGTTTTCCCTAAACCGGGCGCACTGAAGATAACAAAAGGATTATTTGATCTTTCCCCCATCTTCTTTACGACGGCTTCTGAAGCCTTATATGCAAATCTGTTTGACGGACCTTCTATAAAACCCTCAAAAGTAAAATAAGAGTTAAGTTTATTTATAAAAGGATTTCTGTTTTGATAAGAAGCAGGTTCCTGCAGTGATTGATATTGCTGCTGGGAATAATCTTCCTTTAAGGTTATTGAGTATTCTATGGAAAAGGTGGAGTTTAAAATTTCGGTCAAAGCCTCTAACAGATTATTTTCATACCTGTCTTTAATGGTTTTAAGCCAAACTTCGCTTGGCAGTTCAATTTTTAAAATACCCCCTTTAAAAGAGATTATTTTCATTGGTTTTATCCACATTTCGCAGATATCTTTACCAAGACTGTTTTCCAGTTTTTTTAAAAGATCGGCCCAAATTTCGTTTATATTAAGATTTTCCACCGTAAATACCAAACACCCTATAAAATATTAAAAACGCAATACGCTTAAATTTTAGCAGTTTTGTGTAAAATTAGTCAATAAAAGGGGAATTTGAAAAGAAAGTATAAAACTAATAAAAAAATACTTGTAAAAAGGTTTTACAGCTGTATACTTAATAACGGTTAATTTTATATACTCTTTGTACGGAGGAAATTACAAACTATGAATTTAAAAGGAACAAAAACAGAAAAAAATATTCTTACGGCTTTCGCCGGGGAATCTCAGGCTAGAAACAGATATACTTTCTTTGCTAGCAAAGCCAAGAAAGACGGATATGTACAAATAAGCAAGATTTTTGAGGAAACCGCCGCTCAAGAAAAAGAGCATGCGGAAAGGCTCTTCAAATTTTTGGAGGGAGGAGAAGTTGAAATAACGGCTTCTTTCCCCGCTGGCGTGATCGGCAGCACGGAGGACAATCTTAAAGAAGCCGCCGCCGGAGAAGACCATGAATGGCAGCATATGTATCCGGATTTTGCAAAAGTCGCCAGGGAAGAAGGTTTTGAAGAAATTGCCCTCGTTATGGAAAATATAGCCATAGCGGAAAAGCAACATTCCAACAGATATAAAGGCCTCAGGAAGAATATTCTTGAAGGAACAGTATTTAAGAAATCCTCTCCCGTTGTATGGAGATGTATGAACTGCGGTTATTTGCACGAAGGCAAAGAAGCTCCTGAAAAATGCCCGGCTTGCGCTCATGCCCAGGCTTATTTTGAGCTTCTCTGCGAGAATTGGTAAGAATATGGCGAGAGAAATAACCCTTAACGGGAATAAATTCTCTTTGTTGGGCTCGGAGCTTAAAATCGGTGCGGCTGCGCCGGATTTTACGCTCAGCGCCAATGATTTAAGCGATGTGTCCCTTAAAGATTTTAAGGGGCGCATCGTTATTTTGTCTACGGTTCCTTCTCTTGATACGCCCACTTGCTCTATTGAAACGGCGCGCTTTAACCAAGAGGCCGGGAAACTCGGCGATAAGGTTAAAGTTCTTACCGTCAGCCGGGATTTACCTTTCGCGCAAAGCAGATGGTGCGCCGCGCAGGGAATTAAAAATGTTCAAACACTTTCTGATTATAAGAACACCTCTTTTTCCAAAGACTACGGCGTTTTTATGGAAGGATTATGTCTGCTTACAAGAGCGGTGTTTATAATAGATGCGCAAGGTATAATAAGATATATTCAGTTTGTAGAGGAAGTATCAAACGAACCTGATTATAAATCAATTTTGGACAATATTAAAGAACTTATATAGGGGGATAATATGGAATTGAATGATGTATATAAATGCCCGATATGCGGCAATATGGTGGAAGTGGTTCATGTCGGCGGCGGAGAACTGGTATGCTGCGGCAAGCCTATGATTAAAATGAAAGAAGGCAGCAGCGACGGCGCTTTGGAAAAACACGTTCCCGTAATAGAATATACCGATGACGGTATTTTGGTTAAAGTAGGATCGGTTGCGCATCCAATGCTGGCGGAGCATTATATAGAATTTATAGAAGTGCTTACCGACGATGGTAAAATCGGGCGCAAATATTTAAAACCGGGCGACAAGCCTGAAGCAAAATTCAGCTTTAACGGCCGCGTTATAAAAGCCAGAGAATACTGCAATCTGCACGGATTGTGGTCTGCGGAGAAAAAATAAAACACTAAGGGATAGTAATATGCAGGCAATAAAAGTTACGGAAAAGATATATTGGGTAGGCGCGATAGATTGGAACGTGAGGGATTTCCACGGTTATTCGACGAATAAAGGCACGACCTATAACGCTTTTTTGATATTGGACGATAAAATAACGCTTATAGACACCGTCAAGAAAGAGTTTTATCAAGAGATGCTTTCAAGAATAAAAAGCGTGATAGATCCCAAAAAGGTGGACATCATCATATCCAATCACGCGGAGTTGGACCACAGCGGTTCTTTAAAAATGGCGATAGCCGATATGGCGCCTGAACACGTTTATGCCTCAGTAATGGGTACGGCGAACTTAAAGGCGCATTTGGGTGATGATTTGCCTGTGGAAGCGATAGCCAACGGCGGCAGTATAGACCTTGGCGGCGATAGTTTGACTTTTATAGAATCCAGAATGCTGCACTGGCCCGACAGTATGATATGCCTTTTAAAGAAAGAGAATGTTCTTTTCTGCAATGATATTTTCGGCATGCATTACGCCAGCTGCAAACGCTTTGACGACGAAGTCTGCGAAAAGGACTGGATTTACGAAGCCAAAAAATATTATGCCAATATCATATTGCCCTATTCCAAGATAGTTACCGCCTTTTTGGGACAGGTAACAAAATTGGGTATAAAACCGAGCATAATCTGCCCGGACCATGGTCCGATATGGCGTAAAGATCCTTCAAAGATTATAAATCTTTACGCGGAATTTGCGGCGCAGAAGAACAAAAACAAAGTATTGGTTATCTACGATACAATGTGGGGCAGCACGGAGAAGATGGCCGCTTCCGTTACCGACGGCTTGATAGCCGCAGGCGTGGAAGTAAAGCAAATGTCTTTGCACGCCGTTCACAGAAGCGACGCCGCCACGGAACTGTTGGACAGCGCCGGTTTGGTGCTGGGTTCGCCGGTATTAAATCAGGAGCTGTATCCTTCTTTGGGCGATTTGATAACCTATTTCAAAGGTTTGAAGAAGCAGAACCTTGTCGGCGCGGCATTCGGTTCGTATGGCTGGAGCGACGGAGCTCTAAACGAGCTAGAAACGATTATGAAAGAAAAACTCAATATCGAAATAGCGGCGCCGTGCGTAAAGAGCAGATTCGTCCCGACGGAAGACAAGCTGAAGGAATGTTTTGAGCTTGGTTTGGCCGTCGGCAAAAAAGTATTGGAGAAAAATAAATAATGATAGACGTTAAAGCTTTGTCGGATTTATCTTACGGACTATTTATCGTCAGCAGTGAAAAAGACGGTAAATTTAACGGTTTAATAGCCAATTCCGTATTTCAAGTAACGGCGCAGCCCGCGCAGCTGGCGATAGCTTTAAACAAAAATTCTCTTACGCACGACTATATAATGTCGTCTAAGAAGTTTTGCGTTCAGCCGCTTATGGAAACTGCACAAATGCCGTTTATAGGCATTTTCGGTTTTAGAAGCGGGCGTGATTTCGATAAATTCTCCAAAGTGCAATATAAAGTAAACGGGGAAGGTTTGCCCGTCGTTACGGAAAATACTTTGGCGGTTTTGTCGGTTGAGGTAAAGCAGAGCATAGATTTGGGTACGCATACTATGTTTATCGGCCCGATACAAGAAGCGGAAGTCCTGTGCGATGCCTGCAAACCTTTGACTTACGATTATTATCAAACGGTGCTTAAAGGCAAAACGCCAAAAGGCGCCACTACTTTTAAAGAATATCAAGGAGGAGTAAAATGAAATACGTGTGCAATGTGTGCGGATATGTGTATGACGAGGAAGTCGGCGATCCCGCAAACGGAATAGCTGCCGGAACAAAATGGGCCGACGTACCGGAAACTTGGGTTTGCCCGGTATGCGGTGTCGGGAAGGATCAATTCTCGGCTCAGTAATTTAACGGTTGTACAATCAATATTAAGCCCCCGTTAATGCGGGGGTTTTTTATCTGGCGGAAAGGATTTGTTTTCGCGAGTAAAATTTGAAAGGATACAGGCTTCGGCGCGTACGGCAAAGGTGGTGTGTGGTGAAAATTGCAAAAAGTTTTAATATTGTTCACGAGGGGCTTCTCGTCCGTCAAATTGCATAGACGATAAAAAGGGAGGATATTTATCCCCCCCTTTTTTTATTTTCAAACTTTTATTTTAAGCCTATATTTTTTAGGAAAGGCTCATTGGAAACTTCTCTGCCGAGGAAGTTCTTGACGAGTGTTTCTTCCTCATAACTGCCGCCCGGCTCTAAAATTTCCTTACGGAATTTTTTACCTATTTCCGGATTGAACAAACCATATTTTTGGAACTCGGAGAAGAAATCCAAAGCGATGACTTCCGCCCACAAATAACCGTAATAGCCCGCGTCATAGCCGCCCATCAGATGGTCGAAGCTGGCCTGCGGATAAGTATCTTTGGTCATCGGTATCATTCTGATTTTCTTGGAATATTTCTCCCACATTTTTGTGGAGTCTACGGGTTTTGTCGCGGTATGATACATCATATCGATTTGCGCGAGGAAGTTCTGCCTTATATAGAAACTGCCCGAGAAATGATTTTTTGCCGCTATCATTTTGTTTATTGTTTCGTCGTCGAGCGGCTGGCCCGTTTTGTAATGCTTCGACATCTTTTTTATTACGGAAGGATCCCAAGCCCAATTTTCAAGGATTTGGGAAGGCACCTCCACAAAATCCCTGCTGACGGAAGTCCCAGAAATTGAGGAGTATTTGGCCTTGGTCAAAACATTATGCAGGACATGCCCAAACTCGTGAAAGAGAGTTTCCACCTCGTCGTGTTTGAGCAGGGAGGGTGCGTCTTTGCTCGGCGGGTTTAAATTGGCGACAATGGCGGTAAAAGGCTGTTGATAGGTGCCGTCGTCTTTTAATTCTCCGTCGACCAAGTCAAAGCAGGCGGCGTGTTTGTATTTGCCGTCTCTGGGATATAAATCCATATAGATGTAACCGATGATATGGCCGTCTTGGGTGTCAAGTACTTTATAGCTTTTTACGTCTTTATGCCAAACTGGAATGTCGGCCGCTTCAAATTTAACGCCGAAGAGATTGCCGAAAATTTCAAACATATTGGCTATCACTATATCGGTTTGGAAATATTCTTTTATTTTTTCTTGGTCGACGTCATAGTATTCTTTTTTGTGCAGATTGGTCCAATAGCCGGTGTCCCAGGCGTGGAAGCCTTCGGCCTTTACGCCGGTTTTTTCCTCTTTGAATTTAAGGAGTTCTTTTTCTTCCTCTTTGGCGAGTTTCCTTAATTTCTTTTCCAAATCTTTTAGGAATTTCTCGACGTTTTCGGGCGTTTTCGCCATTCTGGTGTCGAGGCGGTTCTCGGCGTGGTTTTTGTAGCCTAGCAATTTCGCCGTTTGGTATCTTAGAGTCAAAGTATCTTCGAACAGTTTTATATTCTCTTTGCCGCCGCGGCGGGAATATTTAAATTCCAAGGCTTTGCGGGCGTCTTCGTCTTTTGCGTTTAGCATAAAGGGGACATAGTCCGGATAATCCAGCGTGACGATGTATTTCCCTTCGGGCGTTTTGTTTAATTTATTGATATAATCTTCGCCCATGCCGTCAAGCTGTTCTTTTGTTACCTCAAGGCTGTCTTTATACTCGCGGATATTTTTTGAAAACTCTATGGAGTTTTTTGCTTTTTGTTTATTTAATTCTTTGAAGGTTTCCAAATCTTTATCGTTAAGGGTAAGACCGCTTTTCTTAAAGCCTATCATAGTGTCTTTAAGCATTTTCGCTTCGACGGGCCCAAGTTGGGGATTGGTGTCGGCGTAATCTTTAAACGCCTGATAAATATCGCGGCGCGTGGCGACTTCTATAAGATAGTTGCTTACTTCCTGCTCGAGGGCGAGGGCCGCGTTTCTGAGTTTTTCGTCCTGCGATACATAAGCCAAGAAACCGGCCTGGCCGAGCGAATCGGAATAAGCGTCAAAGGCTTTGTCGTAGGCGAGATAAGTATTCTCGAAAGTTCTGTCTTTTTTATTGATATTTATAATGGCTTGCAAATCTCTTTCCAGCTGGGCTCTGGCGGCTTTTTCGCGCGGCGCCAAATCCTCCGCTTTATAATCGAAATGCAAGACTCCGTTTTCATTGAACATATTATAAGGCATATCACCCTCCGCAGCGTGTAAATTCACCGTCGTAAAAAGCAAAGCGGTAAGAAACAAAATTTTGTTCATAATAATCCTTTACACTTACATTATATTTTTTGTTATAATTTATTTTATAAAATAATGCCCCTGTTTTCAGGGTAATATCACTTAACAGAGAGAATAAAAAATGTACGAACCATTTGTTCCAAGGGAGATATTCCTTACTAAAGGTGTAGGCAGACATAAAGAAAAACTCGCGAGCTTTGAAGAAGCTCTTAGAGACGCGAAAATAGCTAAATTCAACTTGGTGCCGGTATCAAGTATTTTCCCGCCGAAATGTAAAGTGGTTTCAGTCAGCAAAGGGCTGGAACATTTACACGCCGGGCAGATACTTCACTGCGTAATCAGCAGAAACACCAGCAACGAAAACAGGCGCTTGATATCCGCTTCGGTAGGTTTGGCTATTCCTAAAGACAAGAACACGCACGGATATATATCCGAGCATCACAGTTTCGGCGAGGCCGACCAAAAAGCCGGCGATTACGCCGAGGACTTGGCCGCGATGATGCTTTCGACGACCTTAGGCATAGAGTTTGACAATAACACCACTTGGAACCAGAAAGAAGAAATCTGGAAGATGAGCGGTAAAATCGTAAAGAGTACGAACATAACCCAATCGGCGATCTGCGTCGACGGTTTATGGACGACTGTGGTAGCGGCGGCGGTATTCGTAAGGTAATTATGCATCCTGAACACGCGACGCATTTTCTTGCGGTGGAAGACGGACAGCCTTCCCTAGAAGAGAGCCGCTTTGCAGTAATATCGGTACCTTATGAGCGTACGGTTTCTTATGGCGGCGGGACGAAGTTGGGCCCCGCCGCTATTATTGAGGCTTCTCCCCAAATAGAATTTTGGGACGAGGAACTCGGTATAGAAACTTACAAACAAGGTATTCATACCTTGCCCCCGATAAATTGTAAGGGAAGCGAGAAAGCGGTATTTGACCGTATAGAAAAATATGTGGAGAATTATATCTCCAAACATAAAGCATTCCCGTTTTATCTGGGCGGGGAACATTCGATTTCCCAGGCTTTGATAGCGCCGTATATAAGAAAATATGGCAAAAAGCTTTCGGTTCTGCACTTCGACGCGCATGCCGATTTAAGGGAATCCTACTTCGGCGATGAACGCTCTCACGCTTGTGCTTTGTACCCTGCGTCAAAGGATGTCAAAGTTGTGCAGGTGGGAATACGCTCCGTCGGCAGCGAGGAGAAGGACAACGTCAACAGCGGAAATGTGACGACATACTTTATGCACGAAAATCTTGATATAAAAAAACTGACGCCGAAGGTTTTAAAAAGCCTTAGCGATTTAGTTTATATCACGATAGACGTAGACGGTTTTGATCCTTCCGTCGTGCCGGGTACGGGCACTCCGCAGCCGGGCGGTTTTATGTGGTATGAGGCTATGTCTTTGTTCAAAGCGGTATGTATGAACAAAAAAATAGTCGCCATCGACGTAGTGGAAACGGCCCCGATGAAAGGCAGCCATATATCGGAGTTTAATGTAGCAAAAATGATTTACCGTCTTATGGGCTATTTGACGGTAAGCAAGAAAAACAAATAGTTTTAAAAATTAAGAAAATTGTTTTCTTAATGTTTTTAATTAAGAGAGGGTGCCGAAAGGCATCCTCTTTTTTGTTTTAATGAAAAGACTGGTTTCGCTTTGCGATAAATTTTTGTTTATTATTTAATTGATGTTTACTTTTTTTAAAAGTTAGTGTTCCTAACATATTTATTAAAAAAGGCGGATATTTTTCACTTAAATAAGGTAAAACGTCTTAAAAAAGGCGATTTTGAGCGATATTGCCATAGGAAGGTCTTTTTTATGGTTAAGCCTTAGCGACTCGTTTTCCGCACAAAAACCAAATTAAAGACGAATTTAAAGGTTTTAGATATTCTCCGACGGAGAATTTGTCTTAAAAACGGTATCAAAGATCTTTTTTATGGATAAATAGGTTTTCACATGAAAACAAAGGATAGTTTTTTTGTTTTTCAAAAAGTAATTTTTAAATCTCCCCCGCTTTTAAAAATAGAATTTAAGAAGTCATTAAAGAGAACTCCTCTTTACTTGTCAAAGGGTCATTTAGAAGTTTGGATCTTTTATGCTTTTGCATAAATAGGGGGAGTTTTATTGACTATGAAAAACACGGCTTTTAAAAAAAGCCGTGTTTATGGAGGAGTATTACGTTTATAACATTTTATTTTTAAGTCTTTGTGATATTTGCTCCAATTCTTCTAAAGAATTGTAATGCAATATCAACTTGCCTTTGCTGGGTTTTGAACCGTATTTAAGTTCTACTTTCGTGCCCAGGGCTTCCTGTAAAGACGCTTCAAAAGCTAAGGTGTCGGGCGTCTTTTGCGGCTTGGTTTTAACAGTTTCTGAAGAAGCATTTTTGGCGGCCTCTTCCGCTTGGCGGACGGACATCTTAGAAGAGAGTATTTTTTTAAACAGGGTTTCCCTCTTGTTGTTGTCCGCAACCATAAGCAAGGCTCTGCCATGCCCTTCGCTTATTTCGCCGCTTTTTATAGCTTCTTGGATTTCAGGCTCCAAATTGAGCAGCCTTAATGAATTGGATACGGCAGCTTTTGATTTTCCGCAGTATTCGCCCAATTCGGTTTGGGAAATCATAAACTTTTGCATAAGGCTCTTATAACCTAAAGCGGTTTCTATGGGGTTTAGATCTTCCCTTTGGATATTTTCTATAAGTGCGAGGGCGCACATTTGCTTGTCATCGAGTTTGCCGTGTACGATGCAATCTATCTCCGTAAAGCCGGCAAGCTGAGAAGCGCGGAAACGTCTTTCCCCTACTACCAACTCATATTTGTCCATACCGGCGTCATATACCACGACTACAGGCTGGGTGAGGCCGTGTTGTTTAATGGAATCGGCAAGACCTTGCAAAGATTCCGCATTGAAGGTTTTGCGGGGCTGGTATCTGTTGGGGATAATTTTATCAAGCGGTATTTTTTGAACGCCCCCCATTCCAGAAGTTTCATTGTTGTCGTCGATGGCTCCGCTTAATAATGCGTCCAATCCTTTGCCTAAAGCTTTTCTCATACGGTTAATTATCCTCCAAAATCAAAATCGGAATTTTTGGAAGAACTTAAATATTGCATATTTTCAAAGTCTTCCGCTTTTGCGCCTCTTCTTATTAGAAACTCTATCGCCAAATCCATATAGGCTTTAGTCCCTTTGCAAGAGGGCTCGTACTCAAAGATGCTCTGTCCGAAACCGGGGGCTTCCGCCAGCCTGATATTGCGGGGAATGGGGGTTTTGTAGACTTTATCTCCATAGAATTTGGAAACTTCTTCTTTTACTTGGTTAGCCAAATTCATACGGCCGTCATACATAGTCAGTATGCCTCCGTCTATTTTAAGCTGGGGGCTTAAAAATTGTTTTACCTTTGTCGTAGTGTTTATGAAACGGGCCAAACCTTCCATAGCGTAATATTCGCACTGTATAGCCGTAAGAACATTATCCGCCGCTACCAAAGCGTTTATTGTAAGCAGGCTTAAAGAAGGGGGGCAATCGATAATAATAAAGTTATACATCTTCTTTATAGTGGAAAGCTGCTCTTTTAAGAATTTTTCGCGCCCGTTTATATTTACAAGCTCAACTTCCGCACCCGCCAAATCTTTATTGGAGGGGAGGATGTCGAGCATTTCATTGCTCGTTTGGCGCACAACTTCTTTAAAAGAGGCTGTTTTGGTCAAGAAGTTGTAAACGGTTTTATCGTCGTCTTTGACTTCTATTCCCAAACCGGAAGTAGCATTTCCCTGAGGATCAAAATCCACTAGGAGCACTTCCTGCCCCAAACAGGCAAGAGCATAAGACAAGTTTACGGCGGTGGTGGTTTTGCCCACGCCGCCTTTTTGGTTGGCAATACAAACTATTTCACCCATTATAATCTCCTATTAAGAATATTTAATATAAAATTTAAAATTAAGTCAATCTTTTTTAAAGTTTTCACATGAAAACATCTTTTGTAAACAGTGCTTTTTTGAAAAAATAATAAACTGATAAGGTACATTTATGCTATGTTGGTTTTATGGCATCTGTTAACGTTTTTAAATTTTCTTATATAAAATAGCTTGAAGTAAGATTTTTATTTAAACAGTTTTCACATGAAAACTGCTTAGCCAATATGGCGTTTGTTTTCATCTCTTCTTTATCTTCTTTTGTGGAAAGATCTAAGTGTTTTCACATGAAAACTTCTCTTTTGTGATATAATATTTTAAGGAGATAGCAATGAAAGTAAAACTAATTCCTTATGATTCTTACTGGCATAAAGCTTTTGAAGAAGAGTCCAAGCCTATAAAAGATATATTAAAGGGACTTTTAATAGATATATATCATATAGGTAGTACAGCAGTGGAAGGGCTCTGTTCGAGGCCCGCTATTGATATGATGGCTGTTGTCCGGGATATTGCCGCGGTTGATGAAATAGAAGATTCTTTTGAGAGTTTTGGATATGAGTGTATGGGGGAGTTTGGCATAACAAGGCGCCGCTATTTTAGAAAGCAAGGGGATTTATCCTTTAATATCCATATTTTTGATGTTTTTAGTGAAAGGGATATAATAAGGCATTTGGCCTTTAAGGATTATTTAAGGGCCAATCCTGAAGATGTTGCTTTTTACGCTTCTTTAAAAATTTCTTTGGCAAAGCGTTTTCCAACTGATCTGGAAGGCTACTCTATAGGGAAAGCGGCTTATATTAATAGTATAGAAGAAAAAGCGATATCTTGGTATATAAATAAATACTCCATAGGTAATATCTAAAGGTTTTCATGTGAAAACTCCGTCTTCTTTAAAATAGAACTAAACTCTATATCTTTCAAAAAAATTATTTACTATTGTCTTAATAAAAGAATAATAATTTTGTTATCTATTATAGAAGTATAATACACAAAGAAGTTTTAGCCCAAAGTTATACTTTATGTTTTAGAAGGGATAATCTTTGTGGAGTTAAGTAATAAGATAAGATATCCAGTGTATACCATTTGCTTTTTGTGTCAATAAAAACCCTCGCTTTCACGAGGGTTTTTAAATGCTATTTAACCAATCCTATTCTGCTTGGCGGCCAATGGATAAACCAGGCTTTTCCTTTGATGTTTTCTTCCGGAATGGGGCCCCAAAAACGCGAATCGCAGGAAAAATCCCTATTATCGCCTATACCCAAATAAGTGCCTTCCGGGACAGTTACGGGGCCGAAATAATCTCTAAGATATATGCCTAGGGCTTTTTCGAGTTTGCGGTCTTCCCAAAGCTTTTGGTATTCTTCTGGGGAATAAGGGAGCTGCTCTTCAGCTAGTCTTTCCATGTCTTGATAAATTTCATAGGGTTGTTGCGGCATAAGTTCCCCGTTAATGAAAACCTGTTTATTTTTTATTTCTACCACATCGCCAGGCATACCGATTACTCTTTTGACAAAATCTCTGCCGTATTGGGATTCGCCGCAGTTGATTTGTTCTTTGCTTTCCGCCGGGAAGCGAAATACGATAATATCGCCTCTTTTAATATCATTAAATTTTATAAGGCGGTCTTTCATAAAAGGCAATCTTACGCCGTAAGTTATTTTGTTGACGAAAAGATTATCGCCTTCCATCAAGGTGTTTCTCATTGATGCGGACGGTATTTTAAATGCTTGCAGGAACAGGAACATTACCACCGCAGCGAAGAATGCCGCGAAGTAAACCGTTTCCGCCCATTCCATATTAAAGGAAAATATTTTCTCTTCCTTTTTTTTGTCGGCTTTTCCCGCCGCGATAAAATTGTATACGGCGCAAGCTAGGGTTATAGTGGTAATCAGGGCGAAAGTTCTGGGGGAAAGCCCTCCTTGTATCCCGTTCTTTGCCATAAAATTGAAAATATATATGATTAGGCCTCCGCCTATTAAAGCAAAAAGCGCATTCCAAATTCCGAAAAAGATTTTGTTGCTCCAAATACTTTTCTTTTTCATAACTTTTGAAACTTTCGCAAAAATGAAGGCTATTATGCCTGTTATCAGTAGAGTGAGTTCCATATACTTACCTTCTTAGCCTTTGTTTTTTTATGATTTTTTTGTTTGACAAGGCGAATTTAATCTTAAGCACCTTTTGGAAAAACCACCATATAAACGGCACTTTTTCCAAAAAGAGCTTAAATTTGAACATTAAAAGGTACTTTTTGTTATAGTTTTGTATCGTTACTTCCGCCCCGCCCAAGCCCAGCCACTGATTATAGAATTTATCCCATTCGGGTAGGGGGTAATTATCCCAAAACTTATAATCGCCCATTGCATGCAGTATAAGGGTATTTCCCGTTTTTATTGGGGAGAGCACGGGGTGGGAATTGAATTTTCTTGGCAGTATGGCGGGCTTTATCGCAAACTTTTGCAGTGCCAAATTTAAAATTCCCTGGTCTGCCCAGATGAGAATCGGCGCCAACATTTTTGTTTGTTGGTAGCACCAGGCTCCTATTTTTATCGGGTTTGCCATATTTTCGCTGAAAAGGAGCACCCCGGCATTAAAATTGCGCCTTAACATATCAAAGCCGCGTACGGGCTTAGCGAAGTTGCAAGCGATGATATTATCGTCGTGGGCTATGGCGAAACCGGCTTTCTTGAATTTAAGAATGTTTATAAGTTCTTTTTTTACCAGGATATCGCTGTCCAGCCACAGGATTTGACGGTACTCTTTAAGCAGGAAAAAACATTCGTATCTGGCCAAAGTTAGCTGGCTGTATCTGCGTATGGTGCGTATTGCGGAGGTTGAAAAATTCAGACGATAATCTTTAAAAAAGACTCTTCCGATAGAGCGAAGCGCTTTTCTGTTTTGTGGGGATAAATTTTGATAGTAAATGATAATATCTGCTTTTTTAAACAGGCGGGGGGAGTTTTCTTTCAGGCTTAACAATGCACAGCCTGCCGCGAAAGCGGCTTTATCGTCGGTAGCCATTACTATTGCGAAAGGTTTTTTCTGCTGCTGGTCTTGCATCGGTTAAAAATCCACGGAGAATATTTTTGTTTCAAAAGGCTGCAACTCTAAGAGCAAACCTTCTTTTTTTGCCTGTGCACTTGGAAGAATAGTTTCATTCCTTTTAAAATGTTCTTTTAGGATCAGGTTCGCGTCAGAGGGAACCTTGTCCAGCGGCATAATGCATTTTGAGGGTACCTTGCTGTAATTTATGACGATAATCTTTTGAGTCGTTTGCTGCGTCCACGCCCAGCAGAGAATATTCTTGAAAGAGGCATCTTCCTCATCGGCGGCTTTAGGATTTTTTATCGTCCACTGCCCACCGTGGAAGCAGGGGTTATTGATAATCTCCAGAAATTGTTTATAAAAACTCAGCATATCTTCGTCTTTTGTTCTCAAGCCGCGCGAGTATTGTATAGGGAGGCGTTTTTCCTCTCCATAGAGTTGCGATATGGTAAAGAGTCTTGCCCCGATTAAGGTATATGCGGCTACCGCCGCCGCTTTGGATTTTTCTCTCCCGAAAGCGGTAAGAGGCGCTTCCTCGTCATGATTAGCGATAAAGCGTAAAGATCTCTTTTGATACAAATGTTCCGCGTTTAGATGTCCTTGAATATCCTGTGCGGTGGAAAGGCGGAGCCTGTCATAGAGGATTTTGTCATAGGTGTAATCGAATCCCAACTCTTGTACTTCCCATTCCAGCCCCCAATATACTTCCGCGAGGAACGTAAAAGAGGGATATAAGTTCTTTACTTCATTTATTAGCTGCGGCCAGAACTCTTCCGACGGCATTTTCTCTTTGACGAAATTTCCCCAAGTATCGCGGAAAACTTTATTAATCATCAGCATTACCATATCGCAGCGCAAGCCGTCGCAGAGTGGTACTATTTTTAGAAGTGTCTCTTTAAGAAATGCTCTGGCCTTCGGATTAAATTGATTTATTTGGGCGGTATCTGTCCACGAAGGGAAATACGGATCCTTGCCGTGGGCGATCCAATAGCCTTTAGGCGTTTGGAAAAATAATTCTTTTGCTTTGGGTTCTTCGTCGCAGTGGACAAAAATTTCCTTATCTGTCAGAGTAAGGGGATTGTCCTTTGCCAAATGATTGCCCGCAAAATCCAAAATAAGTTTTATGCCGAAATCGTTTAATCTTTTTCTAAGGGTTAATAAAGCCTCATTCCCGCCGAAGTCTTTATTTACGCTGTAATCGTAAATTGCGTATTGCGAGCCGACGATATCTTGCCTGTCGTAGCCCGGCACAGCGTGGGATAGATATTCGTTAATGGCCTTATCCTCTCTTGCTATGGCGCGGGAGGCTGGGCTTTCCTGCCAAACACCCATAAGCCAAACAGCGTCGAAGCCGTGGGCTTTTATTTCAAAAAGATCCTCCTCCGGCACGTCGGCCAGAGTAAGGCTGTCTCGCCCAAGGCTCTCTCTAAGCTGTTTGAGCCAATTATGAGCGTTAATTTCTAAAATATGGGGATTTGTACGCATAAAAACCTCGGTTATCTATGTTATATCACTTTATGAAAAAAAAGTCCATAAATTAAGCAAAATAAGATAAAAATTTCTACAATTGTCTTATGGACAAACTTTCGATACTGGACAGCAAATACGGCATAGCGGTAGCGGATCTTAAGGAACAGTACAAAAAACTTCCGCATTTTCGTTTTGCCATGCTTACGCCTGCGCTTTACGGCAGCGGGGTAAGCGAGCTGGCTTGCACGCTGGAGGGCTATTTCCGAGAGTTGGGGCTGGACTGTTGCTGGCGCCCGATAGAGGCCGATAAAGATTTTTTTGTTCTCAGCAAGAAGATTACCGACGCGCTTTCCCTTAGCATGAACTGCGTAAGCAGGGCGGAGCTGGATAGTTTTGCCGCTGCGGCCTCTAGTTTGGCCCTTCCTTTGGATTGTGACGTTTTATATCTGCACGATTTCCACGCTTTAATAGCGGCGTCTAAGATAAAGGGAATAAAAAAGATATATCGATGTCATTTTGATATTTCGCGCGCGAACAAAGACGTTTGGGAGTTTTTAAGGCCGTATATTGAGGCTTGCGATGAAGTTATTTTTCCCTCGTCGCAAAGCCATCGTCCTTTAAATAGGGGAGTCGACTATATATTGCCTTCCATAGACCCCTGTTCGGTAAAGAACACTTTTGTTGAAAGGGAAGGGCAGCTAGCGGTTTTGAAGAATTATAATATCCCCCGCGATAAACCCATAATTTTACAGGTATCGCGTTTTGACAGGGTAAAAGATCCCTTCGGGCTGATAGATGTTTTCAAAGAAGTGTCTGAGGAAATCCCTTCGACATTGGTGTATGCGGGCGGTTTCGCGCCCGACGATATAAACGCCGCTGCTTTATACCAGGAGTTGAAGGATTATGCCGGCGGGCACAAAGATATAATTCTGCTCTCGATAAACAGGCACGATTATGAAATAGCGGCGCTTCAAAGCGCGGCGGACGTCGTAGTGCAAAAGAGTTTCAGCGAAAGTTTCGGCCTTTCCATAACGGAAGCGCTGTGGAAGAGGAGGCCCGTCGCGGCCAGCGACGTCGGGGGTATAAGATACCAAATAATAAACAATAAAACGGGTTTGCTTTGCGGGGACAAAGAAAGTTTTGTTCTAAACATAAAACGGCTGTTGACGGATAGGGCTTTGTCTTTAAGGTTGGCGGCTACAGGGCATGAATATGTGAAGGAACATTTCATAATTACGCGCGAACTTAAAAACCATGCCGAAGTTTTTAAAAAGATAGTATAATGGAAATAAGGCTCCGTTTCGCCGAGCCGGGCATAGTATGATAAAAAAAGAGGACCATATTTTAATAGCCGGCTTGGGCATACAATTCGCCGTTATAATGTGTATAGGGGCTTTTGGCGGATATTATTTGGATAAGAAGTTTGGCACAATGCCCATATTCATATTGGGCGGCAGCGTAGCGGCCTTCGCTTTGGCAATATATATAATGGTACGATCGGCGAAGGCGTACGTATATAAAGGGACGAAAAAATGATAGAAGAACTTCTGGCACATCATATATTAGACCACAGTTTTGGCATAAGCCTTTTCGGTATACAATTACCAATCACTCAGCATTCCGTATATATGTTTTTTATCAGCGTGTTTTTGTTGATTTTTTTGGCGGTATTCGTCAGGAAGCAGAGCGGCCGCGTGAAAACGGCTTTGGAGATGTTCGTCACATTTGTCCGCGACGAAATAGCCATTCCTAACCTTGGCGAGAAAGAAGGCCGCAAGCTGACACCGTTTTTCTGCACGCTGCTGATTTTTCTTTTGACGGCGAACTATATAGGAATGCTGCCGGGCTCCAGAACGATAACGTCCAACATTTCCGTAACGGGCGGAATGGCGCTGTTGAGTTTGGTGCTGATAATGGGCTTGAGCATAAAGGAGAACGGCCCGATAGGCTGTCTTAAGACTTTTATCCCGGGCGGTGTTCCGGGTTGGCTGGTGCCGCTTTTGTTCCCGCTGGAGATTTTAAGTTTAATAATAAAGGTATTTGTATTGGCCGTCCGTCTTTTTGCGAATATGACGGCGGGCCATATAGTATTGATAGGCTTGTTTTCGTTTATATTTATTATGGGCGAAAGGAGTATAGCTGCGGGATACGGCACGGCCGGGCCCGTATTGGGAATGACGCTTTTTGTAAGTATACTTGAATTGCTGGTCGCGGCGATACAGGCGTATGTATTTACATTGCTTACGGCTATATTTGCGGGCTTGCAAATGCATTCACATTAAGGAAATACGGAGGAGTTAAAAATGGAACTTGAAGTACTTAAATACATCGGAGCAGGATTTGGCGCTGGCTTGGCGGTAATAGGCGCAGGCTTTGGTATCGGCAAGATAGGTGCGGCGGCATTGGAAGCCTCCGGCAGGCAGCCCGAGATCGCGGCGGTAGCCAGGATCACGATGATTATCGCGGCGGCTTTGGTGGAAGGCGCGACGTTTTTCGCGTTGGTAATCTGCTTGATGATGGTCTTATAATAAAAGGGAAGTATGGACGCGTTAATCAAACCCGATATAGGGTTAATGTTTTGGACGATAGTGAATTTTCTTCTGCTTGCTTTTTTGCTGGCCAAATTCGCGTGGAAGCCGCTGATGAAGGCTTTGGACGATAGGGAGAAGCAAATAGCGGAAGATATTTCCGGCGCGCGCAAAGCCAAAGAAGACGCTGAAACCATCAAGAAACAGTTGGAGCAGACCTTGGCGGATACCGCCAAAGAGAGCTCAAAGCGGATAAAAGAGGCGTCTGAAGCGGGCGAGCAGCAGCGCCAGACGATAATAGCGCAAGCCAAAGACGAAGCGCAGAATCTTATCAGCCAAGCCAAGACGGAAATCGAAGCGGAAACGCAGAAAGCGATAGCCGCGGTTAGAAAAGAGCTGGTGGACACCACTATGCTTGCCGCGCAGAAAGTAATCGGCAAAGAAGCCGGCAAGGCTGTAAACGAGAAGCTGATAGAGGATTTGCTTAAGGATATAAAAGTCAAATGAAAGCGAACACGACGGTATTGGCGCAAAGATATGCCAAGGCTTATGACGGCGTAGCCAAGGACAATGCGGCGGCGCAGCACAACTATGAGCTTTTTAAGGGAGCATTATCGGCGCTTAAGGCTGTTGAATATTACATAAACAATCCGACGATACCCGCGCGCGTCAAGCTGGAAGTGGCTTCAAAGGCTTATCCGGAGCAGGACGTGGCGGGTGCATTTGTCAAATTATTGATAGCGTCGGGCAGATATTATTTGGCGGGCGAGATAGAGAAAGAACTTTCCGCTCTGCTTGATGCGCGCTTAGGCATAAAGAGAGTAAGCGTAATCAGCGCGGCCGAACTTGACGAAAAAGCAAAGAGCGGGCTTAGCGCTGCACTTAGCGAATATTTCGACAGCGCCTTGGCGCTGGAATACAAATTGGACGCCAATCTTTTAAGCGGAATAATGATACGCTGCGGCGACGTCTTGATAGACGGCAGCGCGCAGGGCCGGCTTAAACAGATGGCAAAAATTTTAACAGAAAGGTAGAGATATGGGTATAAGACCTGATGAGATAACGACTATCATCAAAGAGAAAATAGAGAATTTTGTACCCCAAACACAGACCGACGAAGTCGGCACGGTAATAAGCGTGGGCGACGGAATCGCGAGGATATACGGTTTAAACAAAGCGGTGTCGGGCGAGTTGTTGGATTTCCAAAGCGGCGTAAAAGGAATGGTAATGAACCTTGAGTACGACAATATCGGCTGCGTGCTTATGGGCTCGGATACGGCCGTAAAAGAAGGGGAACAGGTCAAGCGCACGGGCAAGGTAATCAGCATACCCGTGGGCGAAGCGCTTTTGGGCAGAGTGGTAAACCCGTTGGGCGAGCCGCTTGACGGCAAGGGCCCGATAAAGACGACGGAAACCCGCCCTATGGAAATAGTGGCGCCGGGCGTAGTTGAACGCCAGCCCGTAAAACAGCCTTTGCAGACCGGTTTAAAAGCGGTTGACTCAATGGTGCCGATAGGAAAGGGCCAAAGGGAACTTATCATCGGCGACAGACAGACGGGCAAAACTGCCATCGCGATAGATACTATAATCAACCAAAAACAGCAAAACGAAGGTGTAATCTGTATATATGTCGCTATCGGGCAGAAGCAAAGCACGGTAGCGCAGGTGGTGCAAACCCTGACGGATTTCGGCGCGATGCCTTATACGATAGTTGTTGCTGCCAATGCCTCTGATCCGGCCTCTTTGCTCTACGCCGCGCCTTACGCGGGCTGCGCGATGGGCGAATATTTTATGTGGAAGGGCAAAGACGTCCTTATAGTATATGACGATCTTTCAAAGCACGCTCAGGCTTACAGGGAAATGTCTTTGCTGTTAAGAAGGCCGCCAGGCAGAGAGGCTTACCCGGGCGACGTTTTCTATTTGCATTCCAGACTTTTGGAAAGGGCGTGTAAACTTAACGACGAAAACGGCGGCGGCTCTCTTACCGCTTTGCCGATAATAGAAACGCAAGCCAACGATATTTCGGCTTACATTCCCACGAACGTAATATCCATTACCGACGGGCAGATTTATCTGGACGCGAATTTGTTCCGCTCCGGCGTTAAGCCGGCGATAGACGTCGGGTTTTCGGTTTCGCGTGTGGGCGGCAGCGCGCAGAAGAAGACAGTGCGCAAAGTATCTGGTACTTTGAGAATAGATTTGGCGCAGTATCAGGAGTTGGAATCCTTCGCGCAGTTCGGCTCGGAATTGGATAAGGAATCGCAGTTCCAGCTTGCCCGCGGGCAGAGAATGAAAGAACTTTTAAAACAGCCGCAGTACAGCCCGATGATGGTGCCCGAGCAAGTCCTTACGCTTTTTGCGGGAACCAGGGGCTATGTAGACAATATCGCGGTAAACAAAGTTCTGGATTATCAAAACGAACTTTTGGCGTTTGTAAAAGCGTCGCACCCGGAAATTTTGAAAGAGATTTCCGAAAACGGCAATATCGGTATCAATGAGGATTTGGAAAAGAAATTGGTAGCCGTACTGGAAGAATTTAAACCTCTGTTTAAGGAGAGCAAATAAATGACGCAGAAGAAATATTTAATAACGGGCGGGGCCGGTTTTATCGGCAGCAATTTGGCTTTTGAGTTGCAAAACCAAGGGCATAGCGTAACGGTTGTTGATGATTTTTCGTCGGGCCATTTTAAGAATTTATTGGGTTTTAAAGGCGACGTAATCGCCGCGAATATATTTGAGGAAATGCCGGGCGAGGCGTATTTTGACGGTATCTTCCACGAAGCCGCGATAACCGATACCAATATTCATGATCAGAAGCTGATGATGGAGATGAACGTCGAAGCGTTTAAGAATGTCCTTTACTATGCGGCCGCCAACGATATTAAGAGGGTTGTCTATGCCTCTTCGGCGGCGACATACGGCAACGGGGAATGCCCGATGAAAGTAAGCCAGACTCCAAAGCCGGAAAATATTTACGGCTTTTCCAAGGCGATAATGGATAATGTCGCGAGGGAATTTGCCGCCGAGAACAGAGATATGGTAATAGTGGGGCTTAGGTATTTTAACGTATACGGGCCCGGCGAATATTACAAAGGCAAGACGGCGAGCATGATGTATCAGCTTTACAATCAGATGAAGCAGGGCTACCGCCCGAAGATATTCAAGATGGGCGAACAGGAGCGCGATTTCGTTTACATCAAAGACGTAATAAAAGCCAATATGTGCGCTTTGAACAATGCCAAAGAATCCTGCGTAGTAAATGTAGGCACGGGCATACCGCGCAATTTTAACGATATAGTCAAATGCCTCAACAACGAGCTTAGGCTGAACTTGGCGCCCGATTATATTGATAATCCGTACAGCTTCTATCAGATGAAGACTCAGGCCGACATCAGCTATACTACGGAGAAGATCGGCTACACTCCCGATTATACCTTGGAGAAAGGCATAGCCGATTACGTAAAAGTATTGGAAGCCAGAAACGCGAAATAAGGAAAAGGCAATATGGAATCGCTTCGGGATATCAGGCAGGAAATAAAAGCCATCAAATCGACCAAGCAGATGATGCTTACGATGAAGATGATTTCCTCTGCCCGAATAAAGAAAGCGCAGCAGCAGATGGAGGATGGGCGTCCTTTCGCCAAGAAGATGGCGGAAATGATAGACAATTTGCGAAAGGACATACAAAATCCGTCCAGCGAAATACACAAGCTCCCCGCCTATCGGTTTTTTGACAACAGCCGATCGGACAAGAACAGCGTGGCATTGCTTTTAATAACGGCAGATAAGGGCTTATGCGGCGCTTTTAACGCGGTGGCTTTAAGGGCGGCTTTAAAGTGGGTTAGAGAAAATTCCGATAAAGAGAAGTATGTCTTTGTGGTAGGCAAGAAAGGGCGCGACTTTATGAGGCGTTTGAAAATCCCTCGCCTTCACTTGGCGGGTGAACTTATAGGGATATTCCCTCGGGCTTCATACGCGCATGCGGCGATGATAAAGGATGCTTTTTACAATTTGTTCCGCGATCATAATATCAGCACGGTAGATTTGATATACAACGATTTTAAGTCGATGGCTTCGCAGACTTTGATAAGCAAACGCTTCCTGCCGTTTGATTTTGACGAGATACCCGGGGAGGGGAATGTGTCGGACTTTATCTTTGAACCGGGAATGATAGACATATTTTTGACGCTTATCCCTCGTTATTTAAGCGCGAGTATATACAGATATTTATTGGAATCTCAAGCGGCGGAACTGGCCGCGCGCATGAACGCGATGGAAGCGGCGAGCAAGAACGCGGGCGAGATAGCCGACAGTTTAAGCGTAAAGTTAAATAAGGTAAGACAGGCGACGATTACCAATGAGATAACCGAGATAGTAAGCGGCGCCAATGCTTTGAACAATTAAGAGGAAAGGATATGAATAAAGGCACGGTAGTACAAGTAATAGGCCCGGCGGTGGACGTCAGATTTGACGGCGGCGTTTTACCGTCGATAAACAATGCTTTGAACATAAAGGCGGGCAAGGACGTGACGATAGTGGCGGAAGTTTCTCAGCAAATGGGCGATAATATCGTCCGTGCGGTGGCTTTAAGCTCTACCGACGGCTTGGCGCGCGGCGCGGAAGTGGAAGATACGGGCGCTCCGCTTAAAGTACCGGTAGGGGAAGCGTGCTTGGGCAGGCTTTTAAATGTTTTGGGCCAGCCTCAGGACCACAGAGGCCCTATCAATACGGACAAATACGCCTCGATACATACCCCTCCTCCGTCGCTGGAAGAACAGCAGACCACCCCGAAGATTTTTGAAACGGGCATAAAAGTACTGGACCTTATAGCCCCTTATATGAAAGGCGGCAAGGTGGGTTTGTTTGGCGGCGCGGGCGTCGGCAAGACGGTAGTAATTATGGAGCTTATCAATAACGTGGCCAGGCAGCATCACGGCAGCTCGGTATTCGGCGGTGTCGGCGAGCGTTCTCGCGAAGGGAACGATTTGTGGCTGGAAATGCAGGAAAGCAAACTTTCCGACGGCTCTACCGTACTTGATAAAACAGTTTTGGTTTACGGCCAGATGAACGAACCACCCGGCGCCAGGGCGAAAGTGGCTTTGACCGCTTTGACGGAAGCGGAATATTTCCGCGACCAAAAAGGACAGGACGTCTTGCTGTTCTTAGATAATATTTTTAGATATGTATTGGCCAACTCGGAAGTGTCGGCCTTGTTGGGGCGTATGCCTTCGGCAGTGGGCTATCAACCTACTTTGAATACGGAAATCGGCGCTTTGCAGGAGAGGATTACCTCCACCAAAAAAGGATCCATTACCTCAATACAAGCCGTATACGTTCCCGCAGACGACTTGACTGACCCCGGCGTCGCCGCTACCTTTACGCACTTGGACGCGACAACCGTTCTTTCAAGGCAGCTGGCCAGCTTGGGTATTTACCCTGCGGTCGATCCGCTTGATTCCACATCCAGGATTTTGGACGCGCGCATAATCGGGCAGGAACATTACGACGTGGCGCAGGGCGTAAGGAAAATCTTGCAAAAATATAAAGACTTGCAGGATATTATCGCGATACTCGGCATGGACGAACTGGGCGACGAGGATAAGACGGTAGTCGCCAGGGCAAGACGCATACAGAAATTCCTCTCGCAGCCGTTCTTCGTGGCGGAGAAATTTACGGGTATGCCCGGCAAATACGTCAAACTGGAAGACACTATAAAAGGCTTTAAAGCAATAATAGCGGGTGAATACGATCATATCCCTGAGCAGGCGTTTTTTAACTGCGGCGGTATAGAAGACGTGCTCGCCAACTATGAGAAGATGAAAGCCAAAGGCCAGGACTAATTATGGCGGGAAAGAAACTAAGACTGCAAATTGTAACGCCTCAGCGGCCGGTATTGGATAAGGAAGTGGACTTTGTCGCCCTGCCCGCCTTTAACGGCGAAATGGGCGTATTGCCCGGCCATATACAATACGTCGCGAAGCTGAACTACGGAGTACTGCGTTATAAGGAAGGAGAGACGGAAGAAACCTTCGCGGTGATGGGCGGCTTGGCTGAAATCGAACACGATAATATCCGCGTATTTGCCGAGGACGCCGCCTTGGCAGAAGAAATCGACGAGGAAGCAGCCAAGCAGAAATTGGCTCAGGCCAAGGCTTCTTTAACTAAACACGACGCCGATATAGATATGGAATTGGCGGAGATAGAAATAAAGAAAGCCTTGCTGATGTTGAAAGTTAAAAAGAAAGCGCCTAAGTTTTAAAACCAAAACCCCCGCTTGAAAAGCGGGGGTTTTTTGAAATGTAAATTTTAAACAAGGCTTTAATAACCCCTCGTTTTGTGAGAGGATATTTGCGGACAGATTTTAATTAGGCCACGCAATAACCTCTACCGTGACGCCGGATTTCTTGGCTGAGCGGACAATATCATCTACGGTGTTTTGATCCGGCATTTGAAAGCCTTGAATTCTTTTTAAATTCCAATATACTTTTGTACCGCGCGGCATTTCCAATAGCTTTTCCTGAGCGTATCTCGATCCTACTATGATGTTGTTATCCTGTGTTATTTCTTGGAAAGTTGAAGATATTTTTACTCCGTTTTCAAATATGGCGTAAGCCCAGTCTTGCCCATTGTACCAGGAGTACATCTCATAAGAGGCTGCTGGCCTAGCCGGCGAAATATCCGTCTGCGGATTTAAGCTGCTGAAAGAAACCCTGTTGCCGTTAGGTGTAAAGCAGGCGCTTAAAGTTAAAGCGGTAAAAACTACTAAAAGAAAATATTTCATCAGAACCTCCTTACTTTTATTTTTCTGGGCGAAATGGAAATTGCGTTCATAACTTCCTGTGGCCAGTTGGAAAGCTGCCCCGCCTGATTTACGCAGACAACGTCCGTTACGCCTTGCACCAGCAGGGTGCCATCGGCTTTCTTTACGAAACATTCAAACACTATCCTTACGGGGGAAAGTTCAACGGCGTAAGTTTCCACGTCCAAAATATCGCCGTATTTGGCGGGATGTTTATACCATACTTCCTGATGATGCACCATCATAAGGCAGTTCTTTTGGGCAAGGTCGGGCACGCTGAAGCCGGCTTGTTCCATAAAGTCGGTGCGGCCTTCCTCAAAAAATTTTAAATAGTTGGCGTAATAGACCACTCCGCCGCAATCGGTATCGTGATAATATACTTTTCTTTTCACTTTATTCTCCTATGATTTTGATAAGGATTCTTTTGTTTCTTTGCCCGTCAAATTCGCCGTAGAAGATTTCTTCCCACGGGCCGAAGTCAAGCCTGCCGTTTGTTACCGCTACGACGACTTCCCTCCCCATAATAGTACGTTTTAAATGCGCGTCGCCGTTGTCTTCGCCCGTAAGATTATGCTGATAGCCGTTGGGGTCGTAAGGGGCGAGCTTCTCAACCCATTTTATAAAATCTTGATGAAGGCCGCGCTCATTATCGTTTATGAACACGCTGGAAGTGATATGCATTGAATTTACCAGACATAAACCTTCTTTTATGCCGCTGTCTGACAGCGCTTCCTGCACTTGATCGGTTATGTTTACTATTTGATATCTTTCCGGCGTTCTTAATGTAATATATACGGTATGGGATTTCATCTTATTGCTCCTTTTGGGGGTTTAAAAAATAATATCATTTTATGTTAAAATAATCTTATGGATAAAGAAAAACAGACATATATTCTTCAAGTAGCGGGGGTGGCGGTATTCGCCCTTTTGTTGCTTGTACCGGTAATGTGGTACGCCAAGAAGGCGCAGTCGCCGGAAGACGCAATAACGCAAGAGCAACTGAAATCTTTTGAATCCGACGATCTTGAATTTGTGGAACGTGACGAAATTTCCTATCAGGAGCTGGCGCAAGGCGCTCAAACGGGCGAGGGTATGCGCGGTAAATTCAGCAATATAGGTACGGCGATAGTGTCGGTAAACATAAACAATATTGTAATGATGACGCCGCAGGATTTGGAAAATGTCGGCGCGACGCCCTTTTCGCTGTCCAATACCGTAATGACGAATTTGAATACTCCGCAGGTTATAGAGGTCGTTTTCGACAATGAAGACGTGCTTAGAGGTTTTGCCTCCCGCAAGGATGTGCACGAAATGACTTCCAATTATCTAAAGTTGTACGATATTATTTCTTCGCAGAGTTTTGATATAGATAAATTTGTCAACGGGCCTGCCGTGCAAGGTGTTTTGAGAAATGAAATGCTTTTAAGAAGCCTTCTTAAAAGCAAGTTGATGACGTATATATTCAACAGCCCCGCCGGTAAATATTATCTTGGCAATCCAGCTAGGACAAAGCAGCTTTTGGCGTCCAATACGACGCTGGCGCCGTATTTAAAGAATCAAACTTTAAAGCAAATCCTCTCCGAAATACCGGCTACGCAAGCCGCGGCCGCGCAAATATTTGATTAAATTTTGCAAAATGGATTTGCTTTATGCTATAATATTTATACGGATTTACGCGGGCGTGGTTCAATGGTAGAACGCGACCTTGCCAAGGTTGAGACGAGAGTTCGATTCTCTTCGCCCGCTCCATTTAGACGGCCTCTTTTAAGAGGCCGTTTTTTTATGGCTATATTTTAATGAATACTTAGGAAATTTGCGGGCGGGAAAGGCATCTTTGGCAGGTTTTTTGGAAAAGAGAAAGAACTATGCTTTTGTGTAACGGCGCGAAGAAGGTTCCCGCAAGCAGTTTAAATTGAATTGCCGTATTATTGTTTAAGATGATTTGGTTCTTATTAAGAGGCTGCAGCTTTAGTGTTTTTTTATATAGTCTTTTACTATTTGCTTGAAAACTTTCCCGCGGTGTTCAAAGTCTTTAAATTGGTCGAAAGAAGCGCAAGCCGGCGAAAGGAGCATAATATCGCCTTTCTGCGCTTTGGAGAAAATATAGTCAACAGCGTTTTTTAAATCGCCCTTTTCCGTCGCGGGGAAACGCCCTGAGAGCTGTTGCTTTATATTTGCGGAATCTTCGCCTATCAATACGGCGTGTTTGCAGAATTTATTTAGGAAGGGTATAAGCGGCTTATAGGGCGCGCCTTTTCCGCGGCCGCCCAAAATAATCCATATTTTATTTTCGCTTTGTAGGGCTTTGAGCGCGGTTACGGTTGAATCTATATTTGTCGCTTTTGAATCGTTATAGCATTTAATGCCTTTATATTCGCAGAAAAGCTCTATACGGTGCTCAAGACAGTTAAAAGTATTAAAGCCGTCCTGCACGTCCTTTTGTTTTACTTTTGCGGCAAAAGCCATTAAAGAGGCGGCCATGGCATTTTCTATATTATGTATGCCAAGAAGAAGTTTTGGTGGCTTGATATGACAGCCGTTTGCAAAAATCATTTCGTCACCGTCGAAAAAGGCGTCCACCCTTACGCTGTGATGTGGGGTGGAAGAAAAGCTGAACACTTTGCATTTTGCCCTTTTCATAAATTTTACGCAGACAGGGTCCGCCCCGTTGGTAATGAAAGATCCGCTAGCTTTTTGATAAGCGAAAATTTTGCCCTTAGCCGCAATGTATTTTTTAAGACTGCCATGATGTTCTTCGTGGTCCGGTGTGATATTGAGTAAGGCGCTGACGAAAGGTTTAAAACAGGTGCTGTCTTCAAGTTGATAGCTGGATACTTCCGTAACAATGATACTGCCCGGCTCTATCGAATCCGCGACGGAAGAAAACGGCTTGCCGATATTGCCGACGGTATAAACTTTGCGGTTCTTCTTCTCGTTAAGGCAATGGGCTTTCATAATTTCGCTTAGCATTACGGTAGTGGTCGTTTTGCCGTTTGTGCCGGTTATGGCGAAAATCTTGCAATTTTTTGGGATAAAGGCGCAGGCCGTTTCAAGCTCGCTGAAAATCGGTTTCTTTAATTTTTTTAATTTCTTTAATACTGGATTATTTGGCATTATGCCGGGGCTTTTGATTATAAAATCACATTTGTAAACGGCGTCGGAATGGCCGCCCGTTTCCGTTTCTATACCCTCAAGACCGGTGGGCACCGGGATAACCCTGCTGTCGCTTATCAGAACTTGAAAGCCCTGCCTTTTTAGCAGTCTTGCGCAGCTTATCCCGCTTTTGCCCATTCCGAGTACGCAGGCCTTTTTACCTTTAAACCGCTTTGGCGAAAACATACTCTTTTAAAGCCTTTTCGGCTTCCTCCCTGTCGGAAAAATGTATAGTGCCGTTTGGCAGGATCTGATAGTCCTCGTGCCCTTTGCCCGCGATGATGACGATATCGTCCTTCTTTGCCGTTTTTACGGCCTCAAAGATGGCTTGGCGCCTGTCCGGTATTATGTTGAAATTATCGGCAAAAGGCATACCCCTTAAAATATCGGCGAAGATAGTATTGGGGTCTTCTTTGCGGGGATTATCTTTTGTTATCAGCACCAAATCGCTGTTTTTTGAAGCGCTCTCGCCCATTAAAGGCCGCTTCGTCGTATCGCGCTGCCCGCCGCAGCCGAAAACGGTTATTATACGCCCTTTTTTAAACGGAGCGACGGCGTCGTAGGCCCTTAACAGGGCTTCGTTGGTGTAGGCGAAATCCACAAACAGATAGAAATTCTGCCCCAAATCCACGCGTTCCATTCTGCCGGGCACGCCTTTTAATGCGCTAAGGCCTTTTATGGCCGTTTTTATGTGTATGCCCATTCTGGCTGCAGCGGCCACCGCGGCCAAAGCATTGTAAACATTATGTGCGCCCAAAAGATTTATTTTGGCGGGCTCGCCGTTGATTTTAAAACTTACGCCTTCAAGAGAAGTTTTTATGTCGCTTGCCGTGAAGTCCGCCGGTTTTGTAAGACTGTAAGTTACCAGCTTGACTTTGTTTTTTAACATTTCGGCCAGCTTTTCGCCATATGGATCATCTATATTGATTATGGCGCTTTTCTTTTGTTTTGTGTTGGCGGGCGAGATAAGATTTTCAAAGAGTTTACGCTTGGCGGCGAAGTAATTGTCGAAGGTGGAATGGAAATCCAAATGATCTCTTTGTAAATTTGTAAATATCGCTATATTAAAATCTATTCCGCGCACCCGCTGATATTCCAGCGCGTGGGAGGATACTTCCATAACGACGTCGCCGCAGCCCGATTCTTTGGCCTGATAAAGTATATTTTGCAAAAGCAGAGGCGCGGGCGTGGTATTGGGGGCTTTGCTTATCTTTTGACCGTTGACGCGGTAATTGATGGTACCCATAACCGCAGGCTTGCGCTTTGCCTCAAAGAGTATGCTTTCTATCAAATAGGATATGCTCGTTTTGCCCTTTGTTCCCGTAATGCCTATCATATTTAAATCTTGGGAAGGATTTCCGTAAAAAGAACAGGCGGCATCGGCCATGGCGTGGTCAATATTCTCTACTTTAATTACGGGTACGGGATAGACTTCTTCCAATTCTTCCTGCGTTACTATTGCGCAGGCGCCCTTTGCCAAAGCGGAGGGGATATATTCGTGCCCGTCAACCGTATGTCCTTTTACCGCGAAGAATACCCAGCCATTTCCTATTTCTTTGGAATTTTGGCTTAGCCCCTTCACTTCGGTTTTAGGCAAATTTTTGTCGTATTGCCCGAACAAATCTTCAAGAGTCATATATCTATATAGTAACAAATTGCTAGAATTTATTTATGATAACGCGCGAGTGTTTGGATAATATATATCATAAATATAATAAATTTGAACTCATATCGCCCGATCCGCTGCAGTTTGTTCATAATTACAAATCCGACGCGGATAAGGAAATAGTCGCTTTAATTGCCGCCAGTTTCGCTTACGGCAATGTAAAGCAGATAATAAAAACCGTTGATAAGATTTTATCAATTTTGGGGCCTTCGCCCAAAGATTTTATTTTAAAAACTTCGCGTGGTGATTTGCAAAAACTGTTTAAAGGTTTCAAATACCGCTTTACCACTGAAGAAGAACTTATAAACCTGCTTTTGGCTGTTAGGGCGGCGCTTAAGGCGTACGGCAGTTTGGAAAAGATGTTCCTTTCTTTCTATAAGGAGAAGGGCGATTTTTTGTTTGCGGAGCGCGCCTTTGCCGCGAAGTTAAGAAGCTGCGGCAAAATGGATACTCTTATCCCCAACCCCGCAAAGAACAGCGCTTTAAAAAGACTTAATTTGTGTTTGCGCTGGTGCGTACGCAAAGACGAAGTTGACCCGGGCTGCTGGCGCGAAATACCTGCATCCGCTCTTATCGTACCGCTGGATGTGCATATGCACAGGGTAGGGAAAATGCTGGGGCTTACAAAGCGCAATCAGGCGGATATGAAAACAGCTTTGGAAATTTCCGCTTCCTTCGCGAAGCTTTGCCCCGAAGATCCGATAAAATACGACTTTTCTCTGACTCGCTTCGGCATTAGGGATGATATGAGCGAAAAGGATTTGGAAAACATTTAAAACTTAAACGATTTCTTATTTGCCAAAACAAAAACCCCCGACTTACGTCGGGGGATAATCAGCAGAAATAATGCTACATATTTGTTATAAGCAGTATCAACAGGCCCAAGAACAGTAAACATAAAGCCAGCTTGGTAAGGCCCAGGTGCTTCTTTAGGAAATCATTAAACCCTTTGGATTCATAGCCCATTACGCTTAAAGCCAAAATCACTATCAGCGGTACGATGAACATCAGATTGTATATTATGAGATAGAGCATAGCTCTGATAAAATGGGCGTCCGCTTCTTTAAGGATTAAGGCTATTGTCGGCAAATATACTTGCCCTGTACATACGGCTTCCACCAATGATACCACAAAGCCTACGGCCAAGGCCGCCAATACCAGCCTTAGCGTGCTTTTCTGTTTATCCCTTAAAAAGAACCTCATAACCTTATGGATATACTCTTTATAACTCTTTGGCAGCTGGAGTAATATTTTATTGTGGTCTTTCGTTTTTTGATAGATTATAAAGTCATACAAACTGAGCAGTAAAAACAGTGCGCACAGCGCTATTGTCAGCCATTTAAAAATCATCATTACGTAATAAAAGGAACTCATCGCATAAAGGAAGTTGAATAAACCCAATCCTATGGCTATATAAGCCAGGAATACCGCCAAACAATAGGCCGAGCCTACTAAAATGACTTCTTTCCTTTCGTATTTGTATACCGCCAGAAAGGAAACGAAAAATACTATTACCGCAAAAGCGCAGGGGTTAACGCCGTCTATCAAACCCGCCGCTATTATGGCCCAGAAGGTGATTTGTTCAAACATATTTAAAGTATCTTCTTTGCTTACGCTTGGCGCGATATCGTCATTCTCGCAAGAAGACTCGCTTTGAGTTTGGTTGTTAAGATCTTCATTCTTGCATTGTTCTATATATGCTTTTGTGCCAAAGTAAGTCCTCTCATTGTTTGCGAGCGCTTTTTTTATGGCGGCGTCGACGCCTGTTTTAATGTCGGAGGGATATCCCATTAAAACGCTTTTTCCCACGACTAAACAAGGTACGCCTGCGGAATTGACGTCAATTCCGTATTCCGTAATGGTATCATTAAAGATTATGTTTACGCCCGCTTGGCTTATATCATATTCCACGAGTTTTACCGTATCTTTGTATTGTTCCTTAAACTCGTTTAGATACTCTTTTTTAAGTCTTTGGCAGTGCCCGCACCAAGGCGCGGTAAACAATGCAGCTTCAAGCGTTTTGGTTTGTTCGGCAAAAGCCGAAAAATTTAAAGCGCTTAAAGCGAATATCGTAAGCAATAAGATTTTTTTTAACATTATTTTTCTCCTAACAGCGCACATCGTAAGACATTATGGGATGTACGTTCATTTTAAATTTTTCTCCGCAGTCGTCAAGCTTTTTCTTTTCCGCCCGAGTCAGTTTTTGATTGGATTGCTCCAACTTTTGGTTTAAACTGTAAATTAAATTGTTGTTATATTCGTTCAATACTTCTTTGGGGCATTTTGCCATTATCAGTTTGCCTTGCTCGGCCGCCTGTTCAAACCAATATCTGGTGGAAAGGTCAATGCACTCTTCTTGGGTTACTTCAGTGTCTTGATAGACTGGGAGTTGAGCTTTGCCCTTTTGGATAGCAGCCGTTCTGGGCCAGAACACAAGCGCGGCAAAAATGGCGGCTGCACCGGCCATAAGCCATAAGGCGCGGGCCCCGCTTTTGCGTTTATGGATCTTTGCGTAAACCTTATTTTGGGCAAAGCCTTTTTTATCGAAATCCGCATTTTTATATAACTGTTCTATTTTTTCTTCAGGCGACATGTTCCGCCTCCAATAAAATCCTTAATTTGTTTACCGCTCTGTTAATTATGGTGCCTACATTGCTTGCGCTGATATTAAGCATTTGGGCGATTTCTTCGTTTGACATTCCGGAATAGAACTTTAAAGCCAAAATATCGCGGTAATTGCTTTTCAGTTTTCCCATCGCCAGCTTCAGTTTTTCTTCCAAATCTTTTTGTTCCGCCGCCGTTTCCGGATTGTCTTCCGAGTTTTTAAAATCCTCTTCAAAAGCGGAAATCGAAAGAACCTTCCTGACGTAATATAGGCGGAAATAGCTGTTTACCTCGTTTCTGGCTATCGTAAAAAGCCATTGACGAAAATTGCCTTTGCGCGGGTCGTAAGAGTTTTGTTTGTCAAATACTTTCTGCCAGGTTTTTGACGCCAAATCTTGCGCCAGATTCTCGTCTTGCGTGCGCAACAATACATAAGCGTAAACGGGTTTGAACATTTCTTTGTAAACAGCGTCAAAATCCATAATAACCTAACCGCCTTCGTTAATACTACGCTCGGCGAAATAAAATGTCACACTCAAAAAACCGGCTTTTTAAAAGCCGGCTTTCGTTAAAACTTTTTGCCTACGTTCATCAGGCATTGTCGGCACGGCTTTTTGGAGTAGTCTTTCTCCTCTATCGCCTTAAATATTTGTTTGGCGAAGTCCGTCAATGTCGGATCCCTGGCGCCCATTACCAATACGACGTCGCCAGGTTTCGCGCTTGCGGCTATGTCGGCTGCGGTTTCGTTCCTGCAGGGGAGGAATTTTACCGGCACGCCGTTATGCTTTAAGCCTTCGTATATCAATTTGCTGGATATATGTTCGGGGATGGTGCCGCCGGCGTAATATATTTCGCTTAGCCAGAGAGTATCCTCCTTTTTTATCTGTCTGGTAAATTCTTCTATAAACTCTTTAAGCAGCAGCTGTACGGAAGTAAAAGCGTGCGGCTGGAAAAACGCCAATACCCTTTTGCCTCGTAAATGTGCCGCTTTTAAAGTGGCGGCCAATTTGTGAGGGTTGTGGGCGAAGTCGTCGATTACTTCTATCCCGTTTATCTTGCCTATGGTGTTAAAGCGTCTGTAAACGCCCTTAAATTCTTCCAAGGCTTTGGAGCATTCCTGCAAAGACATGCCCATTTCCAAAGCAGCCGATATGGCTCCCAGCGCGTCTTTTACGTAATGCTCGCCGGGCAGATTGATGCGGAATTTTTGGCCGCGTACGGTAAAATCGGAGCCGAACCCGTCAAGGCGTAAATCGTCGGCGGTCAAGTCGCCCGTTTTAAGGCCAAAAGTTTTACATTTGCCGCCGATTTCCTTTAAATTGTCTTCTTCGGCGTTGATTATAAATTGTCCGCAGTTTATGCTGAATTTTTGGAAGTATCCTTTAAGAATATTAAGTTCTTTATGGTCTTTGGCCAAGTTCAACATTACGCCTATTTTGGGGTGGTAGTTTACCAAAGTGCCGTCGGACTCGTCTGCCTCTATAACCAAAATGTCGCTTTTGCCTTTATAGACATTGCCAAAATATCCTTCCGCCTGCAAAGAGAGCAAAACGCCGCCCGTGATTAAAGAGGGTTCTTTGCCCGCTTTTCTTAAAATTTCAAACAGCATGGCGGTGGTGGTGCTTTTGCCGCTGGTGCCCGAAATGGCTATCGTATAGGATTCTTTTACGTGTTTGGCCAAAAGGTCGGAGCGGTGCAATATCGGTATGGAATATTTTTTTGCCGCCTGTATTTCTATATTGTCGGGCTCTATGGCGGAAGTCAAGATGACGGCATTGGTGTTTTCGTCTATGCCGCTGCCGTCTTGAGGATATAATTTAACGCCCAGTTTTTTAAGTTCTTTCCAAACGGGCAAGTCGGTAAAGCCTTTGTTGATTAACCTGTCGGAGCCGGTAACTTCGTCGCCCGCCATAGCATGCAACTGTGCCAGGGCGCTCATTCCGATTCCGCCTATTCCTACAAAATGAATTTTCATAATAAGTTCTCCGTAAAATCTTTCATATCGTAAAAGCCCGGCTTTTTGCCCGCCAGCCATAAAGCTATTTTTACGGCGGACGCGGCGAACAGCCGCCTGTCCAGGGCTTTGTGGGTTATGGTTATAGTTTCGTCGCCGTTATGCGAGTGTAAATCCAATATATGCGTACCGGGAACTGTCCCTATACGCTCAAAGGTAATTTCCTCCTGCGGGAAGTTTATCAGCTTGGCCAAAGCTTTTGCGGTGCCGCTGGGCGCGTCTTTTTTTTGAGCGTGGTGAGCTTCGTGCATTTTAGGTTCGTAGTCTTTAAAGAGAGAGCACGCCTCTTGCAGCAGCTTGCCGAACAAAAATACGCCTATGCTTACATTGGCGCTGTAAAATACGGGGATTTCTTTCTCCTCTTTAAGGTTGGAAAGAAAAGCTTCATCCAAATTAGTGGTACCGCAGAGAAGAGCGGCCTTTATCTCTTTCGCCGTCTGATAAGCAGCCAAAGCGCCCGAAGGCAGAGAAAAATCGATAATCACGTCCGCTTTTGGCGCGGGCTGTGCGGTATCTTTATCCCTAAGCTGTACTATGCGGGCTTTATCTTGGTATTGTTCCTCGATAATTTGTTTTATTAGGAGGCCCATTTTGCCTTGCGCGCCGTTGATGATTATATCCGTCATTTAAAAATTCTCCAGCAGATACTGCGCTATCTGTCTGCCGTTGAGTGCGGCGCCTTTGAGAAGATTATCAAAGGTTATCCAGAAATGCAGAATATTTTTGTCCTCATAGTCGCGTCTTATTCTGCTTATGAATACTTCGTCTTTGCCGGCGACTTCTTTGGGGGTGTATATTTTGCCGTCGCATATTACTCCGCTTTGCGAGGCAAACAAATCCTGTATGCCACCCATATCAAAATCTTCCTCGGCCCTAAGCGTAACGCCCAGACTGTGGCTGACCATAACCGGCACACGCACGGTGTGCGGGCGCACTTTTATATCGGGCAGGCGCAGTATTTTGCGCGTCTCGTTTATGCCTTTAAGCTCCTCGGAAGTAAAACCGCTAGGCTGAATAGACCCTATTAAAGGCACGCAGTTGGCCTGATATAAAGAACCTTCGGTATTAAAATCCTCTATTAGCTTTTTGCCGCCGCCGCTTATCGCCTGATAGGAACAGAAGAAAACTTCCTTTAGGGTGTATTTCTTTTTTAAAGGGTTTAAAGCCATCACAAGGCCCGTAGTCGTGCAGTTGGGGCTGGCTATCAGGCGGGTGTCTTTGGTGATGGTGTCGGCGTTGATTTCCGGTATGACAAGCGGCACTGAAGGATCATTCCTGAATTTGGCCGACATATCTATTATAAACCCTGCCTTATCTTTGAGTTCTTTGGCCAAGACTTCGCTTACCGGATCGTCTGTACACAGAATGGCGATATCGCAGTGCGAGGGTTTTTCCTCCCTGCCGTAAGCTTGTATTTCCGCTTTCGCGTCCATGCGCGCAAGCTCTTTGAGCATCAGTTGGCCGACTTTCCCGGCCGCTCCCAAAACAGCTATGGTTTTCATCTTATAATCGTCCCCACTTCTCCCGTTTTATAGTATATTATCCTGATTTCCACGTTCTTTTCTTTTGCCAGTTTGATGGCGTCCGGGTGCAGAACATTGGCACCTTCAAGAGCAAGTTTGTACATAACGTCAAAATCCATAAGGTTAAGCTTTTCGGCGTCTTTGTTTTTGTTTGGGTCTTTGGTATATACGCCGTCTACGTCTTTTATCATCTCGACATGGTCCGCGCCGAGCTGGCTGGCTATAAATACCGCCGAGACGTCGCTGCCGCCCCTTTTAAGAGTGGTGATTTCCTTATTCTCGCCTATGCCCTGAAACCCCGCTATTATCGGGATATGGCCTTTGTCGAGCTCCTTTTGCAGGCGGTCGCTGGTTATGCATTTGATGTCCGCACCCGCGTGTTCTGGCGTAGTAGTAAGCCCTATTTGCGAGCCCGTCAAAGACACCGCCGGCAGATTTATGTCGTTTAAAGCTATCGATAATAATGCCACGCTTATCCTTTCGCCCGTGGTTATCAGCATATCAAGTTCGCGCTTGTTGGGGTTCTTGCTTAAGGAATAGGCATTATCCAGCAAAATATCGGTCATATTGCCGTTGGCGGAAGCTACCACCACAGGCAGAATACCTTGTTCCACTCTTTGCTTTATCAAATTGACGGCAAGAAGTATTTTTTCTTTATTGGCCAGAGTATTCCCGCCGAACTTCAATATGGAAATCTTTTTCATATAAAAAATTCCTTAGGATAATTTTCGAACATTAAATCCAGCGCGTCTTTCGTTTTTGGAGAGAGGTCCCCCAAAGGCAGGCGCACCTCTTGCGAGCAAAGCCCCAGTTTGGAAAGCAGATACTTGGAACAGGTGGGGTTAACCTCGAGGAAACTGCCGCTTATTATCGGCCACGCCACCCTGAAAATCTCCATAGCCTCCTTGGTTTTGCCTTGTTCGAACAGATCGTAAATCTTGACCATGGCAGGCGCCATCGAGTTGCCCGCCGCCGTTATCAAACTGCGTGCGCCCAGGCCCAAGAATACGGGCCAAAGGTCGTCGTTGCCGCAGATGTATTCTATCCGCTTTGCGGCAAAGGATACCGCCGTTTTTACGATATGCGTTATGTCGTAGTCAGATTCTTTTATAGCCTTTATCTGCGGTACGGCCTCAAGCAGGGTTCCCAAGAAATCTTGGCTTAATTTCTGCCCCGTTCTGCCGGGTATATGGTATAAAACTATCGGCTTGCCCGCTTGGGCCGCCAAGGAAAAATGCTTTATCATTCCGCTTAAGTTGGGCTTATTGTAATAAGGCGTTACGATTAAAAGCGCGTCGGGATTGTAAGCGGAGGCGAGTTCGACGTTCTTTAACGTTGTCTGCGTATTGTTGGAACCCGCACCTATTATAACTTTGGCGCGGCCCGCGATTATTGGACAGGCGAAATCCAAAATCTGTTTCTTTTCTTCAAAGGACAAGGCGGGCGTTTCCGCCGTAGTGCCCAAAAGCACGAAGCCTTTTACCCTGCCTTTGATTTGGCGTTCTATTATTGCGCCAAGGGCGTCAAAATCTATTTTCGAATTTTTAAAAGGCGTTATCAGCGCCGTATAAATTCCCTCAAACATAAGCCCTCCCTTTTGCTTAAGTAAATTGTATCATTTTATTGATATAATTAAAGTTAACGACAATTCAATTTCAATTAACCTTTAATCGGGAGTATTTTTGATGGAAGAAAATAAAGAAAATCCAATTCAGGCCTTGCTGGCGGAAGAACAGCCTAAAGAAACGAAAACTAAAAAAGAAGGCCGCGCCATAAAGATTTGGCTGACCGTTTTGACCGCGGTTTTTACTTTATCTATGATCAGTGGCTTGTACTTGGCGCTTACGCCGGGAAAAACGGTGCGTTTGGCCGATTCCGGCAAAGAGGAAGGCGCGGCGGCTGCAGGCAAAGGGGAATCTTTGTTTAAAAAACTCTCTGCGGAAGAAGGCGCCGCGGTAGTAAAAATAAGGGGTATTATACAAGAAGGCGGCGACAATGGATTTTTCTCCAAACAAAACAGCGCTTCGGCCATATCCAGGAGGATAAGGGAGCTTGCCGATAAAAAGGAAGTAAAAGCGCTCTTGCTGGATATAAATTCGCCCGGCGGAACGGTGGCCGCGGTGCAGGATATTTACAATTCGATTTTATTTTTTAAGTCCAAGAATAAACCCGTAGTCGCTTTGTTTAGGGACGTCGCGGCAAGCGGCGGCTTCTACGTGGCGATGGCGGCGGACAAAATAGTCGCCCAGCCCGGTACGATGACGGGTTCCATCGGCGTAATTATGCAGGCCAACAATATAGAGGGTTTATTCGATAAATTGGGCATAAAAGTTACGCCCGTCAAATCGGGCAAGCATAAGGATATAGGTTCGGCCTACCGCCCGATGACGGAAGAGGAGGCTGCCCTCTTGCAGGAAATGATAAATGAAACCTACCAGCAGTTTTATCAAGCGGTTCGCCAAGGCCGCCCGAACGTGGAGGAGCAAATGCTGCCGATATACGCCGACGGACGGGTGTTTACCGGCGCTCGCGCCAAGGAGATCGGCATGATAGACGCTTTGGGCGGGGAAGAAACGGCTCAGGATATATTGTCCGAGCTTACGGGAATAAAAGACATTAAATTATTGTCCGTACGTCCAAATAACTTTATGGATTTGATTTATATGAGCGGCGCGTCTATGGAAAACAAATTGGGTCTTTCTTCCAAGATAGAGGATTTTACTACGCCGAAAGTTTCGTATCTGTGGACGTATTAAGGCGGTTTTATGAATTTTATCAATACGGTTTACGATTTTGTTACGGAGCCTTCAAAGGCCGTTGACGATATAATAAAAACGCGCTCGCTGTTTATGGCGTTTTTGGGGTATGTTACTGGCTCTTTAAGCATAATGATAATGCTGGCTTTAGGTGCGGGCGGGATGAGCAATTTCGGTTTTACATTTGCGTTTTTCGGGGTATTGCTTGCCGATATATGTATAGGTTTTTTTGTAGCTTCAAGCGCGCATTTGCTGTTAGAGCTTTCTACGGGCAAAGGCAGTGCGGCGGGTTTGTTTACGCTTATCGGGCTTTCGCAGTTTTCTTTGACGCTTTTGGTCAGCTTCGCTTTAGTGCAGGCGGCTTTGCCGGCCTTGGCCGCTCTTAAAGGCTTTGTTGTAGTGATAGTGGCGGTTTTACAGCTTTGTTTTATCTTGTATATGATGAACAAGGCTTACGGCCTTTCCAAGGTAAGGACATTTTTTACGCTTGTGCTTTCGCTGGCGCCTGCGGTATTAAGTATGTTTATGGCCGGCGGCGCGGCTTTAGCGCTGATTATTTATCTGCTGTTTTAGGGCTTATATACTTATATAAATCTTGCGAAATATCGTTAATGTGTTTGCGGATTTGGGGCTGTTTCTGTTCCAACAGGGGCAGCAGCGTGCCGCGCACCCAGTTGCGGGTATAAGCCTGGTCGGAGTTGGTTTCATCGTTAATAAAAGAAAGTTTATGCTCTTTTATGTAAGAGTTTACTTCCTCGCGGGTAATGCATAAAAAAGGCCTTACTATTTCCAGCTTGCCTAGCGGCCTTCTTATGGGAATACCCAGCAGGCCTTTGGCTTTTGTCCCGCGTAGGACGTTTAGGAGGAAGGTTTCGGCATTGTCGTCAAGATGATGCGCGAGAGCGATTTGCTTGCAGCCGCATTTTTGAGCCGCCTGAACAAGAGCCTCGTAGCGGGCTTTCCTGGCGGCGTGTTCCACGCTCAAGTTTTCTTTTTTCGCCAAAGCCTTAACGTTTACTTTTTTTAGAATGAAAGGGATATTTAATTTTTTAGCCAGCTCTTTGGCGAAAGCGGCGTCTTTGTCGGCCGCTTCTCTAAGGCCGTGGTGAACGTGGCAGGCATATACGGGGAACTGCTTTTTTAAGCCTAGCTGTTTGACGAAATGTGCCAAAGCTACGGAGTCCGCCCCGCCCGAAAGCCCTACCAATACGCCGATTTTCGGTTTAAAGAAAGCGTTTTGCTTCTCAAATTTAATCAGCGTTTGCCAGGTTGTCGCTTGGAAATTGGTTTTATCCATAAAATTTATTCCAAAAAAAGTATAATTGATTTAATAATTATATAAATTTAACAACATGGGGGAAATATGACACAGTTAAAGAAGAGAATAGTTATTATCGAAGATGAAAGAGATATCCTTGAATTGTTAAATATGATATTAAGCCGCAGCGGGTATGAGGTTTATCTCTGCGACAATGGTCGCAACGCCCTTGATTTAATAAGGAAGGTAAGGCCGCATTTGGTCTTGCTGGATGTAATGTTGCCCGGCTATGACGGTAAGGCGATAGCTTCGGCGATGTCAAAAGACGAAGATTTACAGGGTGCTTCCATAATGATCGTTTCCGCGTTGGAAGAATCGGAGAAGATGTTTACAGGCAATCCGCAGGTAAAAGACTTCTGCCTTAAACCTTTCAGGACCAGCGTTCTCGTGGAGAAAGTGAAACGCATTATGGGCGACGCTTAATCTCTTATTAATTAAACGATAAAAAGCCGCCTTAGGGGCGGCTTTTTGTTTGCCGTATCGTTTAAATTATAGTGTGGGAAATTAAGCGATATTCCAGCTGACGTATTCTTTGGCGAAATTCTGCAGAAATTTTTGCAGCAGTTCTTGATTGTCCGCCTGCTTTTTCGTCAGTTGTTTTACGCTTGCGGCATTAAGTTTTTTTGACGGGGTATTGTTTGTGTCGATGCCTATTCCCAGTGCTATCCAATCAAGGCCGCCGTCGGCCTGGGCGGAAGTTTCTATCAAAATGCCGGATATTTTTTTGTATTCCTTCCCGTCGAAAGCCAAAACGTCGTTGGGCAGTTTTATTTTGCTTTTGATATTGTAAAGGTCTTTAAGCGTTTGGGCTACGGCCCGGCCGGCTTTTATGCTTAGCAGATCAAGCGGCATGGTTTTGGCGTTGGGGCGCAGTATAAGGCTGAAATACAAGCCGCCTTCTTTAGACTCCCAAACTCTTTCAAAGCGGCCGCGTCCCGCGGTTTGCTTTTTTGTGATTATTAAAATGCCGTCCTCTTTGCAGAGAGGCGCAAGCTCTTTTGCCACGTCTTGGGTGGAAGAAGTTTCTTCAAGCTGTATTGTTCTGTTTACGGTAAATTTAAAATCCATATATAAATTTTACCTTTTTTTGGCGGGTTTTTTTGGAGTTTTTACCGCCATGTCTTTAAGTTCGAACAGCCTGTCGCGCAGCTGCGCGGCCAGTTCGAAGTTCAAATTGTCGGCGGCATCGCGCATTTGCCGTTCGGTTTCTTTTATAAGAGCGGGCAGATTTTTTGCCTGTGGCGCGACTTCGCTTAAAGTGTGTATCATAGATAAGGCGCTGGATTGGCTTTCCTGTTCAAATTCCTTAAGTTCCACTTCCGCCTTCTGTATAGTTTTAGGCTGGATATTATGCTCTTTGTTGTAAGCCTGCTGCAAGGCGCGCCTTCTGTCCATTTCGTCGATGGCGTATTTGATGGAGGGCGTTTTTCTCTGCGCGTATAGCAAGACTTCCCCTTCCACGTTCCTGGCCGCGCGCCCAGCGATTTGTATTAAAGTCGTTTGATTCCTTAAAAAACCTTCATTATCCGCTTCAAGTATTGCCACCAAACCCACTTGCGGAATGTCGATGCCTTCCCTTAAGAGGTTTATACCGACCAATACGTCAAAAACTCCGCGCGAAAAATCTTTAAGGATTTCTATTCTTTCCAAGGAATCTATATCGCTGTGCAAGTATCGGGCCTTTACTCCCTTTTCCAAAAGGAAAACGGAAAGATCCTCCGCCGTCTTTTTGGTTAGCGCAAGAACAAGCGTTCTTTGCTTTTTTCGGGTTTTGTCTTCTATGCGCAAGAGCAAATCGTTTATTTGTCCTTCCGCGGGCAGAAGTTTTACGGGCGGATCCACCAGCCCCGTAGGGCGGATTATTTGTTCCACTATATTATTGCCGCTTATGCTTAACTCATAGGGCCCGGGCGTGGCGGACACGAAAACGGTGGAAGGCAGCAGGCTTTCAAATTCGTCAAAGCGCAGCGGCCTGTTATCCAAGGCGCTGGGCAGGCGGAACCCGAAGTCTATAAGCATTTGCTTCCTGGCTCTGTCGCCGTTGTACATGCCGCGGATTTGCGGGACGGCCACATGCGATTCGTCTATAAATACGATAAAATCGTCATATCGTTTGAAATAGTCAAACAGGCAGTTCGGCCTGCTGCCGGGCGCGCGCAGCTCCAGCTGGCGGGAATAGTTTTCTATGCCGGGGCAGAAGCCGGTCTGTGCCAGCATTTCTAAATCGTAAGCGGTGCGCTGTTTTATGCGCTGAGCTTCCACAAGTTTGTTTGTGTGCTCGAAAAATTTTACGCGCTCGGCGCATTCCAATCTTATGGAATTAAGGGCTTCTTCCATTTTTTCGTCTTCGGATACGAACTGCTTTGCGGGCGAAAGCCAAACTTCCTCAATTTCGTTTACCGCATCGCCGGTAATAGGGTGTATTTCCTGTATGGATTTTATTATGGGGCCTTCTATCTTAACCCGCAAAGCGTTTTGCGAATAGGGCGGGAATACGTCTATAAAAGGGCCGCGTATTCTGAATTTGCCCTGTATAAATTCCGTTTCGTTGCGTTCATATTGTATCTTGATAAGATGCTTGGTGAAATCGGTTCTGCTAAGAGTCCCGCCTATTTTAAGATGTATCCTAAGTTTTTGGAAACTTTCCGGCGAGCCTATATTATAAATGGAAGAGACCGAAGCTACTACGATAGTGTCTTTTCTGCTTAGGAGGGAATTCGTCGCTTTAAGTCGCAATTTTTCTATATGATCGTTTATGGCGGCGTCCTTTTCTATGTAAAGATCGGTTTGGGGTATATAGGCCTCAGGCTGATAATAGTCGTAGTAGGAAATAAAATATTCCACGGCGTTTTCCGGGAAAAACTGTTTAAATTCGCTGTAAAGCTGCGCGGCCAGCACTTTGTTGGGCGACATTATCAATACCGGCCTTTCCATTTTCTCGATTACGTTTGCCATGGTAAAAGTTTTGCCGGAACCGGTAACGCCGAGCAAAGTCTGGCGGGATACGCCCTTTTTTATATTATCGGCAAGCCGCTCTATGGCTTTAGGCTGGTCGCCCGAAGGGCGGAATGGCGAACTTAATTTGAATATACCCATAACATAATTATATAAATAAAAAAAGTACTGCGCCGAGCGTATAATAATATGCGGGAAAAAGGGGCTTTTTGCAAAAAGCGGAATATGGAAAGGGTTTTATATTTATGGTAAAATATATTTAATAACTTACAGCTTTTAAAGTAAGTAAGGGCAGTTGGCGCAGTGGTAGCGCGTCCGCCTCACACGCGGAAGGTCACAGGTTCGAACCCTGTACTGCCCATATTATAAAAGGCAAAAAAATGTCAATAGATTTTCCTTTAATATTAAACTTCTTTATAGCTGTGCTGGCCATATTGAACCCCATCGGCAATGTGCCGATATATCTTGAACACGTAAACCAAGATTCCACGGACGTACAGAAGAATATCGCCAAACTTTTGACTTTGTCGATATTTATCATCTGCGTATTTTTCTTTTTTATAGGGCAGCCGTTTTTGAGCTTGTTCGGTATAAGTATACCCGCGTTCAGAATAGCGGGGGGGATACTTATTATGACAATAGGTTTCCGCATGTTGCACGGAAAGTCCAAATTCGACAATGAGGGGTTGGAAACAAAAGCTACTACTACCAATTCTTTCAAACAAGCTACGGAACGCCTTAGCAGTTTGATAGTCCCGTTGGCGATGCCGATATTCGCCGGACCCGGCGCTATTACTACGGTTATATTGTATGCTCAAAAACCGCATAATTTTATTACCGTGGTGGGAATGATAATCGCTTTAGCGGCGGCGTGCTTTGTAATAGGGTTGGCTTTGTATATGTCGCGCTGGGTGTTTAGAATACTTAAGAATAATGGTATGCAGATAGTTTCCAGAACTATGGGTTTGATACTTTGCGCCATCGCGGTGCAGTTTGTGATACAGGGTATCGCCCAGCTGATACCCGGCTTGATAGATCCCACATATCTGCACAGTTAAAATATTTGCCGTTTAGGCATTATGCGCTTTTGCGGCATATTTTTTTGTGCATAATCGGTTTGAAAAGTAATTTTAATTTAATATCATAATGGTATGGCAATGACAGAGGAAACATTATCTTCAGGGCAGAGCGGCTATATAAGCCTAGCCAATAAATACAGGCCCCAAAGTTTTGAGGAGGTCGTCGGGCAGGAAAGCGTATCGACCACACTGAAAAACGCTATAAAATCCGGCAGGATAGCGCACGCCTATCTTTTTTACGGGCCGCGCGGCTGCGGCAAGACGACTACCGCCAGAATATTGGCTAAAGCTTTGAACTGTACCGGCGCCGGCAATGATAAGCCGACGGCAAGCCCGTGCGGGAAATGTCCGCAATGTTTGGAGATAGCCTCTTCAAGCGATATGGACGTTCTAGAGCTTGACGCGGCAAGCAATACCCAAGTGGAAAAAGTACGCGAAGCCATAATAGATACCGTAGCTTTAGCCGCGGGCCGAGACAGATACAAAGTGTTTATCCTGGACGAAGTCCATATGCTTTCTTCTTCTTCCTTTAATGCTTTGCTAAAGACGATAGAGGAGCCGCCGGCGCACGTTGTTTTCATTTTGGCTACTACCGAGTTGCATAAAGTGCCTTTGACGATTTCTTCCCGCTGTCAGACTTTCCGCTTCAAACCGATAACGGAAGAGGAAATATCTTCCCATCTTATGGATTTGGCGGGTGCTGAAAATATAGAACTTGACGAAGAAGCCGCTGCTATAATAGCCAAAAGTGCGGGCGGCGCTTTAAGGGACGCTTTAACGATTTTTGATAGGGCGATAGCCTTTTCCGGCGGGAAAGTAAATAAGGAATTAGTGTCGCAAATGCTGGGGATATTGCCTCAGGATCTGGTTAAGGATTGTGTGGAAGCCATAATAAATAAAGACGCAGCGCGCCTGCATGGCGTATTTGAAAAAGTGAGAACGGAAGGGTTTGACTCTCTTAGTTTGCTTAAGGACGTTAAAAACGCGTTTGGCGAGATTTTTTATCTTTCTCTTAACAGCGGCAAAGAACCTTACCCCGGCGCAAAAGAAATTTTAAAACAAACTACACCCACCCATATAGCTGCTTTGACGCGCAAAATATCCAAATTGACCGATGAGGTAAAATTCTCGGATACGCCCGCTTTGGCGGCGGAAGTAGGTTTGTTTACCGTTATGCAAAACAGCATAGATATAGACTCCTTAATCGCCCGCTTGGAAGCTGTGGAACAAGGCGCCGCGGGTGGCGAATCGGAAAAAAAAAGCCTAAATGATATATCTTCCCCGGTTTATGCGGAACCTTTAAACAAAGCCAAAAGTTTTGACGAAATAAAAAAAGAAATTTTTAACTCCGATGCTCCTGCCATGCCCAAAGCGGCCGAGGTGCTAAGAAAGCCGATTTCCACGCCGGTGAAAGCCAATAGTTATGATGCTTTGAACGAAGTGAAAGCGAAGGCAGAGGATAAAAACTTAGACAATAGCAAGGCAAATCCTTTGGACTTCTCTTCCCCCTTGGAGGTCTGGCCTGCTTTCAAAGATGATTTGGAGCAAAACTACCCGCTTATTTGCGAAGCGGTGAAAGCGGCGCAGGTTTCTTTCCCTAAAAAAGACGAGTGGGAACTAACCTTTAAAGAAAGAGAATCCTATTTAAAAGATATTGTTCAGGGCCGTATGGGCGACTTGGAGGAATCGGCCTTAAGGGTGTGCGGCGTAAAAATAAAATTTAGACTAGCTGTATCTGCCAAGAAAAACTACTCTTTTTTGAAGGAGTCCGCCCCTGAGCCCGAAAAGAAGAAAATCCCTTCCGTAAAACCCGTTGAAGCCAAACCCGCCGCAAAGGCTGATGACGGAGGGGATATAATCAGCTCGGAAGAAGCTTTTGTAGACGGCGATTACGGCGGGCGTCAAGAACCCGCCGCTTTAAGTGAGCAAGCCGTCAGCCCGAAAGTAAACGAAATTTTGGACATTTTTGACGGACAAATAATAAACGGATAAAATGAAAAGTTTGGACAGACTGATAAAATGCTTTAGAAGACTGCAAGGCGTCGGGCCGCGCCAAGCGGAGCGTTTTGCGCTTCATTTTTTAAGGGCGCCGGAAAGCGAAGTGGCGGAATTTACCGACGCGCTTTTAAAGATGCGGGCCAATGTCCATTATTGTCCGATTTGTTTTTCTTACAGCGAGGGCAGCCTCTGCGAAATATGTTCCGACAGCAGCAGGGACTTTGGCCTTTTGTGCGTGGTGGAAGAACCCAAAGATATAGAGGCAATAGAAAAGACGGGCAGTTATAACGGGGTATACCATGTGCTGCACGGTTCAATTTCCGCAATAGACGGCCGCGGCGCCGAAGAATTGAAGATTAAGGAGCTTGTTTCCCGCATAGAAAATTCCGAACAGGAAATAAGGGAAGTGATTATCGCCACCAACCCCGATACAGAAGGAGAAAGCACCTCACTGTATCTTGCCGATATTTTACGCGGCCTTGTAGGCAAGATAAGCCGTTTGGGCTACGGAATGCCGCTGGGCGGGCATATTGACTATATGGACGAGCTTACTTTGGCGCATTCCTTAAAGGGCCGAACAAAAATCTGATGACTTCGGACTTCTACAAAAGGCCGCTTTTCTTAATACTAACCATTTACGCTCTTATTTTGTTTCTCTTTTTGCCGGTGCCTTCGGCGAAAAAGGGCGACGCTTCTTTTCTTGTCGCGCCGCGTGCGCAAGAGATGGTTATAAAAGCGGATTCTTATCCTTTTGTCAGAAAAGACAAACAAGTATTCACCGCCAAGATACTTTCCGTAAACGGGAAAGAAACAAAAGGGCGCACCTATGTTTATTGCAAAACCTGCCCGGAGATGAGCAAGGGCGAGATATTGACCGTTATCGGCGTTTTGGGGGAAGTGCGTTCGGAAGACAATTACGGTTCCTTTAATTGGAAAAATTATTTGGCCAGGCGCCATATATTCAGCCAAATAGACGTGCGGGAAGTGAAAGACGTGCAAAGAGCATCTTTGTTTTGGCGTGTTATATCCGCTGTCCGCGCAGATATGCTTAAAGTTTTTACGGAGAATTTTGACGCCAATCTCTCGGCCATACTGAGCGGTATCGCCATAGGCGAAAAGGGCGATCTGGATAAGGGGCTTTACGCCGCGTTTCAAGACAGCGGCGCAATTCATCTTTTGGTGGCCTCTGGCGGGAATGTCGGGTTCGTTACGCTGATGGTATATTTTCTATGTTCATTGTTTCTTACTGGTAGGTTTGCCCCGGCCGCCGCGGCTTTGACTACGGCGTTGCTTTATACTTTGATAGCGGGGGCGGACGCCCCTTTGATAAGAGCTTACATTATGACTTTCGCCGCCACGGCGGGCTTGCTTTTGGGCAGAAAGAGCGGCGTACTGCAAGGTTTTATAATAGCGGCTTTTCTGATTTTGATTTTTAATCCGCAGAGTATTTTTGACGTAGGGTTTCAAATGTCGTTCTTGGCTACTTTGGCGATTATTTATTTCGTATGCAATTTTAACTTTACGGCGAGCTTGCCAAAGACTGCCGCATGGGCGGCGGAACTGTTCTTTATATCTTTAAGCGCGCAGCTTGCGCTGGTGCCGATTTTTACAAACTGCTTCCATAAAATATCTTTCGCCGCTGTTTTGTCCAATATATTTTTGGTTCCCTTAAGCGGATTGATTATGGGGGGAGCCTTCCTTTTGTGGTTTATATCGTTTTGGCATATATCTTTTGTATTTAAGACGGTAGTTTTATTATTAAAGATATTATTGGCAATATTTAATTTTTTGGTGGAGGCTTTCGCCAATACTCCTTTGGCGGGCATAACGGCGTCATCGTGGAAGACGGGATATGTCTTGGCCTATTATACGGCTTTGTTTGCCGCATTTAACTTCCCGCTATTTAAAAATAAAAAGAGATTTTTGGCCTTATGCGGAGCGCTGTGCATGCTGTTTTTGCTCTACGCGTTCTTTACGAAAGGCGGTGTAAACTCCGTTCTTAAGGGGCGGTATAATTATTCTTTGTTTGTTAAAGAGAATGGGAAGGTGATAGCAGTGGGGGCGGGGGTAAGCCCTAAAACGCTTAAGTCTGCCGTACTTTCCGCAGGGTCTAAAGAAATAGATTGTATTTTCATTTCAAGCAGATATAAAAGCGCCTTGTACGCTTTGACGGATATCGAGGGTATAAAAATAAAGAAGCTGTATCTTCCGCAAGGCGAAATACCCTCCGCCGCGGCCGAGATTTTAGCCAGAATCGATGCAGATGTTTATCCGATTGTTGTTGGGGAAGAATATTGCGGAGTATCAGTGGAGAGGGCCTGGTATTATGCTAAGAGCGGAGAAAAATATATTCCCGCCAAAAGCGGCAATTTAAGTTTCCGTTTTAAAGGCTATGATTTTGCCGGCAATATGAAAGCATACCGCCATGAGGACACGATAACGATTTTTGGAAATTAAGAAAATCTTTTATGATACGTCAAAAGCCCCCTGTAAGGGGGCTTGTTTAAAGAGGGAGAGGTATTTTCTTCTGGGGAAGAGTTTCCAATTTCAAATCCAGTTTTACTTTATCCAGCGTCAAGGTTATAGGCGGATAATTGCCTAACAAGAAATTTTCCCAAGAAGAGGCGTCCGCAATATTCTTTTCCGGAGAGCCGTTGGAGAACCCTCCAAAAACCGGATATTTAAGGCCATCTTCTTTCAAGGTATAGGCGTATTTTCCCAAGAGATTGCTCATCTCCGCGCACTTTGATTCGCTTGCGGAACATTGTATTTCCGGCCATGGGGGATCCCTATAAACATAATAATCTTTTTTATTTTCCCTGTCGTATATAAACAGAGTGGCCGCGGAAGAAGGTATTATATCGCCGGAAAGGTATGCGTCGTATACTAAATTATAGCCTTCTTTTAAATAAGCAAAAAGATAAATCAACCGGCCGTTTTGGTCTTTGATTTTCAGGGAAACAGGTATATCTCTCCCATTAGTTTTTACCTGAATATACAATCCGCCGCTGTCTGGTATGGCGATATAAATATTCTTGCCGTCAGGTACACGGGAATATTGTGCAGTTTTGGAAGAAAGGATCTTGCCCGTTTTTAGATCTGCGGTATAATAAGATTCCGCTTCGTTTGGTTTCAAAGGGTATTGCGGCAAATCCTCGCCTGAACATGCTGATGGCGCTTGCAGGGTTTGCAATAATTTATCGTAATTGGCGGGATATATCTGCCTTATGCTTTTTACTTCGCCGTTTTTGCAGTATGTATAAATTGTTCTTGTTCCCTCATAGTCTATAATCATGGGCTTTCTGTTTTGCTGGCGGGCGTTTTTATAGGTTATGTTCTGATTGCAAAAAGAGGTAAATTGCAAATCCGGGAAAGCAGGATTTGCCAGTTTCTTTGCCAAATATATGGAGTTTACGATTGCGTCGGCGTCATCGCAAGTTAATCGCTGATCGTGAAGCATTATTGACGGTTTTACACCGGAGCCGTATTTGCCCGCGGTTGAAAGCAATTGATCGTCATAGAGATCTTCCATTCTAAGTGAATGGCCGATTTCATGCACTAAATCGGAATAATAAGAAGTTTCTTCATTAGGCGTTAAGGCGTAAATCTGCATTTTGCCCAAATAGAATTTAAAGCATGCGGCAGCGCCGCGTACGCAGCTGGAGAAAATCTCTTTACGAGTTTTCCTAAAATGGAAGGTAATAAGAGGATCTTGAGTGTCGAGCTTATAGGCTGCGTCGCTTGCGCCAAATTGCAAAATATCCATTATTGCGGACAATTCGTCCCTGTGTTGATCATTGAGCCTGCTGATAACATTGTTAAACCATTTTTGATAATCCCCGGGTATATTGTAATTGTTTGCGGGATTTTCCGGATCTTCTATTTTATATTTGAGGGGCTGCTTTGCGGCGATAGCGTCTATCGCGAAAAGTTTTTGTTCGCTGTAAGAATCATCCAAAGCGTGCGGAACCGCCCAAGCGCAGAGCGCGCTTGAAATTAAAATAAGGCAAAGTATACAGTGCGAGATTATCCTCATAAATATAGAATATATAAATATCTCAAAGTAGACAAGAGTAGAAAGACCTAGATCTTAGTGGGAAAAAGACCCATAAATTACTTTCCGCCTTGGCTTGCCGTTTGTTGCATAAGTTTTTTTATTTCCCGCTCGTCGCCCAGGAAATAATCCCGCACGTAATTTAAGTTTTCGTCAAATTCAAATACATACGGTACGGCGGTAGGCAAGTTGAAAGAGGCGATGTCTTTGTCGCTGATGTTTTTAAGATATTTGACTATCCCCCTTAAACTGTTGCCGTGCGCGGCTACGATTATCTGGCGGTTCCTTTTTAAAGAGGGAAAAATCTCCTCCTGCCAATAGGGCAGACATCGCGCTATGGCGTCTTTTAAAGATTCCGTTAAAGGCAGATATTGGCTGGGGACATTTTTGTAGCGCCTGTCTTTAAAGGGGGAGCGCTCGTCGTTTGTGTCAAGCGGAGCGGGGCGCACAGCAAAGCCGCGCCGCCACAATAGTACTTGTTCTTCCCCGTATTTTTCGGCCGTTTCTTTTTTGTTCAGGCCCTGCAAAACGCCGTAATGTTTTTCGTTCAGGCGCCAGGTCTTGTTTACGGGTATCCATTCTTGATTTAGTTCGGAAAGTATAATATTAAGCGTATCTATGGCTCTTTTAAGCAAAGAGGTATAAGCCTCGTCAAACAGAAAGTCGTTTTCTTTTAAAAGGCGTGCGGCTTTTTTCGCTTCCGATACGCCGTGTCCGCTAAGCGGACAGTCGTACCACCCGGTGAAACGGTTCTCAAGATTATATTGGCTTTGGCCGTGTCTGATTAAAACTATTTTTTTCATAGTGCCCCCTTCTTAATGATAGCCTATAAAAACGGGAGATGAAAGGGACGAAAAGAACCCCCGAACAAATCGGGGGCTTTTTTATCTGAATAAGATTCTTTTGTTTTCCTTTTCCCTTTTCTTTTTGAGGTAGGAATCCAAACTCCATTTGCCGGCGCCGGTTATTATAAAACCAGAGAGCAAAGCGAGCGCAAACAGCGTGCCTACTATATTTACTTTGTTGAAGCTTCCCGCGAAAAAGAAGAAGCCCGAAAACAAAGTGATTGCCGCCATTATGACGCTTGAAGTCCTAAAGAAAAGCCCAAGCATAATAAACAGCGCCGCTATAAAAGTTATTATTACCGCGGCGGTGCATAATATCCTGGAAAATGGCAAGCCTATATCTATACCGTTTTGCACAAAGGCGTTTAAGTGTAAAGTTTCGCCTATGGCCAAAAACAGGAAAGCCAGCGCGAGGATAATCCTCTGCGCGAGCATCATAAGGGATAAAGTCTTGCTCTGTTCTGCTATACTCATAATATCGAAACGCCTGCCGTTAGGGAGAAGAAAGTCTGTCTGTCGCCCGTGTTCTGAGTAAAATTAAACCATTCCACTGAAGCGTTCACATCAACCATAAATACATTGAGTATCACACCCAGCCTTGCCGTATCGGTGGAGGGATAATTGTCCGTTTTGATAAATGTATATCCCGCGTAGGGGCGGATAAACTTATAGGTATAGCCGGCGTCTAAGCTCAAGGAATAGTCCAAATACCCTTCATATACGGCGGTAAAACCGGGGATATCAAGCCAAAGCGGAACGCCTACTTTATCTCCGGAGAAATCCAAAGCCTTGGTATAAGTCAGCGAGGCGTCAAAACCGCCGGTCTTCTGATACAAGAACATATAAATATCCTGTTCGGTAACGTCGGTGTCGGGCGAATAGAAGGAATGGTATATGGTCTTATATCCCAAACCCGCTTTTACTTCCTCAAGCGGAATAAACTTAAATAGGAAGTTTTGCAGGCTAAGCGCGGCGTGTACGTCCCAAAAATAATTGGAATAGTCGTTTGCTTTGGGGGTGTATCCGCCTTCGGCTCCGACTTCCAGCAAGTCGTAAAAGGGCGTGGCGATATTGGCTCCCAAACCATATTGGTACATGGTACTCATTCCGTCCTGCTCGTACATTGCGAATTTGGGCGTAATGGACATCGGCGTTAAGGGCAGGGACAGATTATAGCTCGCTCTTAACGCGGAATAATTATTGTTCCCGGTAATGCCGGAAACGCTCAACTGCCCGAAGCTGAAAGCTATCGGGCAGGTGAGCAAAACTAAGCACAGAAATAACTTTTTCATATATTCCAAGTTTTATTTCTTGCAGGAGCAACATTTTTTCTTTGCGAGTGCGGCGTTTTTCTTGTCTTCGTCCTGTAAGAATTTGGCATAATTTTTGGATTTTCTGTTCTTCCAATTTTTCTTATGGTAACCGTATCCGACTATCAACGGAGCGGCGAGGGTAACTTCGCTGTATACCATCTGCTCCAAAGAGGTGGATACTTTGCCCCAGCTGGATGCTTCCTTAAGGGTGGAGCCGGATAAGGCGCCGTCTCTTTCGTCGGCGACGGTGATTTGTACGGCATATTTATGCATAGGCGTATCGGCTCCGAGTATTTCCGCGGCGACTACGGTATCTTGTACAAAGTTCTTGGGTACGCCGCCCGCGAACATCAAAAGACCGCTGTCTTTGGAGTTGATTTTGATTTTGGTAAGCTCGAGGAAGTCTTTTGCGCTGTCCAAAGAAACATGCGCTTCGGGATGTTCCGTCTGATGGGCTACAAAGCCGAATCCGGCTGAGCAATCGGAGAAAGCGGGAACGAATATAGGTACGCCTTTTTTGTAAGCGTGGTAAATTACGCTGTCTTTGCCTTTTTTGTTTTTATCCAGCCATTTGCCCATTTCGTAAATGAACTCTCTGGAGGAGTAAGGTCTAGGTTCGAGGCTGTCGGCGATGATTTTTACCGTTTCGTCGCAGACTTTGAGTTCGTCTTCATTGATGTAGGTGTCGTAAATTCTGTCTATATGCAATTCGCGCAGGAGGTTATCGTCGGCATAGTGCTGATCGCCTTTATAGTGTTTGTAACCCAAAGCTTCAAAAAAGTCCTGATCTACGATATTCGCGCCGTTGGAAATAATGGCGTCAACCATATTGTTGTCAATCATATCTACAATCATTTTCTTAAGGCCGGCGGAGATTAAGGAACCCGCGATGCAGACGAAGATACAGCAATTTTTGTCTTTAAGCATTTGGTCGTATATGTTTGCTGCGCGGTTTAAATCTCTGGAGGTATAAGCCATATCGGCCATATCGTCAACTAACTTTACTACATTGTGTTTTTTGATGTCTATATGTTTTATGGTTTCGTTTAGGAAACTTTTTTGCGTCTTTTTTTCCATTTTCTTTACACTCTCCTAATGCTATAATTTCTTATAATAATTATATTAAATAATAATGGAAAATTTGTAATTTTTTGGAGGTTTTTATGTACGAAGCCATTAAGAAAGAAGACCCCGCCGTCTATAACGCCATTATGGAGGAATTAGACCGGCAGCAAAACAGGATAGAGCTGATCGCGTCGGAAAATTTCGCTTCGCCCGCCGTGATGCAGGCGCAAGGCTCCATACTCACCAACAAATATGCGGAAGGTTATCCCTCCAAAAGATATTACGGCGGATGTGAGTTTGTCGACAAAGTAGAAACTTTAGCCATAGAAAGAGCCAAAGAACTTTTTAAAGCTGAAGGCGCCAACGTGCAGCCGCACAGCGGTACGCAGGCCAATATCGCGGCCTATCTTTCGCTTATCGAGCCGGGCGACACCGTTTTGGGGTTGAATTTATCGCACGGCGGACACTTGACGCACGGACACCCTTTAAATTTCAGCGGGAAGTATTTTAAGATAGTGGAGATGAACGTCCGCCAAGACACCGAAGAAATAGATTATGACGAAGCTGCTAAAACAGTCTTGGCCGCGCGGCCCAAGCTGATAATGGCTGGCGCTTCCAATTACTCAAGGATTTTTGATTGGGCGAAACTTAGGGAAATAGCCGACAGTGTCGGCGCGTTTTTGGTCTGCGACGTAGCCCACTATGCCGGGCTTATTGCTGCGGGCGAATATCCTTCACCCGTACCTTATGCCGACTTGGTAACCACCACTACCCATAAAACTTTAAGGGGCCCCAGAGGCGGGCTGATTTTATGTAAGGAAAAGTATTTAAAGAAGGTAAATTCCACCGTTTTCCCCGGCACGCAAGGCGGGCCTTTAATGCATATTATAGCGGCCAAAGCAGTATGCTTTGGGGAGGCTTTAAAGCCTGAATTTAAAGCATATCAGCACCAGGTAAAATTAAACGCTCAGGCGCTTTGCGCAGCTTTGAAGACTTTGGGCTACCGCATAGTTGCCGGCGGTACCGATTGCCATGTTTTAAGCGTTGATTTAAGAAGTAAAAACATAACGGGCAAGCAGGCCGAGGCCGCTTTAGATAAAGCGGGCATTACCTGCAATAAAAACACCATTCCTTACGATCCGCAAAAACCGATGATAACCAGCGGCATCAGGCTTGGCACCCCTGCGGTAACCACTCGCGGAATGAAGGAGGGCGATATGCTTAAAGTCGCCAATTTTATCGACAGAGCCATAAACAATTTCGAGAATGAGGCGGAGCTTGCTAAAATATCAAATGAAGTTAAAAAATTTCTTAAACAATTTCCGCTTTACGGGGGTGTATTATGATAGATATAGCCATTATCGGCGGCAGCGGCCTTTATAATCTTGAGGAAATGAAGAACAAAAAGGAAGTGGCGGTAAAGACGCCCTTCGGCAATCCTTCCGATAAAATAATAACGGGCGAAATCGGCGGAGTTAAGGTCGGATTTCTGGCAAGGCATAACAGAAAACATATCTATTTACCGTCGGAGGTGCCGTACAAAGCCAATATTTACGCTTTAAAGAAATTGGGTGCGAAGGTGATTTTATCCTTTAGCGCGGTTGGCTCTTTGAAGGAAAATCTCCCGCCAAAAACATTGGTATTCCCGGATCAGATTGTAGATAAAACGGTCGGCAGGGCGCAGAGCTTTTTCGGCAATGGGATAGTGGGGCATGTGTCTTTTGCAAAGCCTTTTTGCGAGTGCGTCCAGGCCGAACTGCACAAACAAGCCAAAGAGCTGAAGATAAAATCCGCCCGCGGCGGAGTATTGGTGTGTATGGAAGGCCCCGCCTTTTCCACCAAGGCGGAAAGCGAGTTCCACAGGAAGATGGGTTGGTCGCTTATCGGCATGACCAGCTGCCCCGAAGCCAAATTGGCGCGCGAGGCGGGCTTGCCTTACGGGTTTTGCGCGATGGTGACGGATTTTGACGCTTGGAAAGAAGGCGAGGAAGTTACCGCCGCGAAAGTAAACGAAACTATGAAAACGAATGAAGTTTCCGCCAAGAAGCTTATCTTATCGGCTGTTCCCGCGATAGCTAAACTTAAAAGATGCGGAGTCTGCAGCGAAACGATGTATGCTTCGGTATGCGCACCGCACAAGAAGGTAAATAAAGACCAGCTAAAGAAGATAGAGCTTATTCTTAAATAAAGAATTTGCGGCAAAAATATATAAATATCCCGTTTTGAAAAAAGCGGGATATTTTTTCTGTCCGGGAATTTTTCGTCGTATGATGCCGGTTTTTTTGACATCTAAAACGGTATTGTTGTAAAATATACTTACCGGTAGGTAAATAAAAATGAAAGATAAAAAGCACGAAGTAAATATGAAAGAGAAAATAAAAAAAGCGGCCTTTCTGCTTATGGCGGAGAAGGGGCTAAAGGATATTTCCATGCGGGAAATAGCCGATGCCTGCGGCGTAACGAAGCCGGTTCTCTACTATTACTTTAAGGATAAGGAAGACCTTTGTTACAGTTTGATAGAGGAATCTTCCATTCTTAACAACGAGAAATTAAAGCGCTTTGCCGACAGCGGCGCTTCGTTGGAAGAAATATTGGCTTTTATATTTTCTAAATACATTATAGACATAAAACGCAAAGAGGTTTTATCGTTTGTGGTGCATGTAAGCAGTTATTTACTGTCCAATCCGGAGCTGGAGAAGAGGTTCGTTTCCATGAGGAAAGCAAACTTTGCGATAATATCGGACATATTGGAAAAGGAGTGTAAAGCCGGACGTCTTGGCAAAGAAGGCAAAGACTTGGCTATGCATTTGATTTTTGCCAATATAGCGCATCTGGTATTGCACAGCCACGGCGGGGAAGTTAAATTTTGGCCGTCATATCCCAAAGATATGGCGAAGGCCGTACTTACGGCTATCAATTATAAGGAGAAGTAATTTAATGAAAAGAACTATCAGCCTTGCTCTTATGCTGAGCATGGCGGCAAATATGCTTACGCCGCTTCCTTTAAGCGCGGCGGCAAGCGGGGTAAAGAAGCAGAGCGGCGGGGTGGATTTGTTCGCCCTTAAAGATACCGATCAAGAAGGCGCCATAACTATGGAAGAGGCTGTGGAAATAGCGATGAAGGATAATTCCACCATACAAATAGCGGCCAAAAACGCCGAGATTTACGCCCAGCAGGTAAGGCAGTATTGGTCTTCGGTATATCCGCAGATAACGGCAAGCGGCAGCTATACCAGGGCTTTGAGGGCGCAGGAGATAATAACCTCTATGGGTTCTTTTAAGATGAGCCTTGACAATGCCGCCAGTGCGAGCGTGGAAGGCAGTTTGGTGCTGTGGAAAGGCGGCGCGGTTAAGGCAGGGATAAAGGCGGCGCAGTATGCCTCTCAAAGTGGATACTTGCAGCTTGAGGAAACCCGCAACAATATTAAGGATTTGGTTACGACTTTATGCTTCGGAATAATCCTTTCGCACGCGTTGATACAGGTCCAGCGGGAGAATTTAAATATCGCCAAAGACCATCTTAAGGAAATAACTTCCAAATATAAGCAAGGCCTTGCCAGCGATTTGGACGTATTAAATCAAAAAGTAAAAGTCTCCAACAGTGAGCCTCCTTTAATAGAAGCGGAAAACAGCTATGAGCTTGGCTTGCTTACTTTAAGGCGTGTGCTTAACAAAGATCCGCAGGATCCGCTTTCCCTTACCTGGCAGCTTAAGGATATTTTGAAAGTGGAAATACCTTCTTTGGAAGAGCTTTATCAAATGGCGAAGGAAAACCGCCCGGAGCTTGTCATATCGGATTTAAATGTGCAGATAGCAGATGAAAACATTAAAATCGCCAAAGCGGATCATTACGGTTCAATAGCGGCATTTGCCAATGTATCTTACAGCGGCACCTCAGATCATATAATGATACCGGTGGAAAGCGATAATTCCTCTTGGGGCAGCAATGTCGGCTTAAGGGTGAGCATACCGCTGTTTGAGGGTTTTAGGGTAGATTCTTTGGTAAAACAGCGCAAGCTGGCTTATGACCAAGCTGTCCTTCAGGCGCGCGACACCGAACGCGATATCAGGATAGAAGTCAAGCGCTGCTGGCTTAATTTAAACGAAGCCAAAAACAGAATAATGGCAACAAAAGGCACGATAGCGGAGGCCCGCAAAAATCTGGAACGCACGAACATAAGGTACAGAAACGGGCTTGCCAGCCGCTTGGATTTAGATGATTCCGCCCTGCTTTTGCATGATGCGGAATTGCAATACGTACAGGCTGTACACGACGCCTTTACGGCATTGTCCAATTTGAATTACGCAGTAGGTAAAGAGGTAGCGAAAATATGAAAAAGATAACGGCTATAATATTGTCGGCTGTAATTTTGGGCGCCTGCTCTGGCAAGGGTGAGAAGAGCGCCTTGGAGCAGATGGAGACGGACCGCTTCACCGTAGAAACGGAAACGGTAAGTTTAAGGGACGTTAAATCCGATTTGTTATTAAACGGCAGCGTCAAAGCGTGGGAGGAGGCGGTAATATTCCCGCGAGTTGACGGTAAATTGCTGGAAAACGTATTGAAAGAGGGCGACAAAGTAAAACGCAACCAAAACTTAGCTTTGATAGAACGCGACGAAGTCGGCGCGGTATACGAACCGGTTTTGGTGCCTTCCACCATTAACGGCGTTATCGGCAAGACGTATTTGGATCCGGGCGCGAACGTAACCAAAACCACACCTGTGGCCTTGGTAGTAAATCAGAAAGAAGTTCGCGTTTTGGTGGATATACCCGAAAGATATATCGGCAAAATACATTTGGGGCAAAGCGCGGAGTTTACGGTAGAAGCATTTGGAGATAGGCAATTCCCCGCGAAAGTGTACAAAATAAGCCCGGTGGTAGACTCGCAAAGCAGAGTGGTAACGGTGGAGCTTAGGGCGGATAACGCCGACGGTTCTTTAAAATCTGGCATGTTCGCTAAAGTTAAGTTGGTACTGGAGGAGAAGGATAACGTTCCCGCGCTTAAACTTACAAGCGTACAGAGCGAAACTTTGGACGACGGTACCACGGCCGATTACGTCTATGTTGTAAACGAAGGCGGCGATACGGTATCCAAGCGGGAAGTTAAAGTGGGTTTAAAATCGGCCGACACTTACGAGATTGTATCCGGCGTTAAGGAAGGCGAGGAAGTAATCAAAATCGTTTTCGGAATTAAAGACGGCAGCAAAATCAAGATTGAAAATAAATAAGGCTTATAACTATGGAAGAAAATAAAGAAACAATTAAACGCGAAGAACAAAGCGGCCAAAGCAATATCGGCGGCGGCATATCGGCCTTATTTATAAGAAGGCCGGTAACTACGGTGATGTTCTCTTTGGTGCTGATAGTGCTTGGTCTTATAGGATACAGCCGCATGGGTGTGGACATGTATCCTGACGTGGACTTCCCTTACGTTACCGTGCAGACGACTTTGCAGGGTTCAAGCCCGGAGGAAATAGAAACATCCATCACCAAAGAGGTGGAAGAGGCGGTAAACGTAATATCGGGAATAGATACAATAACCTCCCAAACGATGGAGGGGGCTTCTTTTATCATAATCAAGTTCGATTTGGAAAAGGACCCCGACGTCGCCGCGCAGGAAGTACGCGATAACGTAAACAAGATAGAGAAGGAATTGCCAGACGGCATTGATTCGCCGGTAATATCCAAATTGGACGTAGGCGCCGCGGCCATATTGAACGTGGTGGTAACGGGCGATATGGATATTATCAGCTTGACCGAGCTTGCAAAAAAGCAGGTTAAGGAAAATATCGAAAACGTAAGCGGCATAGGGTCTGTGGATATAGTCGGCGGCCGCGAGCGCGAAATACACGTAATAATCAACCCGCTTAAACTGGCGTCTTTGGGCGTTTCAGTCGGCGCGGTGAAATCGGCGATAGTGGAGCAAAATATCGAGATACCGGGCGGACGTGTGGAAAACGTCGCGAACGATTTTAACTTAAGGGTGTTGGGGCGTATCGACAGCGTAAATAGTTTTGACGATATAGTCGTAGCTACGGTAAACGGCGTGCCGATAAAAATATCCGACATCGGCCGAGTTGAGGACTCTGGCGAATATGAAAGAAGCGCCACCTATATTAACGGCAAGAGGAGCGTTTCTTTAAACATTAAGAAGCAATCGGGCACAAATACTTTGGCGGTAATAAGCGCTATAAAGGAAAGATTGGAAAGGATTAAGCCTCTGTTGCCCAAAGGCGTGGAGATTTATACTATTTCTGACACTTCAAGCTATATAGAAGAATCTTTCTTCGCGGTAATGGAACACTTGGTGGTAGGCGCGTTTTTGGCCGCAATAGTGGTATTTATGTTCATGGGAGATTTGCGCTCCACGGTAATATCGGCCATGGCCATACCGACGTCAATTATCGGAACTTTCTTTTTGATGTACTTGAGCGATTTTACGCTAAACAATATGACGCTGCTGGGCCTTACGGTGGCGGTGGGTATAGTTATAGACGACGCCATTATTATGCTTGAAAATATACACCGCCATATGCAGGAATACGGCAAGAGCGCGCTGCAGGCGGCGGTAGACGGCGCAAAAGAAATATCCTTTGCGGTAATAGCGACGACGGCTTCGCTGGTGGTAATCTTCGTGCCTTTGGCTTTTATGACGGGTATAGTGGGGCGTTTTGTAAGGAGTTACGGTTTGACGGTAGCTTACGCCATTACGATAAGCGGTATAATAGCTTTGACGCTTACGCCGATGTTATGCAGTAAATTCTTGAAGGCGGAAAGGAAAAAATCTCGCGCGGACAAAATGGTGGACGGCGTCAACAATGCTATAAACAAGGTTTATATGGCCTGCCTTAAGTTCGCCATGGGGCACAAATTGCTGATGGTGGTATTATCGGTATTTTTGGCGATATCGCCGATATTTATTTTGGCGGGCGGAATGGTCGGCGTGGACTTTATGCCGGAAGACGATTCGGGCCAATATCAGATAAACCTTAAGGCGCCCGACGGCACGAGTTATCCCCAGATGGACGCCTTTATGAAGCAGGTGGAAGGCGAGCTCAAGCAAATGCCCTTTATAGACAAACTGTTTATGGGTATAGGCGTATCGGCCGACAGTATAGTAAACACGGGTTCTTCCACCAACAGAGGCTATTTTATAGTGGAGCTTGAAGACTTAAAGAAAAGAGGCAAAGGCTACTCTATATTCGAGTATATCGACGCGACCAGGAATATCCTTGCCAAATATGACGACGTAAAGAGCCAAGCCTTCATAATCAGCGGTTCTCCGGGCGGCGGAATGGCCAAGATACAGTATGTAATTTCCGGCCCTGATATGAATGAACTTTTGTCTTACGCCAATGCGGTGTATGATAAGGTTAAGGATACCCCCGGCATTATAGATTTGGACTTGGACTTTGACTTTGCCAAGCCTGAATACAGAGTTTCCATTGATCGCGACAAAGCGCACGATTTAGGCGTTAAGGTAAGCGATATCGCCTCCACTTTGCGTACGCTGGTGGGCGGGGAAGAAGATATATCGAAATACAAGGAAGGCAACGAACTTTATGAAATAAGGGTTCGCGCCGACGAGGACTATAGGAACAATAAAGAGGTTATCTCTTCCATGATGATCCCGGCCAAGCGAAACGGGCAGGACGCCCTTGTCCGTCTTGACAGCGTGGCGACGATAGAACAGGGTTTCGGCCCTTCGCAGATCAACCGTATGAACAGGCAAAGACAGATTACGATTGAGGCCAACACTTCTGGCAATATGGATATGAACAAGGCCATAAGCATAATAGACGCCGCTTTCAAGGAATTGAATGCGCCGGCGAACTATACTTCGGGCTTGGAAGGGCAGTCAAGCGAGATGGGCAAGATGTTATCGAGCTTTATTATGGCATTTGCCTTGGCGATCTTGTTCATCTATATGATATTGGCCGCGCAGTTTGAAAGTTATGTCCACCCGTTTGTAGTGCTTACGGCTATACCGCTTACGATACCGTTCGCGCTGCTGACTTTGGCTTTCACCGGTGAAACGCTGAACATTTTCAGCTTATTGGGCATGTTCATGTTGATGGGTATAGTAAGCAAGAACGCAATATTGCAGGTAGACTATACCAATACTCTGCGTCATGCCGGTTACGATAAGTATAAAGCCATAATGGAAGCCAACAAAGTAAGGCTGCGCCCTATTTTGATGACGACCGTAACGATTATCGCGGGTATGATACCTACGGCTTTGGGTACGGGCGCGGGCTCGGGGTTAAGGCGCAGTTTGGCCATAGTGATAATCGGCGGGCAGACCTTGGCTTTGCTGATCACTTTGCTTATGGCGCCGGTGGCATATTCTTTGTTTGATGATTTCGGCGCTTGGGTAAAGAGGGTAATCCTGCGTCAGAAAACAAACGAACAGGAAGCTTAGCCGCAGTAAAGTTTTACTTGAGGCAAAAAAGCCCCGCTTTACGGCGGGGCTTTTTAATTAAGAAAATTCTATGAAGGAAAGCAGCTTTGCCCAGTTTAAATCGGGCTGTTGTTACCTAGGGTGATTGTGTTGGCGTAAAAGCGTGGCTCCAGGCTTGTTAAAAGAACGCAAAAAAAGCGGGCCCTAACCGTTACCTTTGTAATTATCCATTACCTTTAAAACGATTAACGCCCGCTTTTACAACTGGAGCTATCCTCCATACCTTCTCCTCGGCGCAGACACCTTCACCTTCGCGTTCGCCGCCCATAACGACGGACCACACCTTCTTTGGCATCCGGCCCTACTGTCCGACCGTCTCCTGCGCACACCCGCTTAGGGGATTTTATGTGCGCATCCGGCATCCTCACGTCATCGCAGCGTCTACACTCATAACACCGCCCCGCCGAAAAACACCACCCGGTCAAACAACAGTAAATTTTCAAAACGGGCAGTCTCCTTAAGTAGGAGTGAGAACTGGTTCCATTCCTTCAGAACCCTCTTGTTATCACTGCCCGTAAGGATATAATACGCTCAAAAAAGGAAATGTCAAGGCCCAAAAAAAGTTTTTTGCAAACGCGAGAATATGGCCCGAATAAATGAGCTTATTTAGCGCAAAGTGCTTGTGTTTTATGCTACAATGCCGATATGCGGAGGGCTTTATGACGGCACCACTTTTAAAGGAAGAGGATTTTAAAGGATACGTTGACGGCGCAGAATGTAAGTTGGCGACTTTAAAGAACACAAAAGGCGTAAAAGTGCAGATAAGCAATTACGGCGCGAGAATAGTGTCTTTTATAGTTCCCAATAAAGCCGGCGAGTTTTACGATATAGTAATAGGCCATGACAGTTTGGAAAACTATAAAAACTCAAACGAACGTTATTTTAACGCGGTGATAGGGCGCTATGCCGGGCGTATTGCGCGGGGTAGGTTTGAAATTGGCGGCAAACAATATAGTTTAAGCGTGAATAACGGGCCCAACCATTTGCACGGCGGATTTAAGGGGCTTAACGAACAAGTCTGGAGATTTACGGAGGTGGAAGAAAATTTCGCAGCATTGGAATGCGTTTTGTCCGATGGTTTGGACGGCTATCCCGGCGAGTTTAGGATAAGCGCCGCTTATACTCTTACCGAAGACAATGCCTTGATGTTTGAAGTCCACGCTCAATGCTCCAAAGACAGTATTGTCAACATAACCAATCACGCGTTTTTTAATTTAGGTGACCACTGTAAAAATATATTGGGGCATAAATTGTGTATAAACGCAGAGCACTATCTGCCTTTAAACGAGGATTTAATACCTTCGGGCCGTATGGACAAAGTGGAAGGAACGCCTTTTGATTTCAGAAACTTAAAGAGCATAGGCGCGGATATAAAAGCGGGTAACGTGCAACTTAATATCGGCGGCGGCTATGACCACAGTTATGTCTGCGACGAATATAAGGGGCGGAATTTGTTTTTGGGTGCGGTAGCGGAGAATGAGGAGAGCGGCCTTAGATTGGAGATTTATACCAATCAGCCTTCTGTGCATTTTTACAGCTGTAATTTTCTAAACGGCAAGGATAAGGGCAAGGGAGGGGTAATATATAAGGAGCACGGGGCTTTCTGCCTGGAAACACAGCATTTCCCCGATAGCCCTAACAATAAGGATTTCCCTTCAACCCTGCTCAGAGCCGGCGGGGAATACTCCTCTTTAACCGTATATAAAGTGGGCTGGTTATAAAAACGGTTTACAATGGCGCGCAATTATAATATAATAATTGAAGAAAAGACAAATATGCATGGCGCGATGGCCAAGTGGTAAGGCGGCAGTCTGCAAAACTGCTATTCGGGAGTTCGATTCTCCCTCGCGCCTGCATTTTAATGCCAGGTAAATAGTGGCAAGTGTCTTTTGCGCTTTAATTTGATATAATAGGGATAACCATTGCGGGCGTAGTTCAATGGTAGAACCTCAGTTTTCCAAACTGATGACGAGGGTTCGATTCCCTTCGCCCGCTGGAAGTATTTACGGATTTTTGCTGGGATAGCTCAGCTGGTAGAGCATCTCCATGGTAAGGAGAAGGTCGTGGGTTCGATTCCCATTCCCAGCTTTTGGATTTAATTAAAAACATATAGGAGACAAAGACTATGGCAAAGGAGAAGTTTTCAAGGAACAAACCGCACGTAAACGTAGGAACGATC